>JAYUUT010000409.1:0-24887 GCA_043754455.1 Myxococcales bacterium
TTGGGATCGAGGTACTTGCGCGCCACGCGGCGAACATCAGCAATCGTAATCTTGCGGATGCGATCCCCGTATTGCCGGTAGAGGCGGTAGTTCTGACCGTACGCCTCGTTAAGCGCCATGATGGCGGCGATGGCACCTTTCCTCTGAAGGCCGATGGCGTGGGTGCCGACCAGATATCGCTGGGCCCGCTCCAATTCACCGCGCGACACGTCTTCGTCGATGATCTTTTGGATCTCGGCGCGCAACGCGGCCATGGCCTCGTCTAGGCGTTCGGGGCCCGTGGCAACGTAAAGGGCAAAATAGCCAGGGTCGATGCCTTCGAGGCCGAAGGCGCTGACCCGGTACGCAAGGGCGCGTTTTTCACGAATCTCGACAAATAGGCGACCGCCCTGCCCTGACAGAATTTGTGACAGCACCTCAAGGGGGAAACGATCCGGGTTGTCCAGCGTCGTGCCCGGATACCCAATGATCACGTGCGCCTGTTCCTTGGCCATGAAGCGGAAGGCCTGGGTCGGTTCCGCCCGCGGGGGCTCTGCGGCAATCTGAGGCATTTCGGTACGACCAGGGGAGGCTTCGGGGAATAACGCCTTGATCCGGGCGACAACGTTTTTGGGATCCACGTCGCCCACAACGGCAATTGTCAGATTGTCTTGGCGATAATGGCTACGAAGGTGGTTCAGCAACTTTCGACGGGTGATGGCCCCGACCGATGATCGCGTTCCCAGTTGGTCCATTCGGTACGGGTGCCGGGTCCATAGGGCGCTATGGAACAATTGGAATGCGACGTGGCCGATGTTGTCTTCCTGTGCGTGCAGATCGTCCAGGACCACGCGTCGTTCTTTTTCCAGTTCATCATCGGCAAAGGTGGCGTTCTGTAGGCAGTCGGCCATCAATTCCAGCCCGGCATCGAAATGACGGGACAGAAATTCCCCCTGCAGTCCTAGGCTGTTTCGCCCCGAAAAGCCCGATAGGCTGCCGGCCATGCTTTCCACTGCGGTGGAGATATCGTCAGCCGATCGGGTTTTGGTGCCACGCGATAGCAGTGCTGCCAAAAGGTTGGAAATCCCGTTCGAAGCGGGATCTTCATAGCGAAGCCCACCGGGCCACGCCGCACGCACAGCGACGATGGGAACGGAGGGATCTCGCATGACCAGAAGCCGCAAGCCCCCCGGCAACACCACGCGGGTGACGGGTTCAGCGGCGGCAAGAGCCGGCGCCACGGTTGGCGCGGCGAACCTTTTATCGGCGCGGGCGGTCGCCGTGCCCACGACCTTTTCCAGCTGGGCCTGGGCACGCGCCGCCCGGTCCTTCTGGCGATCCGCTTTGGGTTCCGGAATCTGGGCATAAACCGTCAGGGATTCAGTGCGGAAATATTTGGCCGCCACGCGCCTTAGATCGGCCGGGGTTAAGCCGCGCAAGCGATCGAAATAACGGCCTTCGAAAGCGACATCGCCAGCGATGCTGGCAAAGAACCCAAGTTTCCGGGCGTACCCCTGCACCGTTTCTTTGTCAAAGACACGGTCGCTTTCCAAGATGGTTCGGCTTTTGTTGAGGTCTTCGGGGCTCATGTCCTCGCGGCCAAGGCGAAGGGCTTCGTCCAGAAGGGCGCGGGCGGCTTCGTCGACCCGACCAGGGGGAAGATTGGCGCCTAAGACGAAAAGGCCCGGGTCGAGGCCCGAAAATCCGTAGGCCGATGCGCTGGTGACGAGCTGCTGGTTGCGCACGACTTCACGGTTTAGCCGCGAGCTGTCTCCTTGGCCCAAAACCACCGCAAGAAGATCAAGCGCGGGAACGTCATCGTCATGCAAGGACGGCACACGAAAACCGAGTAAGAGCTGGGTTTCTTTGACATCACGGGCGACCGCGCGGACGCGGGGTGACGTCTGCGGAGGCTGTACACGGCGTTTGGGGGCCGGGGATCCCGCGGGCATTTTTTCGAACGCGCGGGTGATGGCACCCTGGGCCCGGGCCATGTCGAAATCGCCCACAACAGCGAGCGTCAGATTGGAAGCGACATAGTGTTTTGCGAAGAATTCTAGAAGATCCTGACGTTTGAACCGCGACACTGTTTCAGGGGTGCCGATGATGGGGCGGCCATAGGGGTGAACGTCAAACGCAGCCTCGAATAGACCTTGCGACGCCATGCGGTCGGGATCGTCGAGCCCCTGTTTCACTTCCTCAAGAACCACCTTGAGTTCGCGGCCGAGCTCTGCGGGATCGAAGCTAGAAAACTGGATGGTGTCAGCGAGGATGTCGAGGCCCGTGTCGAAATAGTCGCTGGCCATGACCAGGTGGTAAACCGTTTCGTCGTAACTGGTCCAGGCATTGATTTCGCCACCCGATCCTTCGACTTCCTGGGCTATCTGCCCCACGCCCCGTCTTTTCGTGCCTTTGAACAACATATGTTCGAAAACGTGGGCAACCCCGGCCAACCGGGGGGGTTCATCGGCGGACCCCACGCGGACCCAGGCCTGGAAGGCAACCACAGGGGCCGAATGGTTTTCGGACAGAACAACCTTGAGTCCGTTCTTGAGTGTGAAGGTCACGCGGGTGGGTCTCCTTGGCGGCGGGGCGGCGGCAGTGGGCGGGGTTCCGGCCACGGGTGAACGCGGGAAGGCAGCGGTCCCCTGGCACCCCATAACGAGGGCGACGAGGGCAGTGCCAACGACGACGGATTTCACCTGCCAGGACCGTAGCACGAGGGGTGACGCAAGTTGTACAGTGCTGGCCATGAACCGGATCTGTCCCGTTTGCAAGCGCGAGCTGCCCCAAGGCGACCTGGCTTTCGGGACCTTTTGTTCAAGTCGGTGCAAAACCATCGATTTGGGGGCCTGGTTGTCAGGAAGTTATAGAATCAGCCGCAGCGTCGAGGAGGAAGATCTGGACGCTGGGGTGGCACTGCCGACCACGTCCGGGGATGGGTCCGACACAAATTGACGGTACAGTCACGCCGCAGGGGCGACGGGCCGGGGTAGGATTGGCCGGTGTCTGCAAAGGAGGTCCTATTTACCCATGTGCACCGCGTGCGCTGGCGTATGCGGGTGCAGGCGGGGTTACAGGATGCAGTGCTGGGGATTCTGGGGACGGCGTTAGGGTTAATGTTGCTGGCGGCATGGACTGTCTGGAAGGGAACGCCCCCGATGGCCACGAAAACGGGGGCCGCAGGGGTTGCGCTGTCAGTGGCGTTGGTCACCGCAATCTTGGCGTCGCGAAGGAGAATTGATCTGGTCGTGTGCGCGCGGGCGTTGGATTCCGCGATCGATTCGACGATGCATAACGCCGATCGAACGGTCGTCGCCCTGGAACTGGCAGGAAGTGCCGGGACACCCTTTGTCGATGAAGTCCTGTCCGATGCGGCAGGTCGCCTCGACGCGGGTAGCGCGAAACATGCCGTCCCCATCAAAGCACCCAAACTGTCTGGTCTCGCGGTTGGATCTATTGTCCTTGCCGCATTTTGGGCACAGGCCGCGGGACGGCCGCCCCGATTCCAAACAGTCATGACCAGCACCGCCACGGAAACCAAAGCTGATGCCAAAATGGGCCTGTCCGCAATGCGCACCTTGCTGCAAGACGTCCTGGTCCAGGCAAGAAAAAACGGCGATCGCAAGAACGAAAGGCTAATCACGCTTGCCCTGGATGTGTTGAACCAGGCCGAAGGCGTTGGCCCCGAAACGACGAAAGCAAGGCTGACGGCCCTGACAAAGCTGTCGGACGATCTAGTAAAATCGGGCGGACGGTCAGGCGGGCTCTTCGAAGCGTTGACACAAGTTCTGCAAAAGGATCCGACGACGAGGGCGGCAGCCGAAGCCGTGCGCCGGTTCGATGCTGAGGCCATTGGGCGGCGGTTTGATGAGCTGGCGGCCACGCTCCATAAGGCGCCGGTCGACGAGCGCGAAGAAGCGGCCGCCACCTTTGCGGAGGCGGCGGGCCTAGGCCAGAACGCCGCCCCGGATACGTTGGCGACGGCGGCAGCGGCAGCGGCACCCGAGGCGGAGCCGGAACGTGAACTTAAACGCCTGGAGCGGGCGCTGGATGATGTGGCACAAGACTGCGAAAAAGATCCTGACGCTTGCGCCACTTCGGTCAAGAAGGCGGGAGCCGAGTTGGCGGCGCAAGCCGCGCAGGCGCAAGAAGGCGAAGATCGCGCACGGGTAAACCAGGCCCTAAAAGACGCAATCCAAAAGATCACCGGAGAGCAAAAGGACCCGCCGTTGGAAGGCGCGGGGGCCGGGGTAAAGTCGCGCGCCGGCGATTCGTCCGGCACCACCCCCTCGTCACAGGCGGGTGTATCTAGATTGGGTTCGGCACAGAAAAGCGGAACACCGACACCAATGAAGTCAGTCGCGGAACACCAAGCGGGCGTTGTGCCCCGGATGGTGGGGGCGGATCGAGCGGGAAACGACCCCGGTGACGCACCCCTGGGACACAAAACGTCGTCTGTCGGGAAGAACGGTAAGGATGAGCACGTGGAACTGCCTACCGCGGAGGGGCTGTCGCGTGCCCAGGTGATCGCAGGCGGCGCGAACGGGCGGGTGCAAGGAAACCGGTACGAGCGGGTCTTTCGAGATTATGCCGCAGTCGTGGAAGACACCCTAGACACAACCGCCGTTCCGGTCCAACGTCGCGAGATGGTGCGGCGGTATTTCGATCTGATAAGCCCACGCACAGAAGGAGCCCAGGCTCAATGACGGCAAAGGGAGAGGCTCGGTTGCTGGTGGAACAGTTTCAAGCCGACCTCAAGTCGATCCACGACGAGATCGGCAAAACCATCGTCGGCCACATCGGGATCGTGCAAGGTGTCGTCACGGCGATTCTTTCCGGAGGGCATGTGTTGCTGGAAGGCGTGCCGGGTTTAGGAAAAACCCTGTTGGTGCGCACCGTTGCCGAATCCTTGTCGCTGCAATGGAGCCGCATTCAATTCACGCCGGATCTCATGCCATCGGACGTGACCGGCACAAACATGATCACCGAGGATGGCGCGGGACGGCGGTTCGAATTTCAGCGTGGGCCGATTTTTGCGCATGTGCTGCTGGCAGATGAGATCAACCGCGCGACTCCGAAAACCCAGAGCGCCCTTTTGGAGGCCATGCAGGAAGGGGTTGTCACGGTCGGGCGAACGACCCATCCCCTGCCCTCCCCCTTTATCGTCCTTGCGACCCAGAATCCTATCGAGATGGAGGGCACCTACCCCTTGCCTGAAGCCCAGCTCGACCGGTTCTTTTTCAAGCTTCTGGTCTTGCCCCCAAGCCGCGCTGAACTTCACGCGATTTTGGACAGGACCACGGGAGCAGAACGTGAAAAGCCCCGGGCGGCGCTAGCGGCCGATCGCCTGGTGGCGTTAAGGGCCGTGGTGAGAGAAGTCCCGGTAGCACCGATCGTCCAGGACTTCGTTGTTCGTATCGTAGAGGGCACCCACCCTCAAACTTCGACCATCCCTGGCATCCGCACTTTCGTCAAACATGGTGCATCGCCACGCGGTGCCCAGGCCATCGTGCTGGCGTCAAAGGTACAGGCGCTGCGGGACGGTCGTTTCTCGCCGTCATTCGACGATGTTCGGACCGTGGCGGCACCCGCGCTGCGCCACAGAATATTGTTGAATTTCGAGGCCGAGATTGAGGGAGTCTCCACCGACGACCTCATCGCCGATCTGATTAAGAACCTACCAGAGGGTTGACGTGAACGGCTTCGATGCTGGGTTTGACGATGCATTCAGGCGAAAAATCGAGCGTCTGGCATTGATCACACAAAAGCGCACAGGACGCCGTCGACGTGTGGGCCTCGGACTCGATTTCGTCGATCACCGTGAATACGTCCCCGGCGACGATCTGCGGCGGTTGGATTGGAATCTGTTTGGGCGGCTCGAACGGCCCTTGGTTAGGGTGTTCGAAGAGGATCAGGATCTGCCCATCCATCTACTGGTGGACCGAAGCGCGTCGATGGGACTGGGGGCACCGGCCAAACTGCGTCTCGGCTTACAGACCGCGGCGGCATTGGCCTATGTCGGGCTGGCCGCCGGAGATCAAGTGGCGGTAGGAACTGTGGGATGTGATCTCGATCCAAGCTGCCCAATCGGTAGGGGCACCGGCTGGATTCACCGGATCCTTACCCACCTGCGATCGGTAACGCCTGAAGGGGGCACGGATCTAGGACAGGCTGTTCGAACTTTCCTGAGTTCGTCGCCACGACCCGGCGTGGTGGTCTTGATCTCAGACTTGTTCGACACTGGGGGTCACGAAGACGCCATTGCAAGGCTCAAACACGCCCGCTTTGATGTCGTTGTCATCCAGATTTTTGCCACCGTGGACGAAGCCCACGACCTTCCTGACGAGGCTATCTTGGTAGATGCCGAAACGGGTCGGGAGCGCTGGGTATCTAACTTGTCGGCCCTTCGGAGCGCCTACGAAGAACGATTTGCAAAGCGCCGGTCGGATCTTCTGACCTTCTGCAAGAGGCGGTCGATTCGTTTTTTCGAGGCCCCATGCACGATGCCATTCGAGGCGCTAGCGCTGCGTATCCTCCGGGTACGGGGAGCCCGGGGCTAGTTCCCGGGATCTTGCGATGACGGGGTCGTGGATTGTCGTTACAGCTACCTTGGCGGGGGGCGTTGTAACCGCGTTCTACCTGGCAAGGCGGCAGCCCCCCCGCGTATTGGTGTCCTTCGACGGGCTGTGGGCGGATCTGCCGGGAACGAAAGCGGTACGCGGCCGCCGTCCAAGAATTCGGCATGTGGGTTCCTGGATGATCCAGCTTCTGATCATGGGATTGATCATGATGTCCGTGTCACCTAGGGGATCCGGCGACCTATTAGGGCGCCATGTGGTCGTCCTGGTCGACCGTTCGGCGTCGATGGCCGCTGGGCCAAAGGGACGCACGAGAATGGATCGGGCCCGCGCGGCCATCGGCGACGTGCTGGCAACCGCGGGGTCGAACGACAGAATCATGCTGATGAGTTTTGCGGCGACGCCGGTGGCTGAAACCGGATTCGAGTCAGATCCCGCGCGAATTTTATCCGCATCAAACCTTTTGACCGCCCTACCCCAGAGCGATGATGCGGATCAAGCGGTAGCTCTAGCCGAACAGGCTCTGCGGGGAAAATCTCGACCCGAGCTGGTGCTGGTAACAGACCAAGATCCCGACATTTCGACCGAAAAGCTTTCCCCAACAATCAACCGGCGCATCAAAAACGTAGGCGATTCGGCTGGGAATCTTGCCGTGGAATCGCTGCGGATCACGAGATCCTGGCGAATCCCTTCCCGCGCGACCGTGTCCTTCCGGGTAATGAATCACGGTCTTTCGGCAAGGCGCGTGCGGGTCGCCCTGCGTGTAGACGATCGGGTGGTGGCGACACATGAAGACAGCTTGGCTCCCGAAGGATCGCTCACGCGCACGGGCGAGTATGCGATCGACGGGAGCGCGGCCGTTGATCTTCGGATCATCAGCCCTGAGGAGGACAGTCTGCTCGGCGACAATGTCATGACGACAACCCTGCCGATCCTACGCAAAAGGAGGGTCTGGGTGGTGGGGGCTCCAAATCTATATCTACAGAGCGCCCTTTCGGCCTTGGGTTCCAGTGTCGAGGTCCAACAAAGTGGAGCTTCAGAAGCGATTCGACGGCCAAGGGAAGGCTTGGTCATCTTCGACGGCGCGGTCCCGACGCCACCTCCCTCAAGGGGTCGTTTTCTTTATCTAGGACCCGTCGGGCCAGGTCATCCCTTTCCAGGCGGAATTTCCCTGAACGCACCGGTCGTGACTGATCAAGATACGACCCATCCCGTGATGGCGGGTGTTTCGCTGCGGGATCTAAATATCACCTCCGCGCAGGCGTTGCACGTGACCCCGGAGGATCGGGTGGTTGCGGCGAACTGGGGCAAGCCATTGATTGCTACACGCGAACGTCCCGGGCTGCGTATCGTTGCTATCGCTTTTGATCCCCGGCGATCGGATCTGCCCTTGCGACCCGCGTTGCCGCTGCTTGTAGCCAACGCCCTAGACTGGTTGGACGACCGGCCAGACAACACGACCGTCGATGCCCTGGCGCCCATTCCTGTTTCGGAAGGTGCGATGTCCAAAACCCCCTCTACGGCAGCTTGGACGCCATTTCCAAAGGTGACTCAGACCGGCAGGCCAAGTCACGATATCGTCCCCGCCTTGCTGCTGGTTTTGGCGGTCTTGCTTTTGGGTGAATGGATTTCGCGGAGCAGGCGATGGACGTCCTGAATCATATCACCCTGGCGGAACCAATATGGCTTTGGCTGGGAATGGCTGCGGCCATGTTGATTCCGACATTTTCACGCGCCCGGGCGCTTCGTCGAAACCATATTTGGCTGCGTACCGGCATGCGGATTGTCTGCGTGATGGGAATCGCCTTGGCATTGGCTACACCCACGTGGACAAGGAACAGCCAGGCGGTTGCGGTGATCGCGTTATTGGATGAATCCGACAGCGTGTCCGACCCTGCCTGGTCCCAGGCCACGGCCTGGTTGGCACAGGTTCGTGACAGGGCCGTGCTGGCGGACGGACCGCAGGCGTTTCAGATCCTTCGATTTGCAAGCACCCCGACATGGGGCGATACCCTGCCAGCACGGCGCACCAAAGGCCAGGAGGGTCTAACCACAAATATCGCAAGCGCGCTGGGGCTGGCCTTGGGCCAGGCGCGGCCTGACCGCCTGACCCGGGTTCTGCTGATGACCGACGGAAAGGAAACAACGGGGAACGCCACGATGGTCATTCCAATCTATCGAGCACGACAGATCCCTGTCTTCGTGCGGCCAATGCAAGCCGACGATCAGAACGACGTGGCCATCGTCCGTGTGACCGCCCCCCCTGTGGTTCATCCAAAATCGGGATTTGCCATCGACGTCGAAGTGGCCGCCTTGCATAGCGGTACGGTCACCGTCCAAGTGATTCAGGACGGCGGGCCCAAACACGGTGGGACTACGTCTGAGCAATCTGTCGTTCTGTCTCGTAAGGGCGACGTGTCGCGCGGGCGGATCTCATTCCCTGTGCGCATCGAAACGGAATCGGCCTCGGTGTTTCGATTTGTCAGCCACGCGGTCCTCCCCGATCATCACCCCGACAACGATGTGGCCACCTTGGTCGTGAAACCTCAGGCACGACCGCGCGTTTTAGTGATCGCTGAAAACCAAAAGGCTGGCGCGTTCGAAGCCGCCCTCCGCGCCCAGGATCTGGACGTTCAGACGGTCTCAGTGGACCGATTGCCCCCCGTTTCCGATCTGGAACAACTGTCCCTTCTGGTGATAGCGGATAGCGCCGGGACGCTGCCCCGGGGATGGCAAGACGGCCTTTCGGCGGGCCTTCAAGACGGCCTGGGACTGATCGTCGCGGGGGGCGCTGGGGGGCTTCCTGTCGGTCCCGTTGCAGATCTTTTACCGGTGCAGCCCGATCCCGTTACTGAACGCCGAGAGCCATCATTGGCACTGGGGTTGGTGATTGATCGATCAGGATCTATGAGCGGTCCTAAAATGGACCTCACGCGGGAAGCAGCCCGAGCCACCGCCGAAAAATTGGCGCCCGAAGATTTGATCACAGTCGTGGTCTTCGACAGCCAACCGCACACCGTCGTTACGTTGCAGCCCGCTGCCAACCGCCAGCGAATACTAAGTGACATTTCCCAGATCAGCGCAAGCGGAGGAACCAACCTTGGGCCCGCTCTGCACGACGCCCTGGAACAATTGATCCCCGTTTCGGCACCAAAAAAACACCTGATCGTGCTGTCCGATGGGCAATCCCCTGCCGAAGGAATCGCCGAATTGGTCGAAACCGCCGTTGCAGCAAACATCACCGTGTCGTCGGTCGGTGTGGGGGATGCCGCCGATTTGGCTTTGCTGCAAGTCATCGCCAACCGCGGTGGCGGCCGTTTTTATCACGCCCGCGATCCTGCCAGTATCCCCAGAATATTCACGCGAGAGACAAACGAGATGAATCTGGGCCCTGCCGCTGATACGCGGTCTTTGGTGCGATCCGCGCGCACGTCAGAACTGTTCACCGCAATCAATTTCGAGCGCGCCCCGGCGCTGCACGGTCGAACACGCGTTAGGGCACGTCCGCGAACCGAGTTACTTTTGCAAACTCCCGACCAAGCGGCGCTATTGGTTAGGAGCCATACGGGCCTCGGACAAGTTCTCTTCTGGGCCAGCGATCTGGATGGACGTTGGTCCTCGGATTTCTTGCAGTGGACGGGGTACTCAAAATTCTGGACCCAGATTGTACGTAGCGCCCTTCGGCGTGGGGGCGGGAACAGATCCGCCGTCGACCTGCGCTTGCAACAGGGACGGCTTGTTGCCTCAGTGCCGCAGCGAAGGTCCGGCAACGTCGATTTGTTCACATTTCCGAAGGGAACGGATCGCCTGGTCACGTGGCCCGCACCCACGCGGACAAGCCCCCTTCGTCCTCGCGACGAAGATGTTTCAGAAGCGCATTTTGCGATTCCCCCTGGAACAGTGGCCCTAGCCGCACGCGTTCGGTTCACAGACCAAACAGGAGGCGCTACGGATGGGGAGGGATTTCTGTCCATCCCGCCCGCGCCGGAATTCAGCCCGGGCGACGATGGGTCGGCGCTTCTTCGTACGTTGGCCAACACCACGGGCGGCCAAGTGTTAGCGGATGACGGTGGTCCCCTGTTCAAAGCGGGCGCGGGCACAGCGCCCGAGCGTTATCCGTTGCGAACACCCATTCTATGGGTCGTCCTGGCTCTTTTTCTTGCGGAACTCGGTATTTGGCGTGCTAGATTTCGCGACCCTGTTGACGGACGCGATCTTCTGACGCATCAGAAAACAGAAAGCTGAAAATTTAAAATATCGGGGCGTGGCGCAGCCTGGTAGCGCGTTCGGTTCGGGACCGAAAGGCCGCTGGTTCGAATCCAGTCGCCCCGACACTCATGACGACCGTCCAGCGGCGGTCCATCCCGCTTGAGCAGCGGCTCGGATCTGGGAAATGGCGACGCTGTAGTCGGGTTTTCCGAAGACCGCGACCCCTGCGATAAGTATGTTGGCGCCCGCTTCGGCCACAACCCCTGCGGTGTCCGCAGAGATCCCCCCGTCAACCGCTATCTGAACATCAAGGCCTCGGCGTTCGATTTCGGTGCGAAGGGCACGAATCTTCGGCACCACCGCCGGGATGAACGCCTGTCCGCCAAAACCCGGATTCACTGTCATTAACATGACCGCATCCAAATCCGACAACAGCACGTCCAAAACCTGAAGCGGCGTGTGGGGATTCAGAGCCACCGCCGGACGTTTGCCGGCCGATCGGATCTGCTGGACCACACGGTGCAGATGGACAGCAGCCTCCGCGTGAACATAAATACGGTCCGAGCCTGCACGAGCAAAATCATCGACGTACCGTTCGGGTTCGACAATCATCAGATGGACATCTAAAGGAACCGTTGCGGCGGCGGCAAGAGCCCGCACGACCACCGGCCCGAGCGTCAGGTTGGGAACAAACCGCCCGTCCATCACATCGACATGGATCATGTCGGCGCCTGCAGCTTGAACCGCGCGCACTTCATCGGCCAACCGGCCAAAGTCAGCCGCAAGGATCGAAGGGGCCACCTGAATGCCAAAAGGATTCGCCATAGTCGACCCGAACTATACCTGGGTCTCGAAACGGGCCCCCACAAGATCCCGACGCCCGGAAGCGGCAAGACCAGCGGGAAGGCGCTTTCGTCCTGGGAACTGAAGCTCTGCAAAGGCTACGGCGCCCGATCCGCACGCCACAACCAAACCTTTGTCGTCGGCGCTGACGATGGTCCCCGCGGGCGCATTAGGCGCGACATCCAGCACCCGGGGCCCAAACAGCTTCACCACGTCGGAAGACAGGCGCGCCGTCGCACCCGGCCACGGATCGACCCCGCGCGCGTGGGCCGAAACGGCAATGGCTCCTTTCCGAAAGTCGAGCAGGCCGTCTTCTTTGCCTAGTTGCGGGGCCAAGGTCGCAGCCGCGTGATCTTGGACAACGAACGAAGCCGTGCCAAGGTCGACGGCCTGCAAGGTCGTTTCCAGCAAAGCTGCGCCTAAATCGGCCAGACGCAGTGCCAACGTTCCCGCCGTGTCGTCGGGTCCAATCGGCAGCTCGGCGCGAGCGGCCACCGGCCCTGTATCAAGGCCTGCCTCCATCCTCATGATGCAGATGCCCGTGACGGATTCTTCCCGGATGACCGCCCATTGAATGGGGGCTGCACCCCGGTAGCGCGGCAACAATGACCCATGGACGTTGAACGACCCACGGCGCGGCAGATCAAGCACACGTTGAGGCAGGAGTTTCCCGTAGGCGACGACCACGAATGCGTCGGCCTGCAATGTGCTGAGCCGTTCGACCACTTCTGGATCTTTCAACGTGGCGGGCTGAAATACAGGGATTTCAAGATCCAAGGCGGCTAATTTCACGGGCGGCGCAGAAAGTCCCTGACCGCGGCCCGAGGGACGATCTGGCTGGCTGACCACCTGCACAACCTGATGCGCCCTGGCCACAGTCACAAGCGAGGGGACCGCAAACGCAGGGGTTCCGAAAAAAACTACGCGCACGGGTCAGCTCTTAGCGACGGACGCCAATTCGGCAGGCTCGGTCGGTTTGATCGCGCGGGCGTACATCCCCCGCAACTTGTCCGCGCTAAGGATGCGCAGCCCCTCGTTCAACACCTCAACGCACGTTTCGATCTCTGTCGCAAACGCTGCCATCAGTCGGGGGCCTAGCACCT
Organism: Myxococcales bacterium; assembly: GCA_043754455.1. GTDB lineage: Bacteria > Myxococcota_A > Polyangia > Fen-1088 > Fen-1088 > JAYUUT01. The sequence goes on from JAYUUT010000409.1 coordinate 12,716, forward strand.
GCTCGCTCAACTCACGCAGATGGTGTTCGTGGGCACGTTTAACCTCATCAGCCGTTGCAGTGACCGGAACAGCCAGGACACGGAAATAGTCACCTTCCCGCATCAAGGCAAAACGGGCCCGTAGGCGGTCCTCAGCAATGGCCTCATCCCGTACCCCCCGGCCCGGAGACGCCAAAGAGGCCGCAGCAGCCGTGGGTTCAAGCGCCCCAAAAGACGAAAGGGTCGTCGCAAGCACAAGCAATCGCGATTCACTGACATCACAGGCGGTGGTCGCCTCACGCGCCAGATCTTCCCAAGGGCGGATGCCATCAAACAGCGCCACAGCCCGGCGTTCCCGGGATTCCAGGTGCATTTCCGACAGAATTTCGGCCATGGCCCCCCGCGTTTCAAGCCGAAAAACGTTACGAACCGATCCCAGGCGGGCCTTTAGCCGATCGGAGCCAAAGGCCCGCCTGACGCCTTCGTTGGCAAGGGCGACCGGATGGCGCAGCAAACGAATTCGCCGTGGGTCGGCAACCACCCCAGGTTCAAGTCCAAACGCGGCGCGATCCCAGGCAAAAAGGGAAAAGATGATTTCTTCGTAGTGTTCGCGGACGGCGGGCAACAATTCGTCGCTTTTCATGATGCCAAGTTCAATCAGCACGGCACCCATGCGCCGCCCGGTCTCAGTTGCGACCTTGACCGCGAGGGCATGCTGTTGGGGGGTCAAACGGCCCTGCCGCAGGAACAATTCGATCATACGATCGTGAACGACGCTGGACGTGGCCAGCACCGGGCGGCCCGATTCGAAGTACACCGTCTTGTCGGCATCACGGTTCGATACGCACAACCGGCCCGTATAGGCATCGGAAAACGCACGGCCCAATATTTGTGCAAGGTCGAAGTCGCGCACTTCATGCGAAGGCAGGGGCCCAGCCCCTGAACGGGAGTGGGTCGAAGGTTCGAAGGGAACGTCGTCCTCCGGGGCCGCGGTCGGCTGGGGATCTGCCAAAATCTCCTGGACCAGTGATTCTGGGGCCTCGCGGGTCGTGTTGCCGCTGGGTGAAAACTCGGCCAAGGCGTCAGATTCAACGGCAGGCATCGGGTCCGTGATGGCAAAACGCGCCGCATCCATCATGTCGCCATCGAGGGCGTCGTCCAGAGTCGAGGCAAAACGATCAAGCAACCGACGCGCGGTGGCCGGCACCTCGGTACCCACAGATGATTGCGTTTGTCCGCCCCGGGTCATCTGTTGATACACGGTCAGCATGACTGACGTGGGGGCTATGGGACGCGGGAAGAACGTTGCTGGCTTTTCGTCTAGAATCTGGGCTACGGCTTCATCGCCGATCACGAACAACCAGGTCGAATCCGGAAACCGCGTCCGCCACAGTTTCACCGTCCGCGCGGGATCGGCTTCCACGCGGTTCAGCGCCACAAGGCAACCGTCGGCAGACCCCACAAAGGTGGCATCAAGATCGACAAGCACGGGGTCCAGCCCCGCCGAGATAGCGGCGTGACACAACCGTTCGCCCTCGTAGGGCCCCGACACGATGAGCAGTTTCAGGCGTGGCATCACGGCCCGCCCATCAAAGCACGCTCTGCGGGTCCACGTCGACCGATAGGCGCACATCGGTGGGTAAAGGTGCGTCGAGCGCCATGCGTCCCGCCACCGACAAAGCTGTCCGATCGGTGCCTCCGACCCATATTTGCCACCGCGTTCGTCCCTTCAAAAGAGGGATCGGCGCCTCGGCGGGACCCAATATTCTTAAGCCCGGCGCGGCTCCCTCGCGAATCCGCATCGCAACATCCCGGGCCGCCTGCTGCACCTGGGCCGCGTTCTTGCCGTCCAGCCGAACCGCGACCAACCGCGCGAACGGGGGATATTTGGATTCCCGTCGGCTGTCTAGTTCGGTACGCACAAAACCTTCGTAATCGTGGGACAGAAGGCACCGAACCGCTGCGTGTTCGGGATTAAAGGTCTGAACCAACACCCGTCCTGGCAGCGCCCCTCGCCCGGCCCGCCCGGCCACCTGTTCCAGCAATTGAAAGGTACGTTCAGCGGCACGAAAGTCCGGCAAATGCATCCCCTGATCCGGCAGCAACACCCCGACCAAGGTCACCCCAGCAAAATCATGCCCCTTGGTCACCATCTGGGTGCCCACCAGAATATCGACCCGCCCCTCGGCGACGGCGGTCAGAACTTTTTCCAGCACCAAAGGCCGCCCCACGCCGGCCGTGTCCCGATCCAGCCGTGCAATTCTAGCGCCCGGAAAATGTCCTCGCACGACATCCTCGACCCTTTCGGTGCCAACCCCTAGGGGCTCAAGGCGGGGCTTTTTGCACGACGGGCAGCGGGACGGCAACGCCTGGACCCGCCCACAGTAGTGGCATTCCAACTGATGCCCCGTGCGATGGTAGGTCAAGGAAACAGCACAATCCGCGCAGCGAACCACGTGGCCGCAATCGCGACACAGGACGACCGGCGCGAACCCACGGCGGTTGAGGAACAGGATCGTCTGCTCTCCCGCCGCGAGGGTCTGGCGTATCTGTTCGACCATCCGTTTAGAAAAGATGCCATCGGCCAAAAAGGGCTCCCGCCGCAAATCGATGATTTCAACAGGCGGCAACGGTCGTGACGCCGCTTCAGGGTTCGCCCGTCTGGACAGCAACAAGCGCCGGTAGCGACCCGTAATCACGTTGTGGAACGATTCCAGACAAGGCGTCGCGGATCCCAAGACCACGACCGCCCCAGCACGCTGGGCGCGAACCACGGCCAAATCACGGGCGTGGTAGCGAATTCCATCTTCTTGCTTGAATGACGAATCGTGTTCTTCGTCCACAACGACAATGCCCAGATCGCGAACCGGCGCGAATATTGCCGACCGTGCCCCCAGAGCAATGCCGACCTCGCCCGCACGGAGGCGACGCCAGGCGGTTCGCCTTTGCACGGGCGGCAGCCCACTATGCAACACCGCCACGTCGTCACCGAATCTGGCGCGAAACCGCGCTGCCAGTTGGGGCGTGAGCGCAATTTCCGGCACCAACACCAAGGCGCCTTTGCCTTGCCTACGCGCCGTTGCAATGGCGCGCAGGTACACTTCGGTCTTACCCGACCCGGTAATGCCCTGGATAACGAAAGGCGCAAATGTATGAGGCAAAAGCGCCTCCTCGAGCTCACGGCACGCGCCTGCCTGTTCCTGGTTTAGCTCTGGTAGCGCCTCCAAGGGGAATTTGGGGGCGACCGCTTCCTTCCGTTTTCTGCCAACGACATGGGGCAGGACACGATCGCCGACCTCCACGAGATCAAGGTTTTCGAGGCGCGATATGCGCGCCTTCGCGGTGTCTCCCCGTTGCCCCGACAATGACAATCCGGCGCCCTTGGCAAGGCGGGCTAAAAACTCCCGGTCACCGTCATCCAAGGTCATGGCCGCCAACGTTTGCAGCGCCCCGTCCGTGATCACGTTGCGACCCTGGTCGGTGATTCGCACACGCCTCTGGGCCGTGGCTCGCTCGCTTTGAGGAAGCGCGGCCCGCAGAACCTCGCCTAGGGGCGCCAGATAATACGAGGCTACGAAACGGCACAAATCCAGAACATCGGGGGCAAGGGACGGTTCGTCGGCCACGACATCTTCAATGTCGCGAACGCGGCCCGGATCGATCCCCGCGGTATCAACAGGGTGCCCAACGACGAACCCCGTCACATGCCGTGCACCGAAGCGCACCACAACCTGCCCACCGATTGCCACAGGCCCCGCGACACGGGGATCACGGTACGTGTACGTTTGAAAGACTGGAAGGGCAACCGCCACTTCAAGCCAAGTGCCCACCATCAACGGTAAAGCCCGTTAGCCGCCGCTCAGCAAACGTTCGAGCCCCACCCGCACGTCCGCACCAATATCCGCCCTTTGAAGTGCCCAATAGACCTGGGCCAGTACGTATCCGGTTCGATCGCCCGCGTCGAAACGTTTTCCCTCAATCTCCCACCCGAATAACCCTTGCGTTCGTGCCAGCTCGGCCAGACCGTCGGTCAACTGAATCTCGCCACCCCGTCCGGGCTTGACGTTGGCCAGCATTTCGAAAATATCGGGCGGCAACACATAACGTCCGATTACGGCCATTCGTGACGGGGCGGTCCCCGGAGCCGGTTTTTCCACAAGTTTCGACAATTTCCACGTGCGATCTGCCACCCGTTCCCCGGCAACAACGCCGTACATCTGTTCCTGCCCCGAAGGCACCTCCAGCAACGCAATCGCCCCGATTCCCGTGGCCTCATAAACGTCCAGCAACTGTTTCACCCCTGGGCGCTGTGGGTTCACTACTAGGTCGTCGCTTAAAAGCACAGCGAAGGGTTCATCACCCACGGCCGCCCGCGCGCAAAGCACCGCATGCCCCAGACCGCGCGCTTCAGCCTGCCGAACAGCGACCACGGTTGCCATCTGACTAATCTTCCGCACCAGATCAAGATCGGCGGTCTTGTTTCGCCGTTCGAGCAGCGCCTCCAGATCCGTCGCACGGTCGAAATAGTCGACGATGGAATCCTTGCCCCGGCTGGTGACAAAGATGATTTCTTCGATACCGCTTTGCACGCATTCTTCCACGATCACATGGACCGCCGGCACATCCACAAGCGGCAGCATTTCTTTTGGCACAGCTTTGGTTATCGGAAGAAACCTGGTCCCGAGACCGGCAACGGGGATGACCGCTTTGCGAACGCGTTTGGGGGAAGTCACAGTGTCAAACTCTACCCGGGTCTTGAGAAAATCACACGCGGGTCCAGTGGGACGGCGGGGTCGCGGGCTGGCCCTCGTTTTCGTCGGATGTGTTCCCTGGGGTGCGCGCGGGTTCCGGCATTTGGACGACACGAAGGATCTCGGCGACCGCTTCGTACAGCGCCTCGGGAATTTCGTCACCTTCGACCACGTCCCGCAAGGATCGGGCCAGACTGACATCCCGAAAGATGGGGACCCCCGCCTCGCGTGCCACTTGTTTAATTTTTTCGGCCAGCAATCGCTCGCCCTTGGCCAACACAACCGGCGCTTCGTCCTGGTCACGGTCGTAGCGTATCGCAATCGCTATGTGGTCGGGGTTTACGACCACAAAATCGGCCTTTCGCACGTCGTTCACCATCCGTTCTTCCATCAGTTCATGATGAAGGCGCTGCCGTTCGGCCTTGTGATGAGGGTCGCCTTCGGCGTCTTTGTATTCGCGTTTTAGGTCTTCGTGGCTCATCCGCAGCGACTTCAGATGTTTATGCCGCTGCCACAAGAAATCAGCCCCGCCTATGGCCACCGCCGCCACCCCCAACCGTAGCCCGACGGTTTTCCACAGGCCCCCCAGAGCCCCCAGAATCCCAACCGGCGAAGCCCCCGTCAGGGACGCAAGGGATCCCAAAACGGGTCGCACCGCAGCCCACGCGATAGCTCCTGCGACCGACACCTTGACCATGCCCTTGCACAGATCGATCAGCGAATCCTTTCCCAGAATGCGTTTGAAAGATGGCTTCAATTTGTCAGGATCGAATTTCAACGCTTCGACCGCAAACAGCCCCCTGGTTTGCATCAGCCCTGCCACAAGAGTGGCCCCGAATGCCACACCCAGGGGAAGGCTCAACGCCCCCGAGAAGGCCAATAGCGCGCGGGGCCCCGCCGCCCCAATCGAGCCTGGTTTCGCGATGTCGCGCAATGAAACCGTTAGGTACGCAAGAAGACCTGCCACCACGCCACCGCCCCCCATGACCAGCGACGCCATGACCGCCGTGAAGACGACGCCCCCACTGAGATCCTTAGAAAGCGGAACCTGACCCTTGCGGCGCGCGTCCGCCAGCCGTTTGGGTGATGGATCTTCTGTCTTGTCGCCGTCGTCCGACATTTACGACCACAGGGCGAAGGCCCGCCGGACCAGATTCACCCAAGAACGCAGTTCGCCGGTCAATGCGGCCTCAAGACTGCCAACGCTAACCAGCACCAACCCGACGCCTCCCAGGGCTTTGATCGGCATCCCTATGAAAAACACCGGCAGTTGCGGCGCCAAACGTGCAACCGCACCCAGCACCAAATCCACCAGCAACATCGCGACCAAGGCCGGGGCAGCTAAAGAAACAGCACTGACCATCAGCCGGGCGGATGCGAAAGCCGCTACCTGGACGACCCCGCCGAGGGCCGCAGCGACCTTGGGACCCCCTAACGGCACAGCGTCGTAACTTTCGCTTAGGGCCAACGCCAGTTGACCAACACCCCCCATTTCCAGGAACAGCAACACCGTCAGCATCAGAGACACGTCACCCAAGGGACTGGTTCGTCCTTCGGACACAGGGGACAGGACCTCGGCCATGTTTGCACCGCGCAGAATGTCGGTCAGCCGCCCCGCCATTTCAGCTGCACGGAACACACAGGACGCCACAAATCCAACCGTGAACCCTACCGCGGCTTCGCGAAGCAGCAACAAAAACCAGAAGGCCACCCCATCGCCTGGGGCCACGAATCCCACCGTGCGCGGCAGACACAGAAGCGAAAGGGCGACCCCCAACCCCACCCGGACGAAGGCCGGAAGGTTTGCCCCGCCAAAAGCCGGGACCAGCCAGGCTATCGGAATCGTCCGGGCCGCCCCCAGCCCCCCTGCCCACAGCCACCGTTCCAGATCCAGACCCGCGATATCCATCACCGCACGAAGGGAATCGCTGCCAGAACCGATTGGGTGAACCGTAACAACTGCGCGCCCAATATCGGGCCCAGGGCAATGGTGATGCCAACCACAATGACCAACTTGGGGACAAACGACAACGTTTGGTCCTGGATCTGCGTCGCCGCCTGTACAACCCCCACCAGAACCCCAATCACCACGCTGGCTAGCAGCGGCGGTGCCGACAGCACCAAAACCAGCAGCAACCCCTCGCGCACCACGCGCATCAACAGATCCAAGGTGGCGTGTGAATCAGACATAAGATTCGATAAGCCCCCGAATCACCAACTGCCACCCGTCCGCCACGACGAACAACAGCAGTTTGAACGGCAACGACACGGTTGTGGGCGACAACATGTGCATGCCCAGCGCCAACAGCAGGTTGGCAATCACCATATCCACCACCAGGAACGGAACAAACAACAAGAACCCGATCTCGAAGGCACGCCGCAGTTCGGACACCAGAAAAGATGGCACCACGATCAAAAAATCACGATCCGTGATACCCGCACGTTCCTGGGGCGTGCGCATACGCAACGACAACCCGTGAAACAAAGTCCGGTCCCGGGGGGCACTGTGTTTCACAAGGAAGTCGCGCAGGGGTTCCCGGGCCCGTTCCATGGCGTCCTTTAACGTCGAAACGCTGTCGATGCTTAACAGATCAGCGGTACTGCCCTTCCCAATGACCGGCTCCATAGCGCGATACATGCGTTCCCCCGTGGGGGCCATCACGTACAGCGTGATGATGAGGGCAAGGCCCGTCACCACCTGCGTCGGCGGGATCTGGGGCGTCCCTAATGCGCTTTTTAGAATCGACAACACCACCGCCACCCGAACAAAACTGGTCATCAGCAGCAATACAAACGGCAGCACCGACAGGGCCGCCATCGCGATCATCATCACCAGCGGCCGCGACGCGAACGCGCCCCCCTGGTCCAGCCCTGCGGCCGCCAAGGCACCCATAGGATTGATCGGCAGAATCCCCATCGTTCAGCCCCCGGCCTGCGGCGGTTTCCCTAAAACACGCGCAAGCACGTCCGCAAATTTTCCGGGCGCGGGCGGACCAATCACAGGGGCCGCCCCCACAGCCGCGGCATCCAGTTCTGCCAGCAACGACAGCCCGCCTTCGCCAGCCCCCAACAGGAAGTTTCGTCCCGCCGCCTCGACTACATAAACCGACCGCCGCGCGTCCAAGGGGCATCGAGCCACCACCCGTATCACCTGGCGCCCCTGCCCTATCCCCCGGCGCGCCAACCACCGCAACGTCACCCACGCCAGCAGGCACACCAACCCCAAAGTCAACAAGGACGCCGCAAGCGAGCCCCCGAAACCGGGAACTTCACCCGCGCGCGCGACCGAATCCATCACCCGTGCTTATCGCCAAGGAACCCGCCTGATGTCAATCCGCGACCGCATCCGCCCCGCCGCCCAGCAAATAAAGCACTGCCATACGCACCGCGACGCCACGGCTAACCTGTTCCAGGATGACCGAACGGGGGCCATCGGCCACGTCGAAATCCACTTCGACCCCCCGGTTGATGGGCCCTGGGTGCATCACGATGGCATCCGGTTTCGCCAACAGGAGCCGCTGCGCCGTGAGGCCAAAATACCGACTGAATTCCCGCGTATTGGGGAATCGACCGCCGTGAATTCGTTCTTTCTGGATTCGCAACATCATGACCACGTCCGCACCTTCGAGGGCCGGTTCGATACGGTCATAGGCCTCGACGCCCATATCTTCGATCCCCAGCGGCATCAGCGTTCGGGGCGCGCACACCCGTACCGTCGCGCCCAGAGACCGCAAACAATAAATGTTCGATCGAACCACCCGGCTGTGGGCGATATCCCCCACAATCGCCACCACCAAACCCTTGAACTCGCGCTTGTGGGCGCGAATCGTAGATGCATCCAGCAGGGCCTGGGTCGGGTGTTCGTGTGCCCCGTCGCCCGCGTTGACCACAGCCGCCTTGATGGCCTTTGAAAGCATCAGCGCCGCCCCTGCCGCCGCGTGGCGAACCACCACGACATCTGGGGCCATCGCGTCCAGATTCCGGGCGGTATCGATAAGGGTCTCCCCCTTGGTCGTCGACGAAGCGCTACCGGATATATTCACCGCATCAGCCGACAGCCGCTTGGCCGCAATCTCGAACGACGTGCGCGTTCGCGTCGATGGCTCTAAGAATAGATTGATAACAGTCTTTCCGCGCAACGTCGGCACCTTTTTTATGGGCCGATTCGCAATCTCTAAAAACCGTTCCCCTAGGTCCAAAACCGTCGTGATGTCGGCCGCGGATAGGCCTTCAATGCCCAAAAGATGCCGGTGGCTAAAACGATGGGACGTCACGGGGCGTTCTTATCAGAGATGACTTTCTCGCGCAGGACGACCCGATCAGGTTCTCCCCGTTCGGTCAACATGACGCGGACAGAATCATGAGGCCCGGTTTGGACCCGCACCCCAACAAAATCGGGCTGTATGGGAAGCTCCCGCCTGCCCCGATCGACCAGGACTGCCAACTGCACCGCGCGGGGCCGCCCATAGTCGGCCAGCACATCCATCGCGGCCCGAACGGTTCGCCCGGTGAAAAGAACGTCGTCGACCAAGACCACTGTCCGTCCTTCCAGGCTTTGGGGCAGATCGGTCGGCCCGATCTCGGGCTTGGGCAACCCCAGAAAGACATCGTCCCGGTAAAGCGTGATATCGAGCGCCCCCAGAAGAGGCGTCGGTTCACCCGCGTCAGCCAGGACGCGCACCAGCCGGCTGGCCAGGAAGGCGCCCCCGGTGCGTACGCCCACGATGTATGCGTCCCCGCCATTTCGTTCCAGAATTTCGAACGCCATTCGCCGCAGGACGCGGGCCATTGCCACGGCGTCCAGAAGTTCCTGCCGTTCAATCAGATCTTTTTCAGAAGGCGGCGCCCGCACGATAGTGCCTTCGGCCTAGAAGTAGTACCGAAGCGACATTTGCGTGACCAGATCCCACAGCGCCGTTGGCCCTGTGGTTTCCAGTGAAAAACTGCGTGCCACCGCGCCGTCAACAGGAACTTTCCCTCGCGACACCGATCGATACGACGCTGCGATTCCCGTCGAAAATGCCACGCTGGCGGCCGGAAGTCCGATCATCCCCAAATGAACCTCAGCCTCGACGTCACCGTGGACATTGACCATCAGGGTTTTGGCGCCGCTGCTGCTGGGCATGAAGAACACCAGGTCCAGTTGCGGCCCCGCCGAGACGGCCAAATGTTTCCAGTTCGCCAACAGAAAACTGGCACCGAAGGTCGGCCCGAATCCGAAATAGGTATCCCAGCTTCGTACGGTGCCGCCAGCCGCTCGCGACGCGCCGCCGCCCATCCCCAGAGCCACTCCAGCGTTCCATGCGTACCCCGCGGTGCTCCATTTGCGCAGACCGAAGCTGTGCAGTGAAACCGGGCAGTCCTTGTCCTTTCCGCAGGCCGGATCTTGCCCCGGCGTCTTCGCTGCCGTGGCCAGCCGGCGAACTTGCACGCCCCAGCGACGCACCACCGTTTCGTGATCCGTCGTCGACACAGCCGTCGTAACAGGACCGGCCATCGTGACGGGGGACGAAGACGCAACGGCAGGCGCGTAAGGGTCCGCGGGCGCCGCCGCCGAGGGAAATTCAACCGGTGCCACGGGAACGGGATCCTGCGCAAATGCCGCTGAACCAGACCCCAACAGCCCCGCGCCAAAAACAAGTCCAAAAGAACTAGAAAACAGCGTGTTTCGCAAGGGACGGGTGCGCATGAATACCTCTCGGTTGGGTTTCGAGCATGAGGCCCTAGGCGAACCGCTGTGTCAAGTCATCCGGGACATCAGGACCACGAGGTCCTAAAAACCGACGCCTAGGGGTATGAACACCAGACCACTCCACAGGCGTAACGCATCCGTATGCGTAATCCGACCAAATTCGCATCACATCAGAAAATAGTCGCGACTATATTCGCATGTTCTCGTAAAATAGTCGGGCCGTGAAAACCCGATATCTTGCGACTCCGATAAAAGATCTCGTGTTCTCCGATCATAAGATGGCCTTGGTTTCGGGGCCGCGTCAGTGCGGAAAAACCACCCTTGCGCGCATGCTTCTTCGCGAGCGGGGGGCGGGGGTCTACCTCAACTGGGACGATGTGGCCTTTCGAAGGATCTGGGCCAAGGACGCGCGCGCGGCCCTACCCCAGCCATCGGAATCAATTCCCGTGGTGGTATTTGACGAAATCCACAAGGCGAAAGGCTGGAAGCGCACCTTGAAGGGCCTCTACGACACCCGATCTGATCCGTGGGACGCCCTTGTCACGGGCAGCGCCAGACTAAATGTCTACAAGAAAGGCGGCGACAGCCTGCTTGGGCGTTCCTTGCATTTTCGAATGCATCCCTTTTCGCTGCCCGAACTATTGGGTCAGCCTTTGCCGACATGTCCCGATGAACGCCTTGACGCCCTTTTTGCGCGCGCCTGGCCGCACCGCAAAGAACAGCAGGACATTTTTAATGCGCTGACACGTTTCGGTGGCTTCCCCGATCCGTTTCTGACTGCCAGCGACAAAAAAGCCCGGCTGTGGCGCCACAGCCGGGTTGAGAAGGTCATTCGCGAGGACTTACGTGATCTGTCCCGCCTGCCCGAACTGGGACGGGTTGAAATGTTGGCAGCGTTGCTGCCTGAACAGGTGGGATCGCCGCTGTCACGAACGTCGCTGCGCGAGGATCTTGAGGTCAGTTACGACACAGTGTCGCGTTGGATCGCCGCTCTGAAGGAACTTTACTACGCCTTCGAGCTCCGGCCGTATTCGAAGGGGCTGGCGCGCAGCCTGAAAAAGGAGGGGAAACTTTATCTTTGGGATTGGAGTGAGGTTGATGCTCAGGGCCCCCGATTCGAGAACCTTCTGGCCTGCCATCTACTGAAGGCCTGTGATTTTTGGACAGACACGGGCGAGGGAAGTTTTGAACTTACGTATCTTCGCAACAAAGAAAAACAAGAAATTGATTTTCTGATTCTGCGCAACGGCCGGCCCTGGATGCCGGTCGAAGCCAAGCTTTCGGACACAACGCCTGCACCTCATTTTGGTAAGTTTCTTTCGCAGCTTGGCTGTCGACGGGGGCTGCAGATCGTGGCGTCCCCCAACCATTTCCGCAAACATCTTGGGGATGGTTTCGAATTGCTTGTGATCAGCGCAGATGAGGCAATGGCGTACTTTGTTTGAAATTAGATCGATAAGGGGGTGCCTATTTCGATCGAAACACCCGCCTCCAAATCTTCCGCGGCATCTGGGCCAGAACCGATGCCCCCGGATAGTCCATCCGGGACATCACAAACACGTAGGCCGAAAACCCGGCACCGATGGTCACGAACAACCACATCGCCCCCATAGCTTTGGACAGGATCGGGATCCGAAGGGTCTGCATCAGGACGCCTCCTAACGCCTGAAATGCGAAAACCGTCCCGGCAAGGGCCGTGTTGCCAAGCAGCAAGAAGCCCCAAAGGCGCGGTGAAATCCGCAAACGGGTG
>JAYUUT010000410.1:0-9677 GCA_043754455.1 Myxococcales bacterium
GGGGGCGGGGGCCTTCTTGCCCTTCTTGGCCTTCTTCTCGCCAGCGGCGCCCTCAGCGGGCTTCTCAGCAGCGGGCTTCTCTTCGGCCTGGGCGACCGCGGACACAGTGGGGAGCAAGAAAGCGAGGCCGAGGATCATGAGGCGGGTGAGTTTCATTTGGATTCTCCTTAACAGACGTTGAGGGCCGGTTGCCCGTTGGGACGATTCTGTTAGTTGCAGGGGGCGTGCCAGGTGGGGTTCACGCAAATTCAATGGGTTGCGAGCATTTGAACCAGGGGTGAACCGTCCGGTGTGGCGATCTTGCGATCCGGGGATTGGCCTATGTGGCAGTCCGCCCCACCATTACTTGGCTTCAGGAGCGGTCAGGATGAAGACGCTGTTGGCTCCCGCCTTTTTTGCCACTGACATGACGTTCACCGCCGATCCCAGAGCCACGCTTGAGTCGCCCCTTATCAGGACGGTGTCGGATCCCACGGCGGTCAGGGCCGCCCGCAGCTCGGCTTCTAGGTTGGCCACCTGGATCTGCTTGTTGTTAACGTAGATCTCGTTGGTCTTCTTGACCGTAACGACGGGATCGGTCTTCCGTTTTGAAATGGGCCCCGTCGCGTTGGACTTCGGCAGGGCCACCTTCATGCCGTCGCGGGTCGCCTTGTCCCCGTCAACGACCACGGTGGTGGTCACCATGAAGATGATCAACAACACCAAAAACACGTCGGTCAAGGGCGTGATGTTGATCTCGGCTACGATCGCGTCGCTGCCGCCCCCATCTTCCCCTGCACCATCATCCATACTGACATTCATGCCCATGGGTGGCTCCGTCAGCTTCGGGTGTCGGGTTTGCCGCTTGTGGCGTGGCTGTCCAAATGGTCAGAGAGGGCCAGCAGGAATTCTTCGCAGTAAAGCTTGTATTGAACCCCGATCGCGTTCACGCGGGCGATGAAATAGTTGTAGGCGACCACCGCGTAAATCGCGACCAGGATGCCCGCCGCGGTTGCCACCAGGGCGGCCGCGATGCCTTGGGATACGACCTTGAACCCACCCCCTGCACCCGACACTGACAACATCTGAAACGCCTTCAAGATGCCGACGACGGTGCCAAACAGCCCCACGAACGGGGCGGACGAACCGACGGTTCCCAGGGCCCACAGGTACCGTTTGAACGACGCAATCACCACGTTTTTCTGCGACACCGTGACCTCGGCGGTCTTTTCCGGTTTCTTCTTAAACATCTTGAGTCCGCGTTCAAAAACGTCGGCCAAGGGTTCGCTGGACGTTTCGCAAAGCGCGGTGGCCTTGGGCAGGTCGCCGGCCTCAATGGCCGCCACCACCCGAATTTTGAAGGCCTCGGATTTAGGTAACACGCCCCACAGCGCGTACACGCGTTCGCAGATCACGGTCAGGCCGGCGAGGGACCATAAAAGCAGCAGCGAGAGAATCATCCACTCGCCGCGGATGAGATCGCGAACAGTTTCCCAGGTCATGTCAGGGGCGCAGCATAGCACCCGATGATGACGCGCCCATTGTTGGCGTGCTGATCGACAGGTTAGACTGACAGCCCGCATGGCCGACCTGCAACGTTTTGCCTATTTCGCCAGTTTTATTTCGACACGTTTCACTGCGCCTCGCGTGTTCGATGTGGCGGGGGGCATGGGCAGGTTGAACTGCGAATTGACGGCCTTGGGACACCATGTGGTCACCTTTGACAAACGCCACAAACACCTGCCGGTTCCTTACGCCCAGCGCGCTTTCACCCTGGACGAGCCCTGTGAGGCCGACATCGTGGTTGGCATGCACCCCGACGGCGCCACGCAGGTGATTATCGAATATGCGGCCCTTCACCGTATACCGTTCGCGGTCGTGCCCTGCTGTAGCGACAACGGCATGTCGTACAAGGACTGGATGCGGTTTTTGGGCGGCCGCGCGGCGTCGTTAGGGTTTGAGGACGTCGCCGAAGGCAGCTTGCCCATGCGGGGCCGCGCGCGTGTGCTGTATGGACGGATCTGAAAGTGGACGGATCGGAAGAGGCTGACCTGCGGGAGCAGCACAAACGGCGCATGTCGTTTATGCCGTGGCTGTATTTCAACGCGCCCCCGGCGGTTCTGCAATGGGCCACGCCCTGGCAACACAAGATCCACGCGGATCTTCGCCGCTTGGAATGTATCGACCTGGATGAGGCCTGTTTCGTCGCGCCCACGGCCCAGTTGTTTGCAGAGCCCCACCGACGGATCAGCATCGGCCCCTCCGCGTCGATTGCAGCCGAGGCGTTTTTGCACGGCCCGATTCTGATTGCCGCCAACGTCAGCATCAACGCCCGGGTCACTATGGACGGCGGCAAGGCGGGCATCCAGATCGGCGCCGGAACTCGTATTGCGACGGGGGCCACGTTGTTCGCGTTCAATCATGGCATCGCTCCCGAACAACCTATCCGTGATCAGCCCCACAGCTCCGAAGGAATCGTTATCGGCCAGGACGTATGGATCGGGGCCCAAGCGGGAATCACCGACGGGGTGACAGTCGGGGATCACGCGGTGGTGGGTATGGGCGCCGTGGTTACGCGCAACGTTCCCCCTTGGGCGGTTGTGGCGGGGGTGCCTGCCCGTGTGATTGGTGACAGACGGGCCTTGCCGTTGCGGTCGCCCTAGGGCTCGCTCTCACCTTTGCGCGCCGTTCGTTCCCAGGTCCGCTGCTTGCCTTTGAAAATCAACCGTGCGTACAGCGGGATTTTCCAAGCCACATAAAATGGAATGGCCAGCAGGTACCGCAGCGGCACCGTTTGCCGTCCGTATTTGGCCCAGGCCACGGCCACGGCCAGCACCACCATGGCCATTCCGCCGCCTGCCACAAACGCCGGGGTCCACGACGTCAGGCCCAGCGCCGCCCCCAACCCCGCCACGGCCAGAAGGCCCACCGATCCCATGACCAGCAAGGCCAAAGGTGGCACCACCAGATCAAGGCCCAAGGCAAGCAGGCCGACATTCATGCGCACGATTCCAGCCCCCAGCAGCCGAGGCCCGAACTTCGTGAGGGTTGCCAATTGGCCATGCTCCCATCGGCGTCTTTGTTTCATGGCCGCCGCGTGGCTCTCGGGTAGCTCGCTTGACACTTGGACATCAGGGCAGGGCAGGGGGGGGTGGCCCTGTAAGGCAAGCTCTATCCCCATCACCAGATCCTCGACCAGATTTCCGTCGGTGGCCGGGGCGTCACGCAGGACCCGAAACGGGAAGGCCATTCCACTTCCGGTCAGAGCGCAGGGCATGCCCAGGCGCCCGAGACCCCGCGGTCGCACCCGATTTCGCACCAGGACCGCAAGGGCGCTGACCGCCCCGATAGAGGTCATTTTTTTGGGTGCCCCCAGCAGATATTCCGCCTGCACGGGCCGACCCGAAGCGACCGCCAGCCGTGCCAGTCTTTCCAGACCGCCCGGGGAAATTCTGCAGTCGGCGTCTGCCAAAACCACCACCGCAGGCGGATCGGCATCCAGGTGTTCCAATCCGAATCCAATCGCATACCCCTTGCCCCGGTGATCGGGAT
Organism: Myxococcales bacterium; assembly: GCA_043754455.1. Taxonomy (GTDB): domain Bacteria; phylum Myxococcota_A; class Polyangia; order Fen-1088; family Fen-1088; genus JAYUUT01. Next base: position 3,532 of record JAYUUT010000410.1, read on the forward strand.
CTCGCCGTTCGATGGCCTCGGCGCCCGCCTGTCGGGCCAGCGCCGCCGTGTCGTCGTCGCAATTGTCCGCGATGACGATCAGCCGATCCTGATCCCCCATATCGGGGCGTAGGGACGCCACTGTCGCCCCAATGCTCAGTTTTTCGTTGTGGCTGGGAATCAGGATCGCTGTGCGTGGTCTAGGCGCTGGCGGCGCCCTGTCCGTGGATGCCCGCAGGGGCCAAAGGCTGGCCAGACACTGCAACAACAAGACAGCGCAGGGCACGGCGGTTACAACGGCCAACAGGGTCAGGGCAGAATCAATCATCGGCTTGGCACCGCCATCGTAGCAGTCTTGGTCAGCCGGGGTATTCTCCCGCGCGGGATGCCCAAACCTCACCGGATAACCAAGTCTGCCCCTCGCGCGGCCGCGATGGTCGCCACCTTCGTCGCCTCTGCTGCGGCTGGTGCCGCCGACCGCGGTGCCGAAAAACGACGGCCTATCGTTGACACCCATATTCACCTGTACAAGGTCACGCGCCCCCAGGGCGTGCCCTTCCCCTCGCCGAAAAACCAAATTCTTTATCGCGACGTTTTGCCGTCCCACTACGAATCCGTGGCGCGCCCCTTGGGGGTCATCGCCTGCGGCATCGTAGAGGCCAGCGACCGCAATTCGGACAACCAATTTGTTCTTGACCTGGTCAAGGGCAATCGATTTTTCCCGTTTCTTGTGGCGCAGCTTGATTTGGGAGCTGCTGATTTCCCCAAACAGCTTGCGGACCTTGCCCGCGATCCTCGCGTTGTTGGCATCCGTGGTTTTTTGTGGGGGCCGACGATGACCCTGGACGCGGTTCAGCTAGCCAACCTGCGCGAATTGGCCCGGCGGGGGATGACCCTTGATCTCATCACGCGCGGATCGCTGAATCCCAAGGACAAGGTATCTGAGCTGGCCCGCGCCGTACCGACCCTGCGGATCATCCTGGATCATCTGGCGGGTGCGTCTGGCGACAAACCGACGCCCGCGTGGGAGCTGGACCTCCGGCGCCTGGCCGACCTTCACCCGAACATCTTCATCAAATTTTCGTCGTTCTACGACATGTACAATCCTGGTCCTGGTGAAGATCGCAAATGGAAAGCACCGACGGATCTTGCTGCCTATCAGCCACATTTCGACGTTCTGATGTCGGCCTTCGGTCCCGACCGGCTGATCTGGGCCAGCAACTGGCCGGTTAGTGAAATGGGGGGTGATTTCGCCAAACAGATCGACCTTGCCGAACAGTTCTTAGCGCCCCTGGGGACAAGGGTGCGGGACAAAGTGATGTACAAGAATGCCTTGTCATTTTACCGCCGCGTTCCGCCCGCCCGATAGTCACGCCGCCTTCGCTAATCAAAAATGGCGTCTCGATTTGTCGCGGTCTTGTTGGGGTGGATGGGCCGCCCGCGCCGCCTGATCTTGCCCGGCGTTGCGGTGCTTGTCATCGTGCTGGGGTTAACGTTTCCTCTGTGGGCGGGGGCTTTGGGCGCCTGGCTTGCGCAGGGAAAAATGCAGGATCGGCTGGGCCTGCCGGTCGTCGTCGGCAAGGGCCGGGCGGGAATTCGGGGGCTGGCCCTTTCCCCTGTGACCCTGGGTGACACGGCCTCGGGTCGGGCCGCTCTGGGGATCATTGACGTCGTCCAGATCCCCTGGGGCGTGGTTTTTGGGCGGGGCGTCGTCGTTGCAAACGGAGCCCGTTTTCGCATTGACCGGGGCGGGGCCAACGACAACATCACGGCCTTAGAAACCCGGCTGCGGGGGCGTCCGACGGGCGCTGCTTCGGGAACGTCATTGGGGGCAAAGGGATCTTCGGGGTTGGCGTTGGAACTTCACGACGGCGCGATCAAGCTGACCGATGAGACCCGCCATCTTGAGGCCGTGGTCGGGGGATTTGACCTGTCGGCGCGGGTCTCGCACGATCTGACGGTTTCGGCGCGCCAACTGTCCGGGCATCTGCGGGTGCGTGACAGCGAACACGATCCGACCTTCGGTGCGGCGGCGGTCACCCTGAACGTCGCTTTGGACGGTTTCCGGCCCCATGGGATCCCCAAGATTTCGCTGACCGATGGGTTTGCCCAGGTCATGCGCACCTTGGGGCTGACCGGCATCAGCGGGGTCATCGGTCCCGCTAAGATCCCGCCACCAACAGGTGTGCCTGCGCTTGATATTGAATTGACCGGCAGCTACGGCGGCGCGAAAGAAAAGCTGTGGACGGCCAAAGGTACGCTGTCGCCCCCGGCCAGCGGTCGTGCTCTATCGGCCGATCTGCAACTGCGGGCCGCTCGTTTTTCGTTGGAACGCATTGCCGACGTCCTGCCCCCGCAGATCATCGAACCGTCCTTGACGTCGATCGATGCGGCGCTTGATCTCATCGTTGCGGACGGACGGCTGACACTCAAGGGCAACCTAGACGTGTCGGGTCTGTCGTTGCAGCACGAGGCCTTGGCGTCTGAACCCATCATCGGGGTGGATCTGGGCCTGCGCCTTGATGCCACCGTCGATCCCGTAAAACGACGCCTAGATCTGGCCCTATTCGAAGGCCGCCTGCAAAAACTGGTGGGCCGAATCAAGGGATCCATTGAATTGGGATCGGGGACGTTTTCGTTTCGCGACGGCAACCGTTTGAACGCGATTCCGCGCCTGGACATTAGTTTCGAGATTCCGCGCCTGCCCTGCCAGCGCGCCCTAGACAGCCTGCCCGCCCCCATCGTCCCGCGGTTGCAAGGGTTTAACATGCAGGGCACCTTCGAATCCGCGCTGCGGGCCCGTATCGATTTTTCCAACCTGGATGCCTTGGCGTTAGAAGGCAAGGTCGGCATCGATGGCTGTCAGGTGACCAAGGCCCCTGAAGACGTCGAGGCGTTGTCGGGGTCCGTCCCGGTGTCTTTGGTCGTTGAAGTGCCCGCCCTTGACGCCAAAACCCCCGAAGACAAAGATCTTCTGGCCCTGACCATTGGCGCCGAAAACCCTGATTTTGTGCCCTTTGATGGCATTTCACCACATTTGATCAACGCCATTATGACCACCGAAGATTCTGGCTTCTTCAAACACCGCGGTTGGGTTTCGTCCGGATTTGCCATGGCCCTGCGGCGCAATCTGGCAGGTGGTGGATTTCGCCTGGGCGCATCCTCCATCACCATGCAGATGGTGAAAAACGTGCTTTTGTCGCGCGAAAAAACCCTGTCGCGCAAACTACAGGAATTGTTTCTTGTGTGGCATTTGGAACATCAACTGACCAAGGAACGAATCTTGGAACTGTATTTCAATGCAATTGAATTCGGTCCCCGGATCCACGGGATTGGCCCCGCGTCCCGGCATTACTTCGGCAAGGAAGCCGCCTTGTTGACCCCGCTTGAGGCCGCGTTTTTCTCATCGATCCTCCCCAGCCCCAAACGCCGATACATACAGTATTGTCACGGCACCCTATTTCCCCCCTGGGAACGGTATGTCCGGCGCATCTTGGCCAAAATCCACGAACGGGGCCGGCTGACGGATGCCGAATATGCCGCAGCCTCTGCAGAATCCATCGCCTTCGACGTCGGCGCCCGCACCCAGACCGAAAAGGAATGCCTCGACTGGGTCAAACGCATCACCGTCCGTCCAGAGCCCGACCCCCCCGCAGATCCGGACTGATGATCGTCGTTGGTTTCGTTGTCGCTACTTGAACGCCTTTAGCCACTTGTCGAAGGACTTCTTCTGCTTCTCGATGGTCTTTTCCGGACCGACGAGGCGCATGAAATAGGGGCCCTGGGGGCTTTCGAAGACCACGGCGATCATGCGGTGCTTGACGCGAGGCTCGGGGGCGGTAGGGGCCATGGGGGCCGCCTTCCACATGTAGGTGCCGCTCACGTCCAGGATGGTCAGAGGGACTTTGCCCACCTTCAGCTTTTCGGTCTTCGAGAGTTGGTCGATGGTTTTACCCTCGGGCGCCTGAAACATCTTCTTCCAGCGATCTAGGTTGGCGTCAGTGCCCCCCCCTTGGCCCGCGCCGAAGTAAAAGATCACAAGTTCGGCATCGAAAGCGTCGCCAGGTGCCCGGGGGATTAGGAATTGCTTGAACCGCATGCTGCTCTGCGACGGGGTTTCCTTCCAGTCCGCTGGAGCCTCGGACTTCAGGCCATCCAGAGTTACGGGGGTTCCTGCGGCTAGGGCCGTGGACATCAGCAACGCAGCGGCGAAAGGCATGGCGGCTCTCCTTGGGGCGGGTGGACCCCTAATCTAGCCGCTTCCCGGGGCCCGCCTAACAGCTAAGTCGAAAATCCTGTCTGAAACCCAGAGTTGTCGACTGTAAACTAATGTATGCACATGAAATGATTAGGGTTTTCGTTCGTGATAGGATTTCTGGCATGCTATGACCTTCATGAAGATCGGTGCGTCTGCCGATTGGTCTAACGGAGGAAGTACCCATGATCTGTTCTGGCACCTTCTGGCGGCGATCCTTTCTGGTCGTGATATCCACGACGGTGGCCTGTCAGGGCAGCGTGATGGATCCCGACGGCGACCCATCGAAGCCCGGTCCGGTAGGTAAGAAGCCTCCGGGCGGGACGGTCCCGGTTGGAACCGATCCAGCGGTGCCCGGCACGGGCGATCCGACAATGCCGATGATGCCCGGCGTGGCGCCGATGACCATGATGGGGGGGATGGTCAAGATGTTGTCAGCGGATCGCGTGGCGATACCGTCGTGTAAGAAGATCGATCCGGGACCCAGTTTTGCGCGCCGGTTGAACCGCGTTGAATACAACAACACCGTTCGCGATCTGCTGGGCGAAAATATGTTGCTGCCCGGTTCGGATTTTCCGAACGAAGAACGCCGGCTGGGGTTCGACAACAATGCAGAGGTACAGACGGTACCGCCGGTGTTGGCCGAGGCGTATCTTGTGGGCGCGGAACGTCTGGCGGGCGCGGCTGTCGACCGCGACACCGGGCCTACCGACACGTTCGTGTCGCGGATTCTCCAGGGCTGCGTTGTTGCGACTTCGACTGAAGACGTGTGTTTTGGAAAATTTATTTCGGGGTTTGTCAAACGCGCCTACCGCCGTCCGGTCACACCGGAAGAAACCGCGATTCTGAAGACTCTGTACGACGTCGGCAGAATGCAGGATTTCAAGACCGGCATCAAACTGGTGCTGACGGCGGTGTTGCAGTCGCCGCAGTTTTTGTACCGCATCGAAATGGGCGAACCCGCGAAAGTCGGGGAAACCACGGTGCGGCTAACCCAGCACGAAATCGCAGCTCGGCTTTCCTTCTTGCTGTGGGGCTCGCAGCCGGATTCGACGTTGCTGGCAGCCGCTGATGCCAAGAAGCTGGGCACACCTGAAGAAATCCGCGCGCAGGTGGAACGGATGTTGGTCGAGGCCCCTCCCGCGCCGCCCGCCATGGCACCTGCTGTGCCCGTTCCCAATAACCGGGCGCGGCTGATGGTCGATCGATTTTTTGACCTGTGGCTTGAAACCGACAAGCTGCTGGAGACCCAAAAAGATCCGAAGATGTTCCCCGCGGCGGTATTTCCGGCAGGAACGCTGGGGTCGATGGAAGCGGAACTGACCGAATTTTTGCGCGAAGTGTTCTGGGGATCAACCGCCGGCACGATGACATCGCTTTACACGGCCCCTTTTACCTTCGTGGATCCCCCTCTGTATTCGTTCTACAAACTGACGGGCACCATGCCCATCAAGGCCGATATGGGTGTCACCAAGGTACAGAAGGTGCCGCTGGAAGGGGCGGATGCCGCCAAACGCGGGGGCCTTCTGACCCTTGGGGGCCTCATGGCGGTTCATGCCCACCAGAATCAAAGTTCGCCGGTCCATCGCGGCAAGTTCGTGCGTGAGAAATTGTTGTGCCAAAATCTACCGCCGCCCCCGGTTGGTGTGGTCATCGAACTGCCCGCTGTGAATCCCAATTTCACAACGCGCGAACGTTTCAGCAAACACATGGAATTGCCTGCATGCAGCGGCTGTCACACGCTGATGGATCCGGTTGGCCTTGGTTTTGAAAACTACGATGCCATCGGGAAATGGCGCGACACCGAAAATGGCAAGCCCATCGACGCGTCGGGCGAGGTCATCGGATGGGACAGCGGCAAGTTCAAAGGTGCGGTTGCCCTGGGCAAAAAACTGGCGGTCAGCGATCAGGC
>JAYUUT010000411.1:0-5622 GCA_043754455.1 Myxococcales bacterium
ACCCCACATTGGGGGTCGATCCGTACGGTCGGCACATGATCTTGCCTGTGCAGAATGTCGCGCCTGAATTGCAAATGCGCTGGCAGGAATTTCCTAGGACCGGGGCGCAGGCCAGGCCCCGATCGCATTGTTCGTGCGACGTACAGGCCCCATTTTCACCAATGCCTCCGACGGGCCTGCAGGTCGACCCGGGGTAACACGCCTGACCGCGAGGGCAATCCTGTTTCAAAGGGTCGCAGGACGGCCCTGCGGCGGGCAGATCCGGCGTTGGTGGGGCCCGGTCGGGGGAAACATCCGGACGCGCGTCCACAGGGGATGTTGCCTGCGGTGCCACATCAAGATCGGCTCCTGCGTCTCCTGTGGATTCAGGGGTGGCGCCGAAATTTTCGGGAACGGGGGCGATGGTTTTGGGCGGTGGCGGCGTGAAGGTTCCCGCCGGGGGGATTGGCGCCTTCGCCTGGGTGTCATTCCCATCTGCGCAACCAACGAGGATCAAGAGCAGAGCCGCAGCCCCAAATTTTCTGATCGCCGCAGGCGTATCAGGCTTCAAGGGACTTTGCCGCCCGCGTCTGGCAGAAGCATCAACCGGGCATCGGTGCTGGGTGGCACGAGCGGCCCGCCTGCATCGGGCCGTGACGGCTCGAATCTGGGCCCGGTCGACGGCGGCGGGGTGCCCAAATCGTCGGGCACGGGTGCAACGGCTTTTTTGGGCGGTGGCGTGAACATGCCGCCGGGTGTGGTTGGTGGCGGGGGCTGGGTGTCGCCCCCCCCCGCACAGCCACCGACCGTCAAGACAAGGGCCAAGGCCCCAAACGCGCAAGACTGAAGGTACCGGTTCACGGCCTTAGTCTATCGCGTTTGTGGGCTGGGCGCTGGGGCATCCTATTCGTTGGGGATATCCGTCGGGGCGTCCAGCGGCAGGTTGTAGATGCCGAAATATCCCGCCGCGACGTACGCGGTGTTGCCGACGAATTCTATGTGGGACGCGTACCCCAGGGTGCGCAGGAACCGGGTGCCCACGGGCCGTCCGGCGTCTGATACGTCAACCACCAGGACACCATCGCCCGGAAGGTTCAGGAACACGCGCCCTTGGTGGGTGCCCATCAGCGTGACGTTGTACATGCGAGTTGGTTGGTCGTAGACCGGCACCAGGGATTTGGCCGTCAGGTCAAAGATCATGATGCGATCCGATGTCACATCCCAGCCGGGCTGCACCGAAGGGGAAGCGACGTCGGCCGCGACGCCGGCACGACTGATGCCAACGGGTGTTGCATAGTAATTTTGCAAGCGCGCGTTCATGACCAGACGATCACCTGTCACGATTAGGCCCGCCAAATAGGTGTTGGGAAACACCCGTGCGTCCAGAAGTTCAGCGGCGGCCTTGCCCCCGATGGCTGTTTGTCGCAACAAGTTTAGCCGCGTGTCGGTTACCAACGAGTTGTAAGTGCCGTTTGTTCCATTGGGGAGGGTCACGACCCGGTAGGACGCGTCCTGGGTCAGGAACATCCGGTCGCTGCCAGCTGACCAGGTGCGGGTCACGCGGCCCGGGACGTTGATCGCGTCGCCTGGAGACAGGGTGCCCCCCGTGGTCTGCCACTTTTGCGCGAACCAGCGGTACCGGGTGAAGGTGTAGTCCCCGGTTTTGACTTCACCAATGCGGGATCGGTAGTTCATGAAGAAGCCCTTGGGATCGACCGGATCCCCGACCAGCCCGCCCGCGTTGTTTTCGCGATCCTGCGGAAGGACGGTGTCCTTCAGTGTGGGCATCGCCGGGTTGCGCAGGTCCAGGAATACCAGCCGTGTGACCGGCTGGTTTTGGGTGTACTCGGTGCGCAGGAAAACCAGGCCATCGTCGGTCCCCGTCCAGCTATCGCCCGAAAATCCGTCGAACCAGTAGGCGCCGAAATATCCCGCGCCGCCACACCAGAACCGGTAGTAGGGGACCCAGACATACGGAGTTTTCAGGCGGCCCGCCGCCTTGGGTTTGGCCGGATCGGTCAGGTCATAGACCACGATCTCGGTCTGCGGGGGCACGTACACCTGGGGCTGCCCAGGGGCGGGTTTGGCAACCGCCGTCTGTTCGCGCCGGAACAGAATTAGATAATTTCCCTGTTTCACGACCCGTTCAACCTGCCCCGCAGAAAATGTCGCCAGCACTGGTTTGTCTTCCAGATCGCCCCCGGCTGCTTTCACCCGGAACTCAGATACGCCTTCGGACCAATTGCCTGGCTTCGGCTGCAGGTACTGTAGGACGTAATCACCAAATTTGTAGATCTGGTTGTAATACGGGGCCAGTTCAATCTCGGACTCCAATTTGGGGTTGTTCATATCTTCCAAGTTGGCGATTGAAATGTGGGTGTCGGACAGGTTGATCATCATGCGCCGGGGCGTGACCCCCTGGTGGGTGAAGACAATCGATCGCTTCACCTCGCCATGGGGATGGATGAACGTTCCGAAGTTCTGCAACACATTCTGGGCGGCCGCTGGTTTGGTGGGGTCGTCCTTGGACACGTCCCACGCCATCATGCCGACGGCGGTTTCATAGCGGTAGTACCACCAACTGTTTTCATCAGTACGCCGCGCGTAGTGGACGGGCACCGTGATGATGTTCAGATCTTTGTCCGAATGCATGCCGATCATTTTGTGCCCCTGATCCATGTCCTGAACCGCCGCCGACCCAATCCAATCGGCGCCTTTGATGTTCACGCATTGTCGTTGGGACAGGCGCATTTTGTTTAGATCACGCACGTCGATGACGCTGACCGCGACCTTGGTTGGACGGAACCCCATGGTGTCCTGGGTGCCGGTGCAGGCGTTGCTGTTGTCGTTGCCAATGGCCAGCAGGTACCCCCCCCCGGCAACCAGCCGGAACACAGTCATGTCGCCCGACAGGTCGTTAACCTCCGACAAGATTTTCAGATTCTTCGGGTCGGCGATGCTGATGGCGTACAGGGGATCTATGCGCTGGGCCGTGATGGCGTAGGCCACATTCCGTTTCACGTCGAACGCGGTGCCGCGTACGTTTTCGTTCTTCTTGCCGAAATTCAGCAGGCTTTGGGTTTTGGGATTCTTGCCGTCGGTGACGTCCCAAGATTCGATGGTGTTCTGGATGTACGACGTCCCCATGCAGTTCGCACTGGACCAGCCCTGTTTGGCAAAAATGCCGAAATAGGTGGCCTTCTTAGTGGCTTCGTCGAATACGTAGGTTTGTTTGAACTGATCAGTTAATTGCCCCGCCGTTTCAAAACGACTGTGCAATCGGATGTCGCCCTTGGGATCACTAATATCAATGATCGATACAATGGCCTGTTGGCCCGAGTCCGAAAATCCGCAGCGTCGGGCGCCCCCTGCGGCGTAGGCCCAGAAGTCCCAGTTTTCGACCACCATCAGGGCGTTGGACGTTGCTGATATGCGCACTTCGCGGAAATTCCGGCTGTACGAAGATCCAGACGGGTCGCGGACGTTGATGTTCCCGCCTTCGAAGATTTGCAGTTTTTCCACCAATTGTGGGTCGGTGGGTTTGGCCACGTTGAACGAATACACAAAGGCCTGCGGCTGCTGCGGCATGCCGGGATTGCGCCAGCCCCAGTAGTACCCAGGCGCGATGTATGACACCACATAGATCGTGTTTTCAATTTTTCGCGACACGCCTTCGCGCAATTGGCCCAGGATGTCGATGGTTTTCAGCAGGCGGGGGTTTGTGGGGTCGGTGACGTCAATGCTGACCAATTGGGACACGTTGTGTTTTTCAAATTGCAGTTTGCCGTCCACCTGGGTCAGGTACAGGGCATCTTTTAACAGCGCGAAGACCGTGTTGCCTTCGACAAACATTTCGATGGGATAGCCGAAGACTGGCAGACGTCCCAGGCGTTTGGGCGCCTTCGGATCGTTGACGTCGTAGACCACGAAGCCACGGTAGGTGTTGAAGTAATAGACCTTGTTGCCGACGATCTTGTAGATGTCGCCTTCTTCGACGTCCCCAACCCGGCCCATGGGTGCGCCGGGGGCGGCTTCAGCGGCTTTGGCGTTGTCTGCGGCAGGTGCGGGGGCACCCGCGACGGTTGGTGCGAGGCCACCAACGGACATCCGTCCTACGCCGCCACCTTGCTCCTCTGTGACGAATTCGGTTTGCCCTGGTTTCACGTCGGCGCGAATCCCGCCCCCGTCCACCGGAGTCGGTGTGGCCTTTGGGCCCCCCGTCGTGCCAGCGTCTGTGGTGCTGACCAAGGGGTCGTCGGCACTTGTACAGCCAACGGCGCTGGCCACTAAGACGGCCAAGGCCGCGTGTCGCATCGTGAAAATTCGAGGGCTAAGTCGGCGCATATGAGGATCTCCCTGGGTTCGGGTCGCGACCGCTAGTGCAGCAAACCCCGTGCCTTCCGCCGCCAGGCCAAGGGACCATGTGATTTCAGCAGGTTAACGATCGCTAGGGCAGCTCAGGGGCGCCAGAAAGGCGAGAACCTTGTCCGGGGCCCCTCGGAAATCTGCGGTTCTGGTGACGGCGCGGCACGATGGCCTATGATGGGTTGGGTGTGGTTAATGAAGCGTTTCCGAATCGCCCTGGCCGCAGCCTGTTTGTTTGGATCATGCAGCAAGTCAGCCGAACCCCGGCCAGATGCAGGTCAGTTGACGGCGGATGCTGCACCTGAACCACTGCCCTTCAACGCCCGCCCCAACGTCTTCATCCCGCCCTATCGCGAGTGCCGGGCTCCGTTGCCGGGCGCCACGGGGAGGGGACCAGATGGCAAGGTCTGCACCAACGTCGGCATTTCAGGATGTACCGAACCGGATAAAAAATTTGGTGATTATGGGTCGTGTGCTGTCGTGAAGACCCAGCGGCCCTATCACCGGGCGCCGCCCCATGCGACCACGAACCCGGCGGACCCGCGTCTGGCCAATCCCACCTTCATGACAGAACTTCAGTGGGTGTCCGGCCAGGTGCAGGCGTGTGCGTGTGTCTGTTGTCATTCCGCATCCCTATTTGGGAGCCCCGCTGCGCAATGGGATACCGACATGCCTGGGATCTGGACCGATTCAATATCGGACACCGGGGTGGCGCTGTTTGCCGGGCGCGCGGATTCGTCGGTCCTAGGCGCGTACCCGCCGATCGAAAATCACGGTTTCGATCGGCAGGTCACCGGCATTCCGACCACCGACAGCGGGCGCATGCAGGCGTTCTTCGACGCGGAATTGAAACGCCGCGGCCTGAGCCCCGAAGAGGTTGGCAAGATCCCTCCTTTTGGGGGACCCATCTACGACAACCTTTTTTCAAAACCAACAATCTGTTCCCAAAGCGAGGGTGTAGATGCGCAGGGCAAAGTCCGCTGGATGTCGGGTTCGGTGCGCTACGTCTACATTCTTACCAAGGAGGCCAAAAACCCCGGGGTGCCCCCCAACCTGGATCGGCCAGAGGGAACCCTGTGGCGGCTGAACGTGCCACCCAGCCAGCCTGGCATCTTGGGGCCGGTGGACTATGGCAAGGTCCCTCCGGGCGCTGTGCAAGCCTTCCCGGAAACTTCTGCCCCGGCGCCGCTGGTTGATGGCGAAACCTACCACCTGTTCACGTTTATTGATGTGGGGCTGCCCGGTAGTCATTGCTTGTTCACCTACCGGATCTAGATT
>JAYUUT010000412.1:0-10715 GCA_043754455.1 Myxococcales bacterium
CGTGGCCTCGGCCGCGGTGCCGCCGAAAAGCGGGGGCACCAATACAATGACGTCAGGTGCTTGGGTAAGGCTAGTGACCAGCGCCTTTTCAAGTGTCGCCTCGGCCCAAGCGACCGGGCGCCCCGCCGCACGAAACTGTGCCACCCTGGCGGCACGGGCCAGGGGATCGCCCTGTAGAAGGCCCACCTTCATGCCTCAGGCGCTCCAATCAGATCCTCAACCGTTCGAATCAAGGTTTGATCGTGGAAACTGGATTTCGTCAGATAGGAATTGGCCCCAGCCTCAAGCCCCCGCAACCTATCCTCCTGGCGATCTTTGTACGAGACAATCACGACGGGCATAAGGCGAAGCTTGCCGTCCTGTTTAATCGTGCGAACCAATTCGATGCCGTTCATCCGCGGCATATCGACGTCGCTTATCACAAGGTCAAACTGACCACCGCGCAGGGTATTCCAGCCGTCCACCCCATCAACCGCGGTGGTGACTTCGTAGCCCCGGTTCATCAACAACTGCCGTTCGACCTCGCGGACGGTGATGGAATCATCGACAACCAGAATGCGTTTGCGGGCGCGTGCGACGGCTGTTGGGGCGGGTGCGGTTAGACCCGCATCGCCACCGCCATCGATGGCTAGCCGTTTCTCGATGGATCGGCATAAATCTTCTACGTCCACCACCAACAGGGGTGCGCCATCGGCCATGACCGCAGCGGCGGCAATATCAGCAATCTTGCCCAGACGCGGATCAAGCCGCCGGACCACCAGATCCTGTTCCCCTAAAAATCGATCGACAACCACCCCATACCTTCCCTGTCGACCTCCGATCACGATGACCGGCAAGAGGCCGGATACCGCCACAGGATGTTCTAGCCCCAAAAGCGTGGCTGCACGAACCAGGCCCACGGCCTGATCCTCTAGCGGGAAATAAGGTTTTCCTTCAACCGGGCGAATGTCCTTTTGATCCAATTGAAGCAGCCGTTCGATACGGCCCAACGGAAACGCGTAAGGTTCGCCTGCGATTTCCACAACAGCGGCCCGGACCACCGATAAGGTGACCGGCATCTGCAGCACGAACCGGGTGCCCTTCCCCGGATCCGAGGAAACCCGAACCGCACCACCCACCTGGGTCAGCGTGGTTTGAACAGCGTCAAGCCCGACGCCCCGACCAGAAATGTCAGACACCTGAGCGGCCGTCGAAAATCCCGACAGAAACACAAACTCCAGAACTTCGGCCTGGGTCAGGCGCGCGGCGATTTCGCTAGTGACAAGTCGACGATCAATGGCCTTGCGCCGCACCCGTTCAACGTCCACCCCGCGGCCATCATCCGTGACATTGATAATCAACATCCCGGCGCGATGCCGGGCCTCGATCCGCAACACACCTTCTTCGGGTTTCGAAGCTGCCCGGCGTTCGTCGGGGGATTCAAACCCATGATCTATGGCGTTTCGGATAATGTGTCCCAGGGAACTTTCCAGGCGGTCCAATAGATCGCGATCGACCTTCGTACTGTCACCCACGATTTCAAGGCGGACGCGTTTGCCCAACTGCTGGGCCACATCGCGTACCAAACGCGGCAGTCCCATGACGACGTCGGAAAAGGGCCGCATCCGGCTGGCCAGAATTTCACGGTGCAGCCGCCCGGCGGCGTCATCCATGTGGCGGGCATGATCGTCGATGCGCAGCAATTGTTCGTTCAAGGCCTGACGACATTCGTCGGCTAGCGATCGCACGCTTGTCAACATTGACTGGATGGCCGCAGGGGGCGATCCACTTCGTTGTGCCTGTTCCAGGACGCCGATGGAGCCCGTGAGGCTGGATTGCCGCGCCGCCAGCGCCCGCAAGGATTCAGCAAACGGGTGCAACCGCCGGGATTCGATCAACGTTTCGCTCGCCAATCCCAGCAAACGATCCAAGTCACCGGCGGCCACCCTCAGCACACGGTCCGCGGGCGTCGGGCGTGAAGACGTCATCGTGACCGGTAAATCTGCCGCGGGCTTCGGGGCGTCGGACGGCGAAGGGCTGGGCTGCGGGACAAGGGAAGGCCCGGAAGGCAGCGTTGCCGCCGATGCGGCCACGGGGACAGGAATTGGCGAACTCGCCTCAGGATTCATGCGGGCGGGAAGCGCCGCCTTTAGCTCACGTTCAAGATCCGTGATGGCTTCAAGGTTCTTCCGGCCCCAGTCGTCGATGCCTCTGGGGCCGTCAGCAATCTTGGCCAGTCCCGCGAACAAATCTGTCGCGCGAAATAACAGCGCCATTTCGCCTGACCGCAACGGCCCCCCATCAGACTCGGCCGCACAGAACAGATCCTCCATCACATGCGCCAGTTGCGCAACGGCAGGCACACCGACGATACGGGCGGCGCCTTTGATCGAATGGGCGGCCCGCATAAGCGATTCAATGGCCGACCTCACGGGGGGCTGACCGGGCACGCGCTCGACCTCGATAAGCCCCGTGCTTAACGTGGCCGCATGGGTCTCGACCTCGGTGCGAAACAGATCCGCTAAGCCCGGGTCAACGCTCATCGCAGCCTTTCGGTCAACGTCGAGAACAGTCGATCGACATCAAGAAGACCCGCACGTTTTTCTTCCCACCGCAGGAGGCCACGGGTAAACCCATCAGCACGCAGGGTGGCGGGCGCCTCGGTTAGCGCATCGGGAGGAAGATGCTGGACACCGTGAACGTCGTCAACTGGAAAGACCCAGGACTGTTGGTTCACTTGGGTGACCAACAAACGTGGACGCAGCGGCTGCTCATGCCCGACCTCACGTGGCTGCACCCCCAAAAAATCACGCAGGGACACGCACAACTCTAAACGCCCGCGCACATTGACCAGGCCTTCTAAGAGCCGGTTCGGCCAATGCGGGATGCGATGGACGGTTCGGCGTTCCGCGATCTCGACAAGACACGACGTCGGAAATGCAAGCAGTTCGGCCCCTAGGGTAAAGACCAAAACGGAGTGGGCGTTGCCCGATTCGACCCGCCTCGGTTCGGCTAGCCTCCGACTCCATTCTTCCTCGTACCCAGGCGGCAACGGCCTATCGAAAAGACTTTGGGCCTCGGCCGCGAACACCGGGCAATTTCGGCAATGGACCGCCGCCACCAATTCAGGGCAGCTTTTGTCCCCATGAACGCCGATGCGCCGCCAGCAAGGCTGTGGTGTCACGGCGGGTTCAGGATCGGATACAAGTCTTAATCGGCTCATGATTGACCTCCCCCACCTTCAGCCGTGCGTGACGCCCTTCGGCGCAGCGCGGTCGCGCGGGCGACATCGCCCTCGGTGTCACGAATGATCGCAAGCTGAATCAATGCCTCATAATGGTTGGGTTCTAGATACAGTGCCTTTTCAAAGCACGCGGCTGCGTCGTCACGGCGGCGTTCGGCCACACGAATCGTGCCCATCAACGCAAACGCCCGCGCCGCTGGGGCGCCGGTCCGCATGGCGTTTTCGCACAAAGTGGCGGCCTCCGACAAACGCCCAGCGCCCGCAAGACGCGCGGCCTCAGCAAGCCCGTCCACGGGGGGAAGATCCGCCGGAGCGGGACTCGGGGCTGGCAACCGGGTTGTAGACGATGGCACCGGACGCGTGATAACAGGCCGGCGAACGTAAATAAACGCACCTGACTCTCCTAGATTTTTCCAGCCAAGATCCAGAGAATCGATAGAATCGGCGTGCCCAACACATAGCCGCCCGCCCTCGACCATAAGGCGGCCTAACGTTCCCAGTGCCGCAAGCCGTGCCTGTTTGTGAAAATAGATCAGGACGTTTCGGGAGAACACGACGTGATAGGGCGGTGCCCCCGCGCCCAGCGATGAATCGAGGATGTTCCCCTGGGCGAAACGAACCGCCTGTCGCAGTTGATCGTTGACCTGAAAACCTCCGTCAACGGTTTCAAAGAAGCGCTGCCTTACATAGGGGAAGGCGCTGCGAAATGCGCTTGGCCTAAAAAAACCTTTGCGGGCTTTCGCGAGAGACTTTTCAGAAAGATCAAATGCATCGACCGACAAGCGACCCCAAGGCAATCCTGCCTCATTCAAAGTCATCGCCAGGGAATACGGTTCTTCCCCCGTGGAACACGGCAAGGACAAGACCCGAAACGATTGCCCGGGATGTGAGGGTAGCCATTCCGATCGTACCCAGCGTTCTAGGTACTTAAACGGTTCACCGTCGCGAAAAAACCAGGTTTCCGGGACACATAGATGTTCGACCAAGGCGTCACGTTCGGAAAACTCGAACCTGACCTTGTCCAGATACGCATTTGGCTCTGCGACCCCACATACCTTCATTCGTTCCGCAACCGCCAGATCCACCGTGCGGGCACCCAGGGATTCCGGGTTCCAGCCCGCGTGGCGTTCTAGTAGTTTTTTTATTTCTTCAATAACCATCACGCCCCTCCGGCCTGTGCCGCGGCCATGAGCGACTCCACTGACAAAAGCGGCAAAATCCCGGCGCCATCCTGCATAAACCCCTGACAATGTGGCATCAGAGGCCCTGACCCCGGTTGCAGCCCCGAACGAACGGACAGCGTCCGACCCACCAGACGGCGCACTTCGAGAAGTGCGTCGACCAGCAATCCCACAGAGGCGTCGGTTTCATTCGGACGACGTAGAATCAACACCCGGTTCGACAGCCGGGGCGTCGGCATCAGCCCGCCCAGCAGCGCCCCCAGTGCCACCACCGCCAGCGGCCGCCCTAGGTACTGACAATGCCCCGCCCACCCAGGCGGAAGCCCCGGTAGCCGTTCCAGCGCAGGGCGCGGAACCACCTCAACGACCTCTTCACCGGATAGCGCAAAGCGGGAGGTTCCTGCGGCCAAGACCAGCACCAACATGGGCGTCAGGCCTCAGGATGCCAATCGGAATTGTGATATCTCTTCTTTAAGACTGGAGGCCGCGCGGCGCAGGTTGTCGGTGGCACCGTTGAACTCGCGCAGGGACCCCGCCGTTTGCCGTACCCCTTCGACCAAACCCACCATCGCCTGGTCGATTTGGGCAGCCCCTTGCGACTGGCTGCGCATGCCTTCATTGACCGTCTCGAATCGCTCCGAGATGGTATCCACCTGTTCGATGATTGCCCCTAGGTGGCTGCCCATCTGGTGTACGCTGTCCACCCCGCGCCGCACTTCCTCGCTGAACTTGTCCATCTCCATCACCCCCGACGATACCGACGACTGCATCTCACGCACCATGCGGTCAATGTCCAGGGTGGCCACCGCCGTCTGGTCAGCCAGCCGCCTGATTTCACGGGCCAGCACCAGAAACCCTAGGCCGTGTTCACCGGCCTTTTCGGCTTCGATGGCTGCGTTCACCGACAACAGGTTGGTCTGATCGGCAACCTTGGTAATGGTCGTAACCACTTCGTTGATGTCCGTGGCTTTTTCACGAATCACTGCCAACTTCCCCGAAATCGATCCCGTCGCGCTGGTTAGCTGTTGCATGGTTCGGTCCATGCCCTCCAAACTGCCCCGACCGTTTTCCGCTAGCTTGCTTGCCTGCGCAGCGACGCCACTGACCTGACCCATGGTGGACGCAAGTTCCTGCGCTGTAGCCGAAATCTGTTTAACCGCCGCTGCAATTTGCGCGGTTGACGCCCCAAAACCTTGGACGGTCGATTCTTGCTGCTGGCTGGTCGACCCAATCTCGTTGGCGGTCGACAGCAAAGACATCGACGATTGCTGCATGCGCGAAACCAGTCCCGACAAAGAGCGCGCCATGGATTCGACAGCGCCCAGCAATTGGCCGCCCTCGTCTTGCATGTCCCCGCCTTTGACCGTGACGGTTAGGTCGCCGCTGGCAACGGCCTTGGCAGCGCTGGTCGCCTCCTCGATTCGGCGGGACAATGATCCCCCGAACCGCGCCCCGGCTATCCCCATCAACAGGACGACAAACACCACAGCCCCGCCCAGCGCGAACAGCCGCGTCCGCGCCGCCATCACAGCCTCATGCGCCTGTTTCTCTTCCTCCTGAAATAGGACCGTTGACTGCGACACGACGCTGTCGATCGCCCTGCGGTGATCCTCGTACAAGGAACGCAGCCGCCCGCGGGCCAGCTCGGCTACCTTGGCACGGTTTCCAGAACGAACCGCAGGAATCAACTCCTTGTCGCGAATTTCGAAAAACTCACGTGCCGGGCCGTACGAATCCGCTAGCAGGGTTTCTTTTAGCCGACCTTCGCTTAGGTCTCCCTTCCAGAAGGCGTGCCGGTCCTCAAACTCCTTTCGTAGCTTGTGCGATCGATCAAGCAACGCCCCTACTTCTCGCGGGTCGCTCTCACTTTCAAGCTGGAGGACCACCAGATAGGCCTCGATAATGTATTCGGGCGGGGGCAATACGTCGGCGATGACGTCCTTGCTTTGCACAATGCGCGCGTAGACCGGCCCATTTACCTTTAGGGTTTCAATGGTTCGGTTGGCGTTCCAAAAAAACGCCAGGAAGGCAAAGGCGAACAACGCCAACAGGGCCGTTAGCTTCGCTGAAATTGACAAACGTCTCCACAACGACGACATGGTCTCTCCTCCAGATGGTTTGCCGGGGCAAGTTAGGGATTCGTCTGACCCACCTCTGGGCTTTAGCCGTGGCGTTAACTTTGACCGTTAGCCTCAAGATCCTCGCAAACCCTCCGATTTCAACCAATCGGTGGGCATGATCGTACTAAACGATGCCAATTCCCGGAGGGATCGCTTTGTGATCCTGCTGGTGGACGATCAGGCCTTCGTGGCGGAAGCGATCCGGCGCATGCTGGCCGACGAAGCGGACATCGACTTTCATTTTTGCGCCGATCCCAGCCAAGCCCTGCAACGGGCGCTGGAACTTCATCCCACACTGATCTTGCAAGACCTGGTCATGCCCGGGGTGGACGGCCTGATGCTGGTGAAGTTCTACCGGGCCAGCAGTGACTTGAGATCAGTCCCCGTCATCGTTCTTTCCAGCAAAGAACAGCCCCTGGATAAAAGTGCAGCCTTTGGCGCGGGAGCAACCGATTATCTGGTGAAACTACCCGATCGTATCGAACTGCTGGCCCGCATCCGCGCCCACGCCCGCAGCTATCAGGCCCAAAAGGAACGCGACGCCGCCTATCAGGCGCTGCAGGAACTACGGCAACAGCTAGAAGCGAGCAACGCCCGTCTGCGGGACCTGTCGACCCTGGACGGCCTGACGGGCATCGCCAATCGGCGCAGATTCGACGAGGCCCTTGTGGAGGAATGGCGCCGCGCCCATCGAACCAAGGATGTCATATCGGCGGCCCTTATCGATGTCGACCATTTTAAGCTCTACAACGATTCATGTGGACACCAACAGGGCGACGACTGCCTGCGAAAAGTGGCAGCCACCCTCGCGTCCGGTGCCCACCGCGCGGGGGACGTGTGCGCCCGTTACGGCGGCGAAGAGTTTGTTGTGCTGATGCCAGCTACGCCCATCGACGGGGCCTTTGAAGTTGCCGAACGCATCCGACGATCCGTCGAGGCCCTGGCCATTCCCCACCCCAAAAGTTCAGTCGGGCCCCACATCACTATCAGCGTCGGGGTCTGCAGCTTGTCTCCACAAGATCTGAACGGCAGTGCAGAATTGGTAGCCAAAGCCGACGTAGCGCTTTACCGATCCAAACACGAGGGACGCAACCGCGTCCTGCGCGCGGATCAGTAAGACGCAATGCAGGCCGCTTTAGACAGGCCGGGCGTCCGAAACCAGAGCCTCGTCGACGAATTTTCTGACGGATAGGACCGGTCGCCACAATCTCCAGGTATGGGCAAGGTCAACCCCCCTTCTTCGCTGGATGCCCAGGCATTCCGGGCGGTGTACGAGGCGGAGCTACCCTATGTCTCGCGAACGCTCAAACGGCTCGGCGTCGCGGGCGCGGATGTCGAGGATTTGATCCACGATGTCTTCGTCGTCGTGTATCGGCGTTGGAGAGATTACGACCCCCGCCGCCCGCTTAAGCCGTGGCTGTTTGGGATTGCCTTCCGCATGGCCTCGAACTATCGAGGCCGCGCGCACCGCCGTTCAGAGATCTCCACGGCCGCCATCGACACCATCGATGCCACCTCCGATCCCACGGAAGCGGAGCCCAGTGCAGAGCAGCGGTCCCTGCTTTTACAGGCGCTCGCCACCATAAAAGTCACGAACCGGGCGGTCTGCGTCCTGCACGACATCGAGAATCAAACGGCACCCTCCATAGCCCTGGCGCTTGAGATCCCCCTCAATACCGTCTACTCCCGCCTTCGAAACGGCCGGAAGAAAATCGCAGCGGCGATACGTCGCCTACGCCTTGAACGAGGTGAATCATGAACGACACATCCATCGAACCATTGTCAGCGGACATCGAGGCTTTGTTTGTGGCCGAACGCGCGCTGCCGACGGTGCCGCGCCCGCTGCAGGCACGGGTGTTGAGGCGCCTGGAGGAAACATTAGGCCTCGGAGGGAGCGGAGGTGGGTCGGGAACCAAAGGCGGCAGTGGGTCATCTGAAGGTGCCGGTCTCACGGGTGGTGGTTTGTTGAAGGCCGGTGCCACATCGCTCGCGCTTCTTGGACTAGGGGCAGGCCTCCTTTCGGTGAGGGGCAATACGACTAAAAGCGACAAAGGAGCACCGTACGACGAGCGTTCGCGGCCTCCATTCCAAACCGAGGTTCTGGCGAGGAGGGCGGCGTTCCGCGTGCCGACCCTACGAAACACCATTCCCAACCAGGTCGCCCCCCCGTCCCCGGGTTGGATTGGTCAACGTGGTCTGCCAGCAAGGATTGTCGCGGGTCAGGTCACCGACACCGATGGCATCCCGGTCGAGGGCGCCTTGGTCGTTCTTCAGACGGCCGGCTCGCAATACCTCTCCGGTGCAGGCACACAAAGTCGCAGCGCCGCCGACGGGAAATTCACCTTTGGACCACAACCCGCGTGGATTTATCACGTGATAGCCTCGTTGCCTGCGCGGGGCTCGTACGGCCAGATCCTTGATTTAAGGGATACCAGCTTGGCCGAGAAGGGGGCACACCTCCAACTGGCCCTCGGCCCCTGTCCTTCCATTCTGTCCGGGCGGATCCGGGACGATGTCGGCAATGGGATTGCGCGGGCGCGCGTACTGATGGTGCCAAAAGATGCGTCCGTTGCTACGTCGGTTGGCGAGGCCGACGTGCAAGGGCGCTTCGAGCTCTGCGTGCCTTTGGGTCCGCTTACGGTGCACGCCACCGCGGACGGGTACGGGCAACGCACGATCGGCGTGCGGGCGCCGGTACGCAACGAGGAGAACATTGAGCTACATCCCGAGGGCGTGGTCGTAGGACGAGTCGTCAGCTCGGCCGACGGAGCGCCCGTGCCGCACGCCCAGGTGAATTTCCACGAAGACAGTGACAACGGTCAAAACACCTTCAAAGCCTTCGCCGTCACCGGAGACACCGGCCGCTTCGAGCTGCGCGGCCTGGCCGCAGGGCGCTTTCGGGTCGCCAACACGTGGGCGGCCGACTTCATCACCGGCCCTGACGATACCCCCGCGCCCGCAACAGATGTGACACCCGGATACGTCGCCGAACCGATCACGGTCCGGGTCAGCCCCTCCTCCACCATCGTGGGCACCGTGAGTCGAGGTGGCATGCGGGTCGTGGGTGCTAAGGTCAGGGCGGCGCTCGCCAGCTGCCCGGAGCGGTGCGAGTCATTTGCTGCTGTCAGTCAAATTGACGGGAAATTCACGATCCATGGCGTCCTGCGCGGCAACGTGATTTTCAAGGTAGCGGCTGAGAATGTGATCGCGCCGACCCTCATGACCGTGAGCAAGTCCGAACATGCCGATGTCGTCATCGACATCGACGTCCGACGCCGACCCCTATGATCTGATTGTCCCTTTCGGTGAGGCCGACAGACGCACAAGACAACAGTTCGGTAGGCACTGCATCCAGCGTGCGGCAACCTGAAAATCTAACGCCGCCTCCCCGCCTCCCCGCCTCCGAAGGCGCCGGGCGCGTTTGACATTGTCACGCTGCGGTAGCATTGGCGAGCTTCACCTTACGTCGAGCAGCGTGCGCGCGAATCCCGGATAGAATTCGACCATCATTGAGCAAATTGTGAAGTTCGCCCTTTAGCCGGACCCGAAAATCCCTGATGATGTGGATTGGTGGAAGGCCGAACCTTAGGTAGTTATCGGATTGTCCAGCGCTTGGCGGGGGGCGGCATGGGATCCGTGTATTTGGCGGTCCATCCGACGATCGGCAAACGGGTCGCCATCAAGGTCCTGCATCCGGACATGTGCAAGGATCCCGAACTGGTGTCACGGTTCTTCCAGGAAGCGAAGGCGGTCAACGAAATCCGACACCCGAACATCGTCGATATCGCGGATTTCGGGCAAACCGAGGATGGGCTGTTCTTTCTCATCATGGAATACCTAGATGGTCGCACCCTGCGGGCCGTGATGGATGCCGACAAAGCCCTGGGGTTATCGCGGGCGCTGTCATTTGCCCGTCAAATTGGGTCGGCTCTGGGGGCGGCTCATAAGGTAGGCATCGTTCACCGTGATCTCAAGCCGGCCAATGTGCTCGTCATCTCGGATGATTCGGCTGTGGGCGGTGAACGGATCAAACTGGTCGATTTCGGCGTCGCTAAACTGCTGGGCCCCGATCACCATGCCGATCACCAAACCCGCGCCGGATCCCTGGTTGGAACGCCACGTTATATGGCACCAGAACAACTGCTGGCGCGTCCGGTGGACGCCCGCGCCGACATCTATTCATTCGGCGTG
>JAYUUT010000413.1:0-24876 GCA_043754455.1 Myxococcales bacterium
GTCGCGGCGTCTTTCGGATCTTGTCCCACTGATCCGAACAGCCGCCGGAACATCACGACCGGATCTTTGATCGGCGGGATGGCAAAGCCGTCCGTGTAGCTGACGCGTGCCTGTGCAGAGGCCTCGTGCGAGTGAATGCCACCGAAGTGCAACGATGAGAAACGGGTTGCCGCGCCCACCTGACGGGCGATGATCTGGTCGACGGAGGTGAGAATGGGCGCCTGCCCGCCCCGGGACGATCCGGTGAGCAACCCGCGCATCCCGGCGGCGTGTTTCTCGTCGGCGTTGCGCTCGGCGGCCATGAACCGCAGCGCCTTGAACACAAGCACGTCCTGGCGGACCTCCGCCAGCGAGGCGAGCTGCTTGTCGAAATTAAAGTAGCTGAGCTTGCCCTCCCTGGCAGGAGAGCCGCCCGGGATTTGGAAAAACACGAATCGGGGCGGCGGCGCCATGCCCGCCTCGGCGAACCCCAGTCGAAACACCGGGACGGCTAGGAATGCACCCGCACCCAGTCTGTGCAACAGCTCGCGCCGGCGCACGAGGGCGGGCGAAGACAGAATTTTCTGGGGCGAAGACTTCTCATTTGAACGGGGACAATTGGGCAACATCGGCTCCTCCTCAGGGCGCAGGGTTCACGATCGGGCGCCGTACGAACCCCTCGCTACGTGCCAGGGCGACAAAGAGTTCGCGCAGATCCAGTCGTGCGGCGACGAACTCGGCCAGCACCTTGTCGAGCGACGCCTTATCAGCAGGCAGCTCTCGCCGCCCGAAGGCGTAGCGAAAGGCCTGCTTGACGGCGCAGGCATGCACATCCCGACTGGCCGCAAGCTTTTTCGCCAGCTCGACGGCGCCCTTAAACGCTCCGTCGATGTCCGACGTGCCAGTCATCAACCCGGCGTCATCAACGGGCTGGTTGTTCTCCATAGTCCGATACCGACCGAGCCCGTCGTAGCGTTCGAAGGCGAATCCGATTGGATCGATCAGGCGATGACAGCCCACACACGCCGGATCCTGGGAGTGTACAGCGAAGCGCTGGCGCGTGGTGACCGTCTTGCTCTCCTCGGGCGGGTTCACCACCAGGTTTGCCGGCGGATCGGGTAGGTCCTGGCACAAAAGGCGTTCACGCACGAACTTACCGCGGGCGATGGGGAACGACTCGCGAGGCTTCGCGTGTATCGCCAGCAGCCCGGGCTCGGTGATGATGCCCGCACGCTGGGTGGGATCGGCCGGTACCAGCGAAACAGCTCCGTTCGACGCGGACATCAGTTGGCTCGGCGTGGTGAACAGTGTCGTCAGTGTGCCGTCCTGTTTCCACAGCACGAGGTCGAGGTAGGCGTTGTGCCCCCCATCGAGTTTTTGACGGGCCTCCTCGTTGAACGGGTAGACCGCTGGGTCTTTGACCAGGCTGCCAATATCCCAGGTTCCGAGCCATTCAGTGGCGAAGCGCCGGATCGGGCGGCGAGCCTGTGGCAGTTTCAGCAGCCGCCGCGCCTGAGCCTCGATCTCAGCCGGCATCCCTAGTTTTGCCGCATCCGCCGCCGCAAGCAGCTCCGTGTCGGGAGGGCGCGCTGTCAACATGTACGAGAGGGCAGTGGCCGTCTCGTAGTGCGTAAGCTGGCGGAGGCCGGGACCGGCAGGGAGACCAATTTCGGACTTGTAGAGGAACTGAGGCGCCTGAAACATCGCCTCGAACACCTGGCGCAGCGCCGTCCGGTGGTCGCTGCGCGGCCGCTCGTCGCGGTACACGATTAGCAGATCCTGGACTTCGACATCCGTGAGCGGTCGTCGAAACAATCGTTTGCCGAGGTTCTTGATCACTGTCGTCGTGCAGATCTCGTCGCCCGTGCCCGAGCCGCAGGATCCGACGACGACGGCACTGCCCACCTGTTCTGCCGCGAGCTTCGCGGCCGTGGTGGCGTACTGTTCCGCCAGGAAGGCCCCGATCGAGAGGGCAACGGTGGCGTTGTCGTAGCCATCGATTCGAGGATCAGGTGCGAACGCATCCGCCGGTCCCGCATCGTCCTCTTCGGAGACCAGCTTCGAGCTGGGGAAGAGCGCGATGAGCGTGTAGTTGTACTCGTAATGTGTGAGGCGTCGAAGCGCTGATGGCGATACGCCTACTGCCGGATCCACCGCCGCGACCGGGATCCCAACGCCGCCCATCGGAACGGGCATCCCGCCGGGCATTGACTGCGACCCACTCGCCATCGCCATCGCACCGCCCGCCATCGCGCCGGGGTCCGCGGCAGCGCCACCCACGATCGGTGCAGCCCCGGGACGTCCTTTAGAAGGAGTTGAGGCGATTTCCTTCGCCTCGCCACCGCCGCAACCGACGAGCAGAACCGTGGCTGCGGCGAGGCGAAGCGTGAGCGCCCCGGCTGAGGCGCGAAGTGGACGGCAACGACGCCGTGCAAGAGGGTGCCTACAGAACGACATATTTGGCCTCCGAAGCGGAGCTCAGGATGGCTCCGTCGAATGAGAATGGCCCAGGGTCGCTCCCAGGCACGTTACATCAGTTGCGGGATCGGCAGTCGCAGACGAGCAAGAGGCACAGCGCGCGGCACGGTTCCGCAACCGGTGTAACGACCAAGCAGCGACAGAACTGGCACCCTACCTTCGTCAAACGCGCTCGAGCCTTCGGACGCGAGCAAGGTCACGTCAGCCCAGGAGTCCCGATGGCGAATCATTTCTCAGTCAGAATGGTTGGCGCCCTGCTGTCTCTCGGCGCCTGCACCGGGACCATCGGCCCTGCAGAACCGCCCGAAGTGGCGTCCGGCAGGGGTACAGCCATCGGGGGTCGGCCTGCAGGACGAAACGACCACGACGGAAACCCGACCGGCTCGGGTGGTGCTGGAACGGCAAACAGCAGCGTGGCGAATGGAGGACCGGGCAATCCAGCGCCCACGGTGCTCCCATCGGGGGCTCCCGGACCCACAGCTTTGCGCCGCCTGACCAACGAGGAATACCGCAATACCCTTCAGGACTTGCTCGGGCTTGGCACCCCGCCGACGGATCCTCTCCTTCCCGAGGCACGATCGAATGGATACGACAATTTCAGTGGCGTGCTTACGGTGTCGCCGGCCCTGGCCACTCAGTACAGCGAGTTAGCCAGTCGTCTGGCCGCCCAACTGGACGTCCCGAAGCTGGCGCCGTGCCCCACTCCGACCGCCGATGCAGACTGCGGGACGAGCTTCATCAAGACCTTCGGCAAGCGCGCATTCAGGCGACCGCTCACCCCCACCGAAGTGCAGCAATATCGTGGTGTCTACGACGTGGGCCGCATGGGCGCCACCTATGCCGACGGGATCAAGCTGGTAGTAGAGGCTTTCCTTTTCGCGCCGAAGCTGCTTTATCGCTTCGAGATCGGCACGCCAACGGCGGATCAGCGGCGTTTGCTAACCCCCTACGAGATAGCCTCAGAGATTTCATACTTACTCACGTCGTCGATGCCCGATGCCGACCTGATGGCCGCCGCCGATGCGAACACCCTGTCGAGCCCGGTGCAGGTGGAGGTACACGCACGCCGCTTGCTCAAATCCCCGCGCTCCAGGGGGCCGGTCCGAAAGCTCATCATCCAGTGGTTCGGGCTGGCCGGCATTGTGAACCTGAACAAAGACGTGACCAGCTATCCGGGATTTTCTCCTACACTTCGCACCGCCATGAGTGCCGAGACCGAGCGATTCATCGACTTCGTCTTGTGGGAGCGCGACGGGACGCTGAGCACGCTGCTTACCTCGCCATCCTCCTTCGTGAATACCGCCCTTGCAAAGTTGTATGGCATGGCCGATCCGAAGGCCGACACCCTGGTCAAGGTGGATCTGAACCCAGTCCAGCGCGCGGGCATCTTGACCCAGGCGTCGGTGATGTCGGTGCACTCCAAGCCCACGGAGTCTTTCCCAATCGCACGCGGCAAGTTCATTCGCAAGCTGCTGCTGTGCCAGCAACTGCCACCGCCGCCTCCCGGCACGGTGATCGTGGTGCCGCCGCCCAACCCGACGCTCACCACCCGCGAGCGTTTTGCGGCCCACTCGTCGAGCCCGGCCTGCGCGGGATGTCACTCGCTTATCGACGGGCTGGGGTTCGGCCTCGAAAATTTTGACGGCGTCGGAGCCTTCCGATCCGTTGACAACGGAAAACCGGTAGATTCCGCTGGGACTATGACCGGCACCGACGTCGACGGGGCCTACACAGGCGGCGTCGAGCTGGCCAAGAAATTATCCATCAGCGCCATCACCGCTCAATGCGCCGCCATACAGGCCATGCGGTGGACCTTTGGTCGCATGGAGAACGACACCGATAAAGCCCTGGCGCAGGGGATAGCGACCCAACTCGGCGGCGGTCGAATGGATATGCGTGAGATGTTGGTGGCGATCATTAAGAGCGACAGTTTCTTCAAAAGGACGGCGCAACCATGAACGGCAGAAGTGCATCGATGTCGAAGGCTAACCTCAATCGTCGCAGCTTGTTGCGGCGACTCGGCACAGCGGCCTTCCTGGCTACACCGGTTTTCCGAGGTGTTCTCAACGAAGCGCGGAGCGCCACACCCTTGCGATTTATCGTTGTGCAGGTTCCCGGTGGGGCTCATTTCAGCAAGATGGGCAGCTATGAAAATCCATTTGCCGTGGGCGTATCTGACAGCAACTTTAATTTCGGCAAGCTCCTGTCCTCGCTGGCGCCTTTGCAGTCCGACCTGATGCTAATCGACAAGCTTGGCAACCTGGCGCTGGCGCGAGACGAAGGACATTGCATGCAGTCGCTCCTCACCGGCGATTCGCGCGGGCGCGGGGTAGAGGGAAAGGAGTTTATCCCCCCTGGACTAACCTCCGTCGACCAGATTATCGCAGGCGCGATCGGCAGCCAGACGCGATTCGCCTCGCTTCAGCTTGGCGTGCTGACCGACAGCAACGTTGGCGAGACATCATTGACGTCCCGACGCTGCATTTTCTCGAATGGCGTGTATGTCCAACCGATCACTGACCCCAAGACGATGTTCTCGCGTCTGTTCGGCAACGCCGCTCCCACCGGAGCGACGCCTACGACTGTCACCGGTGCGCCGGCGCCTGGGACAATGAATCTCTTTGCGCGAAAGAAGAGCATCCTCGATGTCTTCAAGGCAGAGCTGACCGAGATCAAAGGCATTGCGGGATCACAAGAGCAGCAAAAGCTCGATGAACATCTAACGAGTATCCGCGAGCTTGAAAAGAGCTTGCCAGACGCACCGATCGGCACCGGAGCAAGCACCGGAAGCACCAGTATGCCGCTGCCTCCCAGCATGAAAGGTGTCTCCTGCAGCCCGCCGAACCTCGGCGCGCCCACCGACGTGCGCACCATCGGCGCGGCCATGAACGAGTTGCTTTTCCAGGCAATCAACTGCGATCTGACCCGCGTCGCGAGCCTGCAGTGGCTGAACTCCGAGGACAGCGGCACGAGCTGGGCCTTCCTCGGCACCAAGCGCGGCCATCATGAAATGCAACACGCTCCGGCGGCTGATTTCGAGGTCGTGCAGACGTGGCTCTGGTCGCAAGTGGCAGACCTTCTCAAGCGTTTTAAGGCCACATCGGAAGGAGCCGGCAGCATGTTGGACAACTGCGCCATCTTGGTGATGTCTGAGCAGTCCAATGGGAACTACCATATGGGCAGCCCGGCCATCGGCTTCGTGGCCGGCAAGGCCGGAGGTGCGATCCGCTCGGGCCGCACCCTGGCCGGCCCTGGCAACGGCGCCGCGCTGAACAACCTGTACGTCAGTCTGGCAAACGTGATGGGCGCGAAGGTGTCAACCGTGGGCGAAGCAAAGTTCTGCACGGCGCCGCTGAACCTCTCCTGAGCGGATCGCCTCAGAAGCCGAAACCGAGGATTGTCTTCACAGTCCAGTCTTCGGAAATCCCTGTCACACCACGACCCAACCCCACGTTAAGATCAAACGGCCCATCAAGCAGGTCAGCCACCAGGTACACATAATGTTCCTGCGCCTTGACCGCAGACAGTTTCGACAGCAAGCCCAGCCCGGCGAAGTATTCGACCCCAACGCCCACACCCCGACGGGTGTCGAACCGAACTTTGGCGCCAGGCTCAAAATCTGGTGCGGCATGCAGCGGGCCGCTGAGCGCCCAGCCAACAATGGGGTTCACTGCCACCATCCAGGGCCCACGTGTCCACGCCACGATCGGACGAACCTCGGTGTCCCATTCGTCACTACCTAGGGCCGCCACGCCTCGCCCCACTTCAAAATTTATGCCGAAGATAAAATCGCCGGTGTATTCGCGTGGCAGGATGAATTTTGATCGCAGCTTGAAACCTGCCCAGTGTGCCGCAGGATCTGCGGTTGCAAAGGCGGTCTGCAAATAGGCACCCAGTTCCCACCATCGCAAGGGCGCGAACGACGGTTCCAGCGTCATGCGGAGCATGCGGTGCGGGACAGCCTCGCCAGCAAAAGACTCCATCTTCCGCCCCACGGCTGTGTAGTTGGTATGCAATTCAAGACCCGCGTGACCCGGATCGTTGATATCACCCTCGTAGATTTGCACCTCGAACGGATCGACGGCAAAAGCGGGCGTGGCCACGGATAAAAACAGGACAGCGCTACAAGCGGCGAAAGGGACTCTCATCAGGCGTAGCTTATATACGAACGCGGCGGCAGTCGTAGTTGATCTGCTCGACAAGCCGTCGGTTTCCCAGCAAACACGACGCCATCGTTTCGAAAGAAACAAAGTGCCCTTTACAAAACTACCGTTCGTGGGGATTTCGGCACCACTCGCCCCACGATCCGACATAGAGCTTCGCGCCCGCGAGGCCCGCCCGTTCAAGCGCCAGAAGAGTGTGGCAGGCGGTGACGCCAGAGCCACAATGCACGATAAGTTGATCAGGACCCTGACGACCAAGCAGCGTCTGGTACTGCGCACGCAGCACATCGGCTGGCTTGAAACGGCCTGTATCATCGAGGTTTTCGGTCAATGGAATATTGTGCGCCCCAGGGATGTGGCCCGCGACGGGATCGATGGGCTCGGTTTCGCCGCGAAAGCGGGGCGCGGCACGCACGTCAAGCACCACGCGGTCATCGCGAATCACGGCACGTTCGACCTCAAACATGTCGGCTGTCGGTAACAGATAACCACGTGCTGGGTAGGCGGGGGCTTCCTGCACCCGGGGCAGTTCTGCAGTCGGCGCAAGGCCCAGGGCGACCGCAGCCTGCATGCCGCCGTCTAAGACTTGCACCTTCTGATGACCTAACGCCCGCATCATCCACCAAAACCGGGCAGCGGCATTGGCCCCATTTTGCTCGTCGTAGGCCACGAGGCGAGTCGCCGGAGTCACGCCCCAACGACCAAGCTGGGCGGCAAAGACCTCGACCTGCGGAAGCGGATGGCGTCCCCCACGTTCCGGCGTGAGGGCTGGGGCTGCCAGATCGCTGTCAAGATCCGCCCGCAGAGCGAAAGGAAGATGACCTTGCGCATAGGCGGCGTTTGCCTGGGGCCCGCTACGGCAGTCGAAAAGAGTGACGCGTTGTAACGTCAGCAGCTCCTTCGGATCGAGGATCGGGTCCATCAACGTCCCTTACCCGTGTGTCGCCTGCATCTGCGCGGAAATCGCGGCGGCGGCTTTTGTCACCTCTTCAATGATGCTTTTCTGCTGGCTGCGCATCCGGTGCGTGGGACCAGCGAGACTGACGGCATGACTAGCCCGGCCGCTGCTGTCCCGAATCGGGGCGGCCACACAAAACGCCTGCGCTTCGATCTCCTCGTCGTCCACCGCGTACCCCCGGCGCCTCACCTTCTGCAGCGCCTTGACCAGTTCGTCGCGGGCGCCGATCGTCTGGGGCGTCAGCCTGGGAAACTTGATGGTGTCAAGGATGGCCGCAACTTCAGTCTCGGGCAAAAACGCAAGGATGGCCTTTCCCAGGGCAGAGGCATGAAACGGCGCCACCGCGCCAATGTTGGCTGACAGCCGGAATGAATGGCTGCCTTCGATCGTGTCGACATAGACAACCTGGCGATTTTGCAACGCCCCAAGATTCACAGTTTCACCAAACTGTTCGTTAAGCGTGCGCAGGAACGGCTGCGCCAACTGCCCGACCGACCTCGTGGCGCGGGCCTTCCCGGCCGCCTCAAAAATCCGCCGTCCCAACCGGTACTTCCCCGTGCTGTCGTTTTTCTCTAGGTATCCCAGAGATTCCAGGGTGAACAGGATGCGAAAGGTCGAGCTTTTGGTGATACCGGTTCGCGTCGTAACCTCTTGCAAACGTAGTTCGAGATCGGCATCGTAAAAGGTTTCCAATACACGCATGGCGTGTCCCAGCATGGGAACCCAATAGCGCGACTTTGGGGGTGTTTCGTCCATCCGCTGGCAGCCTACAGGATTCCCGCACTGAAATCCGCAATGGGAACGCTTTTTTGTACCAATAGGAAAGTTATAGTTTTTGTTTTGAATTTTACGCGCCGAAGCTGTTAGGTTAGAAGGTGTGAACAAAGAAGCCCGCACAGCCACCGTGCCGTACCGGTATCGCGTTTTGATGCTGCTGGTGTTGCTTGCCATTGTCACCCACCTAGACCGCGTGTGTATCTCGGTCGCCGGCAAGCGAATCCAGGACGAACTGAAGCTAACGCCAACCATGTGGGGTTGGGTCGTGGGTGCCTTCACGCTGGCCTATGGCCTTTTCGAAGTGCCCGCGGGCGCGATGGGCGACAAGGTGGGCCCGCGCCGGGTCCTGACACGCATCGTGCTGTGGTGGTCCGTGTTCACCGCCCTTACCGGGGCCGTGTCCAGCTACGGATATCTGCTGCTGGTGCGCTTCCTTTTTGGTGCCGGTGAGGCAGGCGCGTACCCGAACGCGTCGTTGGCCATTTCAAAATGGTTCCCGACCCAGGAACGGGGGCAGGCACACGGGGTGTTGTGGATGGCCGCCTTAACCGGGGCGGCCCTTGCGCCGGTATTGGTTGTGCCGATCCAGATGGCCTACGGGTGGCGGACCTCCTTTGTGGTTTTTGCCTTCTTGGGCGTGGTCTGGGCTGGACTGTGGCATTGGTGGTTTCGGGATATTCCTGCCGAAAAACCCGGCGTATCCAAAAAAGAACTCGAACTTATCGGCGCCCCTTCTGGCCGGAAGGCCCACGTCGGGCTCCCGTGGAAAGAAGTGCTGAAGAAACGTAATTTCTACCTCCTTTTGTTTGCGTACCACGGGTATTGCTGGGGCAGCTATTTCTACCTGGCCTGGTTGCATACGTATTTGCAAAAAGGGCGCGGCTTTAGCGAAGAAGAAATGAAGATTTACGCGGTCCTTCCCTTCGCCGCGGGCGCCGTCGGCAGCCTTCTTGGCGGATTTGTCAGCGACAAACTGGTCCTTCGTTTCGGCCTAAAGATCGGAAGACGCGTGGTTGGATGTCTTGGGCTTGGGCTGTCCAGCGGCTGCGTCCTGTCCGCCGCGCTTTCGACAAACCGCTATACCGCGGTTCTGCTGCTGACGTTGGGTTGTGGATTGATGAACTGCATGCTGCCGGTGGCGTGGGCCATCTGCCTGGATATCGGCCAAAAACATTCGGGATCGGTCACGGGCGCGATGAATATGGCTGGACAGGTCGGGGCGTTCATATCTTCTGTGGCATTTGGCTACATGGTCGTGTACTTCGGTAGCTACGACAAACCGCTGCTTCCCCTGGCAGCCATGCTGCTTGTCGGCGCCCTGTGTTTTTGGGCCATCGACCCCACCGAAAAATTGATCGCCGAAACTGCCTAACGACGACAATCAATAACTAATACAACCGTTTGGCGTAGCTCTCGGCAATCATGACCTCTAGATCTTCGACCGACGTATTCGCCGGTTTGACCTGATCAGATATGATCTGCGCCAACGAGGCGATGCCTTGTCGGCCCGCCCAGGAATCTGGCTCCCACAGCTTGGAACGTTTGAAGGCCTTGGCGCAGTGAAAGAAACATTCCTGCACGTCCACGGCAACCGCCATCAACGGTCGCTTGCCCTGGGCGCTCATTCGTTCCAGCAGGGCTTCGTCACGAACCAGGCACGCCCGTCCGTTGACCCGCAGCGTTTCTTCCACGCCTGGAACAAGGAACAGCAGCCCCACACCCCCGGTCTTCAGAATGTTGACAAGACTGTCCAGCCGCCGATTGCCAGGTCGTTCGGGAATAACCAGTGTGTGATCATCGAGAACCACGACGAACCCAGGCGCATCCCCTCGCGGCGAGACATCGCCCCCATGGTCGGGACCTGACGTGCCCATGAGTAAAAAAGGTGAACGTTCGATAAATCGCCGGGCGTGTTCGTCTAAGTGATCCAGTTGCTTGCGTACGATCAAATCGGCGGGCGTGCCCATGATCTCACGCAGGCCCGATTCGGTATCAAGAACATCTGAAAAGGGGTAACGGGGCATAGTTCTAATCCAACCCAAACAGCGGGCGCCTGACGTTGCGATAGGGGAAATGGGTTGGATCGGCGGACGTGGCCCCTGCGGTGTTCACTTCCACAATCGATCCCGCGATGGGTTCATAGGCAGCCCGGGGTGCGATGGTGCCCTTGACCACCAGGATGTTTTGGCGTGGTGGCACCACCCCGACACTGGTCAACTGGCCCAGGCTGTAAGGGGAAAATCGCTTCGACGTCAGCACGACCAGGTTGGGATGATCGGGCGTTGAATCGGCGTTTTCGATGACCGCCGACAGCCCCATGTCGTGAAAGCGCACCCCCAGATGCCGCACCTCCGTTTCCACGAACTTACCCTCGTGCAGGGATCGCACATGCCCGCGCAGACGCACGGGGCTGCCTTGCAATTGGTCGGCTTTGCCCCCCACGTCGCGATCGAAGGGTTGGCCAACGCCCAGGCGTGCAGCCACCGAAACCGCCGCAGGATCCGCCAGCGCCACGACCCAGCCCTGGGCGTTCTGTCGTAGCAGTTCGTGTAGCAAGAAGGTCCCATCGCCCGACGATCCACCCCCGATGTTGTCCCCCATATCCATTAGCACCACGGGCTTCTTATCGCTCAGGATCGCCTGGGCGACCGCTGTGGCCGCGTCCGGCTGCCGCAACACCGTCTGATCACGCGTCGCCCACAACATATCCCCCAGTCGTTTGGCCTCGCTGTCGGCCAGCGCCTGATCCCCATTGGTCACCACCACCACCGAAGGCCCCATCTGGGGCACATCTGCGTACTGGTAACCGCCAGCGATGCTGGCCCCCAAAATCCGCGGATCCTGTTCCATTCGTCGGGTCTCATCAACCAGCGGCAACAACGGCGCACGTTTCGTGGCCTGAAACGCGATATTGTAAATCATAGGCGGCTTCACCAGGGCCTGCGTGGGGCGAAAGGTCCCGTTTACGATTCCGGCCATGATGAACGCGGCCCGAAGGCCACGATCTTTGGTGTCGATGTGTGGGTTTTCTTTGTAGGTTAAAAGGGCGTCGCAAGCGGCAACGATGTCGGCGCTGATGTTGGAATGGAAATCATGCGTGACCACAATCGGACAGCGAGGCCCCACAGCCTGCCGGACCCGTGTTACGACTTGCGCGTCTCCACTGTCGTACCCGTCAACCACCATGGCGCCGTGTAGAGCCAGATACACCCCGTCCAGGGGTCCTGACCCGATCAATCCAGAAATGATTTCATCCGTCAGAACTTCAAAGGCTTCTTTTTGAACCGGGCCCGACGGCACCGCAACCGTCATGATGGTAGGAACCACGTCAAGACCCAATTCCTGGGCGCCAGCGACAAACCCACTCATCTCGGTGCTTTCCTCCAACGCCCTGCTGACAAACCGGGCTTTGTCCCAGCCGCGTCCCTGTACGATAAAATCGCCCAAGGGGGTCTTGCGTGACGCGAACGAATTCGATTCGTGGTTGAAGCCCGCAACACCTATCCGAGGAGATTTGGTCACCCCTTATTTGTACGGGGCGCCCGGCCCATATGTCAAACGGGAAACCTGATATTCTCTATTGAACTTCTACCGCCTTCCGTTTAGGGTTACCAGGAACGTAAGTATATGCACTTTCGGCTTCACCAAAAATTCCGTCATGCCCTGCGGTGTCGCAGGGACATTGCGCGTCTGTGCCTCATGGCCACGGCCCTCCTGGCTAGGCCCCGCGTTGGGCACGGGGACGACGCGGCGGCGTTGTTTCGCTACGAAGGCGCACGGGCCTGTATGGGGTCGACGTTCGCGATGGTCATCTATGGCCCCGACGAAGGCCACCTGCCCCAGATAGCGGCCGAGGCCCTTGACGAAGTCGACCGCATCGATCGATTGATGAGCGACTACAAACCCAGCAGCCCCCTGTCCCAGATCAACCGCGAGGCCGCGCAACACCGGGTTGTCGTCGTGCCTGAACTGTACGACTTTTTAAAACAATCGGTCGCCTACAGCACAGCTTCGGCCGGTGCCTTCGACATCACGGTTGGGCCCTTAATGAAGGCCTGGGGTCCCTTCCGCCCTCATGAGGGGCATGTCCCCAGCACAAAGCAACGCCGGGTGGCCCTTGGCAAAGTTGGGTTCGCGAAACTGCAGTTCTTTGATGGTGATAACAGCATCGGGTTCGCACGGCCAGCAATGGCCATCGACTTAGGTGGCATCGCCAAGGGCTACGCCGTGGATCGTGCGGTGGCCGTATTGCGGCGGCACGGCATCAGCCGGGCACTGGTGAC
Organism: Myxococcales bacterium; assembly: GCA_043754455.1. Classification (GTDB taxonomy): domain Bacteria; phylum Myxococcota_A; class Polyangia; order Fen-1088; family Fen-1088; genus JAYUUT01. Next base: position 12,639 of record JAYUUT010000413.1, read on the forward strand.
AAGTGGTGGCAGCTCCGCTTACGCCCTAGGCCGCCCGCCGAATCTGCCGGCATGGGAACTCAGCGTTGCCGATCCATTTTCGACCAAGGAAAAAATGGCCCCGGCCAGAAAATTTGCGTTGGCAGATCGGGCGCTGTCAGTGGCCGGAATATCGCAGCAATCGTTCAAGGATCGCGGGGCCACATACGGCCATATCCTAAATCCGCGCACAGGTTGGCCCGTCCAAGGCATCTTATCACTTGTTGTCACATCAGCGACCGCGACGGAAGCTGACGCCCTGGACACGATGTTTTTCGTATTGGGCGTGGACGAAAGTCGGCGCTATCTTTCGCATCACCCCGGCATCGAAGCCATATTTTCTGTAGGGACCAGCAAGACAGATCTGGCGACCATCACGCTGCCGGATCGCCTGACCACGCGCACCGAGGAAGCCCCATGAAGCGGAGAAATTTTGTCAAACTGTCGGGCGTTGGCGTTGCCAGCGCTGCGGTACAGGTCCCGTCGCCCGCCCTGCCCCGGTACAGCATCGTAACGAAACACAGGCCCGCGCTAGGCGGTCTAGGGATGCCCGGGCCTTATCCCGGTCAGGTGGTCCAGATTCGCGCGAAAAGTTCCATCGACGAAAAAACCGACACGATTGATCGTGCCGTCGTCGAACAGATGCTGGACCGTGGGATCTGCGCCCTGACCGGTGAAAACAAACGGGCGGATGCCTGGCGACGTTTTTTCGATCCGTCCGATTTTGTCGGCATCAAAGTCAATTGTGTGGGACGCCCCAAAGTTGTGTCGTCACCAGAAGTCGTATCCGAAATCGTTCGCAATCTTGTGGCAGTGGGCGTTCGCCCCGATCGCATCTGTATTTACGAACGGTTTTCCGAACACCTGGATGAAGTCAACTACGTCCCCCACCTGCCAGCAGGCGTCCGCATCTTTGGCGCCGAAACTTTGCGCGGGTCGAACAGCGCCTACGATCCGTTTACCTACGTAGACGTCGATTTTTTTGGGGAAGACGACACGCGATCCAATTTGATCCGCATGGTTTCCGAAACCTTCACCAAGATCATCAATGTCCCGAATGTGAAAGATCACGGGGCCGCAGGGGCGACGGGCTGTCTGAAAAACATTGCTTACGGCAGTTTTTCGAACGTCGCGCGTTCACACGCCAGCTCCAAGACCAATACGTTGTCCTTCATTGGCACCCTGGCTTCCGTGGAACCGTTGCGGTCGCGCACCGTCTTGCAGGTGGTCGATGGCATCCGGGGCGTCTGGCATGGGGGACCGTTCGGCAACGTCCCCCGTTATGTTTATTATCCAAAACAGATTTTGATGGGCACCGATCCGGTCGCACTTGATCGGACGATCGTCGACCTGGTCGAAGAAAAACGCCGCGCGGAAGGCGTCATTTCGATCTGGGACAGGTCCGCCGAAAGCCTGAAAAACGGGAAGAATCGCTTTCAAGATCCGAACGCGAACGCCTTTATTCGCGAACCCGGCCACGTTGAATACGCCAGCAAACTAGGCCTTGGCATCGCAAATCCCAAGCGCATGAAGTTAAGGAGCATCGTCCTATGAATTTCGCTCTGTTGCTAATCCTGGCCGCACCGACCCTGTATTGGGATAAGGGCCTTGATACAGCCGCCGTCCTTAAGAAAAACAACCTATCCACGCTGCGGGTACCACCCGCCAACGTGGAGGCGTGGACCAAGGCAGGTTTCGATGCACGGGCCATGTCGCCTGCGGATCTGGAAGGGCTAAAGAAGCTAGCCGATCCCGGCATTGACACCCAGATTGCCACCCTGTCGCCCACGCAGCGCCCTTTTGTCGTGGCCCATGGCTGGCAGTTTCTGCGAAAACCCGGGGGACAGTACCGCTATGAACCCAAACCTGGCGCTGGTGCCATCGCGGTTGCCGAAGCCTGGGCCTACGACGCGAACGCGGTTGTTAAAATTGATGCGGCCGATGTTCCGGCGGTTGGATCTGTGTTTTCGTTTTTTCGTCGGATAGCCCCCCTCGATTTGCCGGACATGAGCCAGATCGGCATCATCGACGATGGATCCGAGACCATGGGCGAAGTGACCGAGTTATTGTCACGCCGGAATCTTCTGTTTCGACCGGTCAGCACACGCAGCCCTTCGCACCTCCTAACGATCCAACTGGGCACGAAGGAATACCCGACCAAGTCGGCCCAGGACCCCAGCGAATTTGCCTACGCGATCCGTGGCAAGATCAGTGACAACAAACGTTTGCTGCGCATTTACGGCAGCGAAACCGTCATTTGCCGACTGGTCGGCGATAAAAACCGCGCGCGCCTGTATTTCGTAAACTACGGCGGCAACGCTATCGAGGGGCTGCGCGTGCGCATCCGCGGTGCCTACCCCCGCGGCGTCGGCTTTAGCGATCTGAAGGAAACCGACACGACCCTGCGGGATCACACCTTGGTCAAGGGCGTCGCTGAGTTCACGGTTCCCTCCTTCAAGGTCATCGGCGTGGCAGATCTTCAGACCGCGCGGCCCTGACACCTTTGCGGATCGTGTGGTTGCCGGTATCCCCAACATAAAGGGTTCCATCGCTGTCGACGGCTATCGCTTGTGACATGTTGAAACGGACCTCGGCGCCTTTGCCATCGGCCACGCCCCGGGCGCCGGGTGTTCCGGCGATGGTCGTCACAACACCCGCAGGCGTAATCTGTCTGATGGTGAAGTTTCGCGAATCCGAAACGTACACCGTGCCATTTTTGTCGGCGGCGATGCCCACCGGGTAGAAAAATCGGGCGGCCGCACCCTTGCCATCGGCATGGCCCACGTGCCCTGCCAAACCGGCCAGGGTCGTCACAGTGCCGTCGGGCATGACCTTGCGTATGATGGAATTTCCCGTCATCGTGTCAAAACCACCGTCTGCCACGTACAAGATCCCCTGCCCGTCAATGGCGATGCCAATCGGAACATCGAATCGCGCGGCGCTGCCCTTACCATCCGCGCTGCCCGCCGCGCCCGCCAAACCGGCCAGGGTCGTCACCACACCCGCGGGGCTGACCTTTCGGACCGTGTAGCTGAACGTATCCGCGACAAACACATTGTCGTGTTCATCGACCGCGACACCTTCGGGGCCATGAAACCGCGCGATGTTTCCCGTCCCATCACTGCTTCCCGGCTCTGCCGCTAGGCCCGCCAGCGTGGTGGCCACGCCCGCGACCGTTATTTTCCTGATCGTGTGATCCCCGCAATCCGATGCGTACAGCGTGCCGTCATTGCCAATAGCGATGCCGTGGGAATGATGGAAACGTGCCGCAGCCCCCGCGCCGTCGGCGCTGCCACGGGTCCCCATCACACCCGCCACTGTGGACACCACGCCTTCGGATGAAATTTTCCGGACAGCCGCATTCCAGTATTCATTAAAATAGACCGTGCCGTTCTTCACGGCGATCCCTGTCGGCGCCCGCAGCCGCGCCACGGCTCCCGGTCCATCCGTCGACCCGTTCGCGCCCCCCCTGCCCGCCAACGTGCTGAAGGTGAACGACTGCCCCCACGCCGGGCACGAAAAACCCATCGCGACCGCCAGAACAGCACAAAACCCCCGTTTCATGGCAGCTCCTTCAGGGCGACGTTGCGAAAATGTGGTGGCTTGGCGTCGCGGGATAGGCGCAAGGCGACCCGGCCCCACGCCTTGGTCTGAACGATTGGATCGTGCCAGTCGGTCAGTTTCGTGCCGTTTAACCACAGTTCGATAAGGGCGTTGTCACCGCTGATACGAACCCGCACGGCGTTCCAATCATTTTTCTTCCAATGCGGACGCCAGTTCGGAACCGGCGATCGGCCCTCGCCCTTGAGACCAACCAGCTGCACGGCCCCAACAGAGCCGGGCCTACCTCCGTCCAGGGTCACCAAATACCCCTGCCCTCTTTCATTGCCGCGCAGAAGCAGCAGCGCGCCGGCATCGCCTTCGGCGTCCATTTCCAAAAATAGCTCCAGATTTCGTTGTGGCTTGGCCGCCAACAGGACGTAGTTCAGATCTCCCTCGCCGAACACCGGGGAAAATCCCGCCGGCACCGCCGCCGCCACATCCGAGACGGAACGAAGGTCAAAATGCCGGACGCGCGGCGGCGTCACGGGCCGCGCTGGGGCAGCCACATTGATTCCTTGGGACAGTTCCGGACCCCGAAAGACGCCCACTTGAAATTCATCAATCCACAGCGCGAAAGACCCGCCGGACAGACCCATGACCTGCAGCCGCTGCGGGGACATCGTCTGGCCGGGCCGGTCGACCTGATCCCAAGACGCACCCGCCCCCTGTGGCACAACGACCAAGGACGACACCTGGGCACTCCGTGCCTGAACAACTTTGTGGCCGGTGGCATCGATCTGAATCAACGCCCCCGGAGGCTGCGGACGTTCACCCGCCGCCGCCGCGGAAGCAACCAGCGTTAAGCAAAGGGCCTGGGCTTTTAGCAATGTCATCGTCATACCCTTCCCCCACCTGACACCACAGAACAGGTCAGGTCAGTCGCCAGCCTTCGCTTCGCTTTCAGATCGTTGCGGCTTCCCGTCCCGGATCAACCTGTCCCGTGCGCTGCGAACCAGGGGCCCCACGTCGTACCCCAGCGCCTGGCCGCTTTCGTATTTGCGCCGGGCCGATACCAGCGCCGCTTCGAGGCCGTCGGGCACTTTGCCCCTGCCCGAGTTCGCAGGGGGACGAAAGAATTCCATATGTTCGGTGTAAAGCCAGACGTATTCGTCAGTGCTGGAAAGCGCGTTGTACATCTGGCTTTCCAGATAACGAAGCTGCTCCCAAGGGGATAGAAAGTCCGGCGGGACATATCCCTGGGTTTCGTGCGGCCAATCCCCTAGGACCCAATTGGGAAATACCGTGGACCCGACCTGCACCTGCTGGCTGTACTTCGGCCACAGCGCGGCTGGCACAAGGGATCGCGCGCCCTGGCGAATCAACGTGCGCGCTCGCTGGAATTCTTCGTGATTTGTGTAGTAGTAGGCGTGTTCGTTGCCGTCTACGAACGACGCTGAAGGGTTGGCCGCATCCAGCATGCCCATCAGGAAATCACCCATCAGGGCGTATTTATGTCCTTGGTGGTGAAACGGCGTCTGCCCCGCCACATCAGGTGGCGTCTTCCAATCGATCCACCTCTGATCGTTGGGGCCCATCTGGTACAGCAGGCGGGCCATCATATGAAAATTGAGGATGCGCACGGCGGGCGCGTCGGTCTGCAGCGCGGACATCAACTGACGACCACGCAATCGGACCTGCGCAGGCAGTTGGGCTTGCTTCTCGACCGGGTATTTCCCTGGGTAGAACCACGGGTTTACATCCGCTCCCTCTTTTTTCTGGCCGTAGGGCTCGGCGTCAAAACACAGCCCTTTGAACCGACCGTCGCGGATAAGCCTAGAAAACAGCTTCATATTCAACAAGATGACGTCCCACTGTTTTTCGTCGAACCAATCCATCGCTTTGAAGTTCGTGCCATTTAGGAACAGAAAGTTGTCGGTAAACCGCTGCCATTTGGTGGCTGCCATGGCCTCGCGATCCGGGGCCAGATCAGCTTCCTTCCAGGCAGTCGTATCAAAGATATGCTGGTACTTCGGCAGGCGGATGACGACGCCATCAAAAGGGCGTGCTTCTATCTGCTGGACGTGATCCCGGGCAAACACAGGGGTCGGGGCATCATTGCCGAAGTACACGACCTTCTTTCGCGGACGAGGGGCCGGGGCGGCAACGCCAAGCTGCAGGTTCGGCGCCGATTGCGCATCGGTGAACCCAATGAAAATTCCTCCAAGGAAAAGAGCAAATATCAGCCTTAGCGGCGTCAATGACGGCCTTTGCAGGGCCTGACGTTTGTGATGCACGACGCCTCCTTCGAACGGGGGGGAAATAGAATTTAGACGGTAGCGTGCGCAGGCAACGTTTTCAATCCAGATATTTTTGTTGTTCTATTGCAACCGCATTGACAGCGGGGATGGCCGGTGGCTAGCTGTCATTGTTACCATTCACCCAGATCGAGGAAGCCCTATAAATGACGACCCGTTCAATCATTTTTACTTTCATTGGCGTCACAACTGTGACCGCGTTGGCCTGCTCCGGGGTCGGTTCCACCCCGGGGGGATCGGGCCTTGCAAAGGCGATCGGCCCGCGCAGGAAGATCATTGAATACGGCCACGACGTGCCCGAACCGGCCTTTGTCCGCGCTCACGTAAAAGAGATGGAAAAACGCCCCTTCGACGGCGTCGTGATGCGCCTGCCGAAGTACCAGCAGATGTTCGACACAAAACCGTGGCCCGAAGCTGACCTGCTGCCTGAGGCCGAGGCCCTGGCTGCAACAAAATGGGAACGGTTCACGGACAATTTTTTGTTCCTTAACGGAACGAAGGTTGGGATGCAGGATGTCCCCGCTGACTGGTTCAATGACAGTCACTGGAACACGATCGCTGCCAACATGAAGCTGTTCTCGCGCGTGATTCGCGACGGCAAGTTGAAAGGCATCTGTTGGGACGCCGAACCGTACAAAGAAGCCGGCGAAAACATCTGGCTTTACCCAGGTTCATATACGGGCGATGCGGTCGCAAAACTGCCAGCGCAGGCCCGCGAACGGGGACGGCAAATCATGAAGGCCCTGCAGGCCGAAACCCCTGTGATGAAGATCCTGACCTTCCACCAGTTGGCGCGCCTTCTGTATCAGATGGGCGGCAACGACCAGCTTTGGATCGACTGGAAAACACCGCCGGACGTGGCGGGGCAGGCCCATTTTCACCACCAGGGCCATAAATACGCGCTGCTGGGCGAGTTTTTCGTCGGCATGTTGGAAGTGGCGGGTCCGGGCGTGACCTTCATCGACGGCAACGAACACGCCTATTACTACAGCGGGCGTGCAGAATTCGAACGGGCCCGCAAACTGATTCGCGAAGACGCATTGTCCCTGGTTCCGCCAGAGCTTCGTCAGAAATATAGCCAGCAGGTTCAGGTGGGCGTCGCCACCTATACAGGCTGGATCATGGGAACCTGGCCACGCGAAAAGTTGGGACTGACGCCACCACATTTCATGTCGACCTGGGAACAATATCGATATATGGAAGCCGACATATACGACGCGTTGGCCACGACGGACGAATACGTGTGGTTCTACAACGAAGACATGGATTGGTGGCGCAAACCGGGGGACGCCATCACCCCCAGCAACAACGACGTACCTCCCGTGCCCCTAGGCGCCCATCGTCCATACAAGATTTCTCCGACACCGGAGGCACTGGAACAAGCCATTATTTCGGCCCGCGCCAAATACGACGCCGGACAACCCCTGGGATATGACCTGGCGCCGATGATAAAGGCCGCTAAGGAAAAACAAGCCATCGAGATGAAGGCGACTTCGAAGGTCCGCGACGGGAAGACCGCCGACTGATCCTGCCTCGATCATTCCGTGGGGGAAGGGTAACCATGTCAAAAAACCATCCAATCATTCGCCGAACAGCGCTTAACTGGATCTCGATCCCGACGGGCCTGGCTCTCATGTCGTTCCGCTCCGGCATACGGGCGGCGCCGGCCATGACATCGTTCCTTTCGCCGCAAGAGGCTCCCTCCGCAAAAGTACCGCTGCCGATTTCGCGCAGCATCTTGACCGGGACGTGGAGGAACGACTACGAGGCAGCGACCGGAAATGGTTCCGAGATCTGTGCCATAGACAAACATGGTCACTATTCGATAAATGGCGAACACTGGTTTGACATCGTCGATTTCAGATATGACTCAGCCACGCAAACCGTAGCGTTCACCAAGGCAGCCATAAGGCCAGCTGACAACAGACGGTTTTTCAACATCCTGAAGATCGCCAGCCCCGATCGACTCATTGGGCACTACTTCCTCAGCCACAAGGGTGAGGACGTTGACGACCGCAAGGACAGGGTCAAGTACCGGCTCGAATACACCAGGAAATTCACGAACGACGGTCGAAAATGAACGAAATCCCCGACCGGGGGTTGTTTGCACGCCGTTCCCTTCAAGCCGCATGTCTCCTACCTCGAACCGTCCGAACCTAGTAGCGGTTCGCTATCGGGTCGGCATTCCCAGGGTTTCCGACGTCGGTCTGGACTTGCCCTGTGACCTGGATCACAGGGCAAGTCGTTGTGCGTTTTCGTTTGACCACGGCCCCGGTCCCGCCTCTAATGAGAGGCGGTGGGGCCCCTGCGGGGGCACGCTTTGGTTTCAAGAGGATGTGGTCATGAACTTGTTCAAATATTTGATAACGCTGTCGCTGCTGGCAACCCTGTCCTGCGATCAGCCGGATGCGAACGATAAGGACGTGTCCCAAATCACCCAGGCGCTGACAACCCCGCTGATTGCCAAAGGCTCCACGTTCAGATATCTCGCCGACGGATCGAACCAGGGGACCGCATGGCAGGCCGCGGGGTTCAACGACAGTGGGTGGGCCTCGGGACGCGGGCAACTGGGATATGGGGACGGCGACGAGGCCACCGTCATCGGTTACGGAGGCAACGCCAGCGCCAAATACATCACGACCTATTTCCGGACCACGTTTTCCGTTGTGAACCCAGGGTCGTTCACCAGCCTCAGCTTAGGCCTGCTGCGCGACGATGGGGCGGTGGCGTACCTCAACGGCACCGAAATCTTTCGTTCCAATATGCCAGCGGGCACGATAGGTCACACCACGGTCGCCTCATCAACCGTCGAGGATAACAGCTACTTCACCGCTACGGTCAGCGCGGCCTTGTTGGTGGCTGGCACAAACGTCATAGCAGTTGAAGTCCATCAATCCGGCGGAACCAGTTCAGATCTGTCGATGGATCTTGAACTTGTGGGGACCAATGCTTCATCGGCTGTGACGGTCACGCGCGGTCCCTATCTACAGCGGGGGACATCGACGGGCGGTGTTGTGCGTTTTCGCAGCAGCGCCGCGGTTGTAGGCCGGGTGCGCTTCGGTGCCTCGATCGACGCCCTTTCAAGCCAAACCGATGGCCCCGCAACAGCCACGACAGAACACGAAATCGCACTTTCCGGGCTGACCCCCAATACCAAATATTTCTATTCGGTCGGTAGCACGGCAGCGGCGCTCGGCGGCGGGGACGCAAACCATTTCTTCTTTACCGCACCCACCCCGGGCACCCCCAAGCCAACCCGTCTATGGATTCTCGGTGACTCGGGAACCGCGAACAGCAGCGCCCAATCCGTGCGCGACGGCTACCTTTCTTACGCGGGCACACGGTACACGGATCTGGTCCTCATGTTGGGTGACAACGCCTACACCACGGGCACCGACACCGAACACCAGGCAGCCGTGTTCAACATGTACCCCAGCGTCCTGCGGCAGTCGTTTCTTTTCCCCGTAATTGGAAACCACGAAACCGCACAGGCGACGACCGCGGCCGCCACCCTACCCTATTTCAATATCTTCACGTTGCCAAAATCCGCCGAGGCCGGGGGCATCGCCTCGGGCACCGAACAGTATTACTCGTTCGATTTTGGTGACACGCACTTCGTGGCGCTGGATTCGATGGCGTCCGATCGTGCTGCCGGGGCTGCGATGGCCACGTGGCTGTCAAACGATCTTGCCGCCAACATGCGCAAATGGCTGATGGCCTTCTGGCACCACCCGCCCTACAGCCGCGGTACGCACAAATCGGACACAGAAATTGAACTGCGACAGATGCGCGAAAATATCGTCCCGCTGCTGGATACGTACGGTGCGGATCTGGTCCTTTCCGGACACAGCCACGGCTACGAACGCAGCTTCCTGATTGATGGCGTCTACAACACCCCCACAACTGTCACCCCGGCCAATCTAAAAAACAGCGGCAGCGGCCGCACGGACGGCACGGGCGCCTATGCCAAGGCTGGTGCCACCGCGCCTGCCAGCGCACGACAAGGGGCGGTCTATGTCGTGGCCGGCAGCTCCGGACAGATTACATCCCCCGCGCCCACCTACGGTCACCCCGCCATGTACATATCGCTGAACAACCTAGGATCTGTCGTGGTCGACATTGATGGCGACCGTTTGGATGCGAAATTTCTGCGTGAATCCGGCGCCACCCCGCAGGTGGCCGACTGGTTCACCATCACCCACGGCGCGGCGGTCAGCCCGCCGCCCCCTACCCCTAACGCCGCACCGACGGTGTCCATCACCGCACCCGCGAACGCCACCGTCTACACGGCCCCTGCGACCGTCACAATTGAAGCCAACGCCACAGACAGCGATGGCACTATCGCGAAGGTCGATTTCTATCAAGGCACGGCCCTGCTGGGGACGGACACGACGGCGCCCTATTCGTTTTCGTGGACAAGTGTTGCAGCCGGGACCTATTCGCTAACCGCCCGGGCCGTCGACAACGCAAATGCAACAACCACGTCGACGGCTGTGTCCATCACTGTCACCGCAGCCCCTGCCGCCACCCTGATTCCCGCCAAGGCGACCGGATGGAAGTACTACACAGGCGCCGACGCACCAGCCGACCAAAACGCGGCATCCTGGACGACCCTAGCCTTTAGTGACGCCAACTGGGCGCAGGGTGCGGCTGAATTGGGGTACGGAGATGGCGGCGAGGCAACCGTGATCCCTTCGGGCGGCACCACAAAATGGATCAGCAGCTATTTCCGGAAGTCCTTCAATGTGACCAACCCAGCCGATTACCCTCAGTTGACCATCAACATGACGCGTGACGACGGCGGGGTCGTCTATCTCAATGGCACTGAGATCTTCCGGTCCAACATGCCGACCGGCACCATCAGCTACAGCACCTTGGCTGCGTCCACGATTGGTGGCACCGACGAATCGGCTGTCTACAGCAAGACCATCACGAACGCCGCGTCTCTGTTGGTACCCGGAACAAACGTCATCGCCGTCGAGGTCCATCAGGTCAACGCGACCAGCAGCGACATTAGCTTTGATCTGGAATTGAAGAAATAGGGCGTAAAACGCCTTCATTTTTAACCCGGCGCCCAGACCGCTGCGGCACCGCGGTCGATGCACGTACAGGGCTCCGAATCGCTCGGGACAGTCGTCGTCTTCTCGGTATCAATCTGTAACTCGACCAGCCCGCCGCCCCACTCGCCGTGGTCGAACGCCATGGCCACGGTGCGGCCGAGCACGACCACTGCCGAAGGCAGTGGGGGCGAGCCGATGGTGTGGAACCCTTTCCAGGTGGAGATGGGGTGCCAGCGTCCCCCGTCGAAGAGGATGGCCGTGGTGGTGCCCACCAGGACAGCCACGTTGCGGTGGTGCCAACCCGCGTAATCGCCAGATGACCGGCTCCGTCGTTTCCCACTGCCCAAGAGGTGCCACCCCCACTAGCCAGGTCAATCACGCTCGTCAAACCATCCACCCGCAGGGGCTTCGATCCGCCGGGGCCCACCACACGCCAATAACTTTCAACCTTCCACACTATCTTTCCGTTCCAGATGAGGATCCGGGGAATTGGCGGCGTCGCGGCACTGCTGGTGGCACTCAGCCACGGCGTGGACAGTGACCGCGCCGCTCCGGCAATCTGCTCCCTTCGGCAGAGCCTCATGGCGCGGGCGCGCTCGGACGGGCCGCAGAGGGATGCGGTTGATTGTTGTGTCCGTGCTGCTCCTTGGGCAATTCGAGGCGGCGTGCGCGGTTCACCGCCTGCCTCCATTGAATCGCTCGCTCGTGGCCCAGGAGGTCGCTTAGCGCGGATGCGTGTCGGTCCATAATCTCCGCGGACTCTTGAAGTGCTCCCATTACGGTCGCCGATTCTTTGCCAGTCGCGCTGCTCTGCATCTCTTCTAGGTATTTCGTCCAGAGTCCCTTGATTTTCGTCAATTCTGCCGACGTCACCGTGACCCGGCTCGCCGCAATTTCCATTGCCTTCTCGTCCTTCAAGGCTTTCGCTGCTGGATCATCCAACGGGGGTGGTTTCAACTCGAACACGCCGATTCCTGGATCGATCGGTTGCCCCAGGAAGGCGTTTAGGCCGCGCTCGCGGCGCTCCCGGCGGACCGCCTTGGCGCGCGCGCCCACTTCGTCCCCGGCATCCGGCGACGGCGACGCCACGAATACCGGAGTAGGCATGTGCTCTCGGGCGTGTACGCCCCGTTTGCTCTCCCCCCCGGGGCCTGGTTCGGAGGCCGATCCGTGTTCGGTGCCACGGTGGCGGTCGACCGATAGCACCCACGTCAGGGCTATCACCGCCGCAGCAAGCACCGAGCCGTTCAGAAATGGACGCCGCATGACTTCACCGGGATCGAAGTGTTCGGCCCGCGATCA
>JAYUUT010000414.1:0-32873 GCA_043754455.1 Myxococcales bacterium
GCAGCGGCCGAACGGAGCGCAAGGGCCCGCGCCACGGCGTTCCTGCGGACAGCGATCCCTTTGTTTGACATGGGTGCCGGCAAGACCGTTTCTGGTAAAACCTTGGACATCGTCCTTGCCGATCTGCGAACGATGCGGATCGAATATGAATCCAACGGCGGCGTGACGGTCGTCTTGGGCGCGACGTTTGCGACCCTCGCTAGTCACCCTTCCGCATCCGACAAGGACGACCACGATCACGAAGGTGGGACCGAAGGAAAACTAGCCCTTTGCATCTCGATCGCTCGCACCGCTTTGGTTTTTCGACCGACCCTTTCGATCGAAGGCCACCCAGTCACGCCGACCTACGCGACCTACCGAATCGGTGCGGCCCCGGCACTGTCATTGACGGCCAAGAGGGACAGGGCGGGGCGTTTGGTTGTGGAAGGGAAGGTTCCCGGCGGTTTCGTCGGGCGCAGCGTGATCATTTACGCTGGCGCAGTGGACTGATGTGATCCTGCCAGCGCTGCTGCCATGGCAATGGGGCGTCGGGGCGTTGTGCGGCTTCCTTGTGGGCGTTGCCAAAACCGGGGTACCGGGGATCGGAATTATGGTGGTGCCGCTGATGGCACTGCTGGTCGGCAGTGCCAAACAGTCCGCCGGTTGGTTGCTTCCCCTCCTGTGCGCGGCCGACGTCTTCGCAGTCTTTTACTACCGTCGTCATGCCCACACGCGCCGTCTCGTGACGCTGGTTCCGTGGGTCTTCTTTGGCATGGGAATCGGGGCTCTGGCCTTGGCCCTGCCCGACGTTGTTCTCCGTCGAATTGTTGGCGTTATTGTGCTGTCGATGGTGGTCGTCCAGAGGGTTCGATCGAAGGTAAGAACCACTGACACCGGCCATCGCCCGACGGCGGGGCGGTGGCAACCCATTATTTTCGGATCTGCGGCGGGTTTTTCCACGACCGTAGCGAACGCTGCAGGGCCCGTGATGAACGCCTACCTGCTAACGCAACGCCTTGCCAAGGACGAATTCATCGGAACCGGGGCCTGGTTCTTCCTTGTCATAAACGTGCTCAAATTGCCGCTCTTGGGCTTCCACGGCCTCATCACGATGGGGTCTTTGTCGTTTGACCTTTTGGTCCTACCTGCCCTTGTGTCGGGGGCCGTGCTGGGACGCCTTATCTTCAAACACATCCCGCAGAAGTTGTTTGAAACACTCGTGTTTTCACTGACCGTGGCAGCAACCGTGCCTCTTTTGCTGCGCCTGTAAACTTTTTTTGACGATAGGTGCCGCCTTACACCCCTTACGGGATCTCCAGGAGGTGTTTCATGCCCAACGTTTATCGCCCGTTCCGTATGGTTTTGATGTCGGTGCCCGTCTGTATTTCGCTGATAAACGGTGGGTGCGGGGATGGGGGCGTGATCTCAAGCGGCACGGGCTCGTCGGACAACAGCTCTTCGGGCAAAAACCCTTCGGGAACCGGTAGCGCTGGGGGTTCGGGCGGCGGCTTTCGTCTTGACCTTCCGGACGGCGGTGGGGTGGCCGGTACCAAGGGGCCACTCGGTGCCGCTAACGCGTGTGGGGTGCAAAAATACGATCTTAAGAAACAACCCGCCGAATTGTTGCTGGTCCTCGATCGGTCAGGTTCCATGAAGGATCCCTTTGTCACCGGCACGACGCCCGGTGTTCGGCCGATGCCCGGCGCCATGCAGACCGACAAATGGGCAGCCGCCGTCAATGCGTTAAATACTGTGATAAGCAAGACCCAGGCAAGCGTGCTTTGGGGGCTGAAACTGTTTCCCCTGGGTGGAATTTGTGGGGTGCCCAATGGGGTGAACGTCCCGGTGGCCATCAACAACCACACGATGGTCATGGCTGCGATAAATGGCTCACCTGCTGTCCTGGAAGGGACAGGCACGCCAACCCAAGCGGCGGTTCGCAATGCCACGGCTTTTATGAAAACCTTGACGTCCCCCAATCCGAAATATTTGGTATTGGCGACTGATGGGCTTCCGAACTGTGCGGGGGGCACATTACGCGGCGGCGGGGATGATAGCGGCGCCGTTCAGTCGGTGGCTGAGGCGGCGGCGGCAGGATTTCCGACCTTTGTGGTGGGAATCGGCATCGATCGCATGGGAGTCGCCACTTTGAACGCGATGGCAGATAAGGGCGGCCGCCCCCGCTCCGATCCGAACACGCGGTACTACCCCGTGACCAGCCAGGATGAATTCACCGCCAGTTTGGAACAGATCACCGGACAGGTTGCGTCGTGTTCATTTCCCCTGAACCCGCCGCCCCCTGATGCGAGCAACGTGGCGGTCGATATCGATGGTGTCAGGTTGCAACGGGACACAACCGGCGCCAACGGATGGAACTACGTGGGTGCGGGGAACTCATCGCTGCTGATTCAGGGGCCGGTGTGTGACAAACTAAAAAGCGGCGTCGCCAAAAATGTTCAGATCCTGTTTGGCTGTCCGGGCATGAAAATCCCGTGATCTAGAAGTGATCCTTTAGGACGGGGTACAGCGATTGAAATCGTGCGTAAGGGGCGGCGTAGGCCGCGTGGGCTTTCAAGTTCGGCGCAAGGGCTGCCTTACGTTTTAATGTTGCGTGGCAAGCTTCTGGCACGGTCTTGAACACGCCCGCAGCGACAGCACCTAGCAAAGCCGCGCCGTAAGCGGGACCTTCTTCACGATTTACAGTCTGCACGGGGACACCGTAGACATCTGCCTGAAGTTTGCGAAGAAACGGGCTGGCGGCCCCCCCGCCGGTCAACAGCACCCGACCAACGGGCATGCCCAGCGCCTTGAGAATTTCGACCGAATCGCGCATGCCGAACGCGATGCCTTCGAGTACCGCGCGGGTCAGGTGGGGGCGGCCGTGCGACAGCGAAAGCCCGATGAAGGCCCCGCGGGCGGCCGCATTACGGTGGGGCGTTCGTTCACCTTGAAGGTAGGGCAGGAACGTCAGGCCCAGCGCGCCGATAGGAACGCTGGCGGCTTCGTCATTGAGCCGCAAGTTGCCATCCTTGACCCGCGCCAATTCTGCCGCGGCCACGCCCCGATGCCAGGCAAAGGCCCCCCCCGCTGTCAGCATGACGCCCATCAGGTACCAGGTGTCGGGCACCACGTGACAGAACGTATGAGCGCGCAGCGCGGGATCGACATTGGGTTTGTCCATCGGCCCAAGCACCGTGCCCGATGTGCCCCAACTGGCAACCAGGTCACCTGTCGACACGACACCTACGCCTACCGCGCCACACGCGTTGTCTGCACCGCCGCCCGCGATGGGTGTCCCTTCAAGAAGGCCCGTGGCTTGCGCACCCTCGCGTGAGACGACGCTCAACGGTTCTGCCGAACCGCCCACATCGACCGTCAGACTCGACGACAGGCCCACCGCCTTTAGAATTTCGTCGCTCCATTTCATCTTGGCCGTGTCGTACATCAGCGTTGCCGACGCATCCGAAGGCTCCGTGGCCAGAACACCCGACAGCTTCAGGCGGATGTAGTCTTTGGCTAGGACAACCTTGCTAAGGCGTTTCCACGCTGCGGGTTCGTGTTTTTTCAGCCATAACACCTTGGGCAGGGTGAACCCTTCTAAGGCGGGGTTGCAGGCGTAGCGGCGTAGGCCGTCTTCCCCCACCGCGCGCGTGATATCTGCGCATTCCGCTGTCGTACGACCATCGCACCACAGAAGGGCAGGGCGAATCACCTGGTTCGATCGGTCCAAAAACACAGATGAATGCATCTGGCCTGAAAGGCCCACGCCCACGATGTCCTTACCTGACAGGCGTGCCTTGCGAAGGCTTTGTTTGATGGCGGCGCTGGCTGCGCGCCACCAATCGTCGGGATGTTGTTCGGCCCAGCCTGGTTTCGGGGTGGCCAATGGGTGTGCCACGGTCACACTGACCACGACGTTGCCACGACGATCCAGAAGCGTCGCCTTGACGCCGCTTGTGCCGATGTCCAGACCTAAAATGTGTTGATTGTTTTTCATGGTACCTGATCTCCCGGTGCGACGGGGGGGGACGTTAACAGATGATCGGCTATGGCGGCGACGACGCCCAGGCCTGAAATGTCGGCATCCAAGAAGGGCGTTTGCACCAATTTTATGAGGCCAAGATCCGACGTCCTGACCCTATGAAGCTGGGCCTGCTGGGCGTCGGTCATCTGGACGGCGAACCCAGCGGCCCTGGCGAAAACGGCGGCGTCCAACCCTGAGATCGATGGCGTCACAAGCGCGGCTGCAATGGCCCGCGCATCGCGCAGGGGAGGAACCGCCAGCACCCGGTTGGCCACGAGGGCGTCAACCTTCACGCCGGCTGCTTGCAACCGGGCCCGGAACACTAAGGCCTCATCAACCGCAGGACGTTCGGCCGCGAAAACCAACAAGAACCCAACATCGTCCCGTCTCAGGACGTTTGCCGTGATGCGCGCCCGAACGGCAAACCCTCGTAAGACAATTTCGAAATCCGCCACGAACGCGCCCAGATCATCAAGGAATCGGCTGCCCACCAACCGGGACATCCATTGCAGTACCAGGGTTCCACTTGATTTCAGTTTTTGCCATGGCCAAAACGGTTTTGCCGACGTGTCGCGGGGACGGGATAGCCAGCGCAGGACCGGGCTTTGGACCGCGTCGGCAATACGGCGGGGAGCCTCCAGAAAATCGATCGCGTGCTCCGTGGGCGGCGTGTCCAACACCAGCAAATCCCACTGTGTTGAGGTCGCCCATTCTCCCAGCATCAAGACAGCGGCGTATTCTTCGGATCCGGTCAAGGCGGTGGTCACCTGGCGGTAGATAGGGTTGGCGAAGATCCGCGCGCGGGCATCTGGGTCGGTCACTTCAGCCCTCACCAGACTCGCAAAAACCGCAGCCGTTTCTAGGCGTGCCACCCACAAACGTTCATCGTCGATGCCCAATCGCCTTGCCACGTCGACCGGAATCGTTTTGGGGACGGCCCCCATATCCGACAGCCCGAGCGCGTCTTGCAGCCGCGGGGCTGGGTCAATGGTACACACCAACGTCCGTCGTCCCATCCGTGCCGCAGCAACGGCGACCGCCGCTGCCGTCGAAGTTTTCCCAACCCCCCCCGGACCGACGCAAACGATGGTCCGGCGTTGGGCAATCAGGTCGGCAAGTCCCGTTGTCGTAGAGGCCATCACAGGCAGGGGCTCAAAAATCCCGCCGTTCAGGCGGTCTTGACCCGTACGAGCACAGCGGTCACGTTGTCGGGCCCGCCCGCCTCGTTCGCCGCGTCGATCAACATTTGCCCCGCCTGTTCAAGATCGGGGGTGGTTACCAACACTGATTGAATCTGCGCGTCCCTCACAACACCCCACAGTCCATCGCAGCACAAAAGGTAAACATCGCCCTCGGCAAGCGCAGTTTCATACACAGTGGGTTCGACATCCTCACGGGTTCCAAGTGCCTTGGTTACGACGTTCCGGTGGGCAAAATTAGCCATTTCCGTTTCCGTCATGTCAGGCTTGGCGGCGATCATTTCTTCTAACAAAGAATGATCCCGGGTCAGTCGTTTAAGTGTTCCCGCCCGCAGACGATAGACCCGAACGTCCCCCACATGCGCGGTCCATATTTGGGTCTGGCCGATAGCCAATCCGGCGAACGTCGCTCCCATGCGGTGCAGATCGGGACTGGCCTTGGCCGCCTCGCGGATGCGCTGGTTTACCAGTTTGAGGCCGATCCGAAAGATGTTCGCACCAAGGGACACATTGCGGTCGACCGGTTGTGGCCAGTCCCCCTGTGGCCGTTTGTGTTTCTCATGAAAAAAGCGGTGCATTTCGTCCACCGCCAGCCGGGCTGCTTCGGCGCCAGCGGCTCGTCCTCCCATCCCATCCGCCAAAAGGAAAAGATTGTCCTTGCTGAAAATCCCGAAGGCATCTTCGTTTTCTTCGCGTTGCCGGCCAGGATGGGTGTACCCACAGGCGTCCACAGTGATCGGGCCCTTGGGGGGCGGGGGGGCAAAAGTCGACATCGACGGTTCTAGCTTACGCCTTTTCGACGGCTTCTTTCCACCGTCCGAACGATTCTTGTCGCTTCGCAACGGTAAGGCGCGGATCGAAACGCGCGGAGCCGCGATTTTTCTCGTCCGGACAAGGCAACGCCCACCCCAGAGTCCGCGCCGCCAGCCGGGCCGCCCCCAGAACCGTGGATTCAACGAAAGCGGGTCGAATGACCGGGACGCCCAGATAGTCCGCCTGCAACTGCATCAGCAGGTCATTGGCCGATGCCCCGCCGTCTACGCGCAACGCCCCTAGGCTACACCCGGTGTCGGACTCCATCACCCGCACAAGGTCCACTGTCTGCAGGGCAATGGCGTCAAGTGCCGCGCGCGCCAGGTGCGCCCGGGTTGTTCCGCGGGTGATCCCGCTGACCAACCCGCGTGCGTCGGGCCTCCAGTACGGCGCGCCCAGCCCCGCCAACGCGGGGATCATCATGACGCCCCCGGCGTCTGGGACCGTAGCGGCCAGCGGCTCAATGTCTGAGGCCTTCGCGATGATTCCTAGCCCGTCGACAAGCCACTTTACCAGCGCGCCCGCAACGAAAGCGCTTCCCTCAAGAACGTAGGACGTCTTCCCATCGATCCGCCACCCGATGCTGGTCAAAAGCCGATGCCGGGACACCGCTGCGTTGGCCCCCATATTCATCAGCAGAAATGCCCCGGTGCCATAGGTGCATTTCGCGTCTCCGGGCAGCTCGCACCCTTGTCCGTAAAGGGCTGCTTGCTGATCTCCCGCCATTGCGGCGATGGGCGTTCCGTCGGGGACGCCTGGCAAACCCTGTGTGTGCGCAATGACCTCGGTATTGCCGACAACTTCGGGAAGAATGGCCCGGGGGATGTTGAACAAGGCCAACAGCTCGTCGCTCCAGATTTGTTTGTGAATGTCGAACAGCATCGTCCGCGAAGCGTTGCTGACGTCCGTCACATGGCGCCGCCGCCCTGACAGGTGATAAACCAGCCAGCTATCCACCGTGCCAAACGCGATCTCGCCCCGTTCCGCTCGTGCGCGAAGCCCTGCAAAGGCGTCCAGCAACCAAGCCACCTTGGTTGCGGAAAAATAGGGGTCCAGCAGAAGGCCCGTGCGGGCCTGGATCAGCGCCGCATGACCCGAAGCCTGCAGATCAGCACACAGGGGGGCCGTGCGGCGGTCCTGCCACACCAGCGCTTCGGCAACAGCCTCGCCGGTCCGGCGATCCCACAGCACGGTGGTCTCCCGTTGGTTGGTGATTCCTACGGCGGCGATGGATCGGTCCGACAGCCCGGCGCAGGCCTCCCGGCACGCCTCCGTGACCGTGGTGATTAATCCCGAAGGGGAATGTTCGACGTGCCCCGGGGCGGGATACGACTGTGCGACCTCGCGATACCCTCGGCCCCGAACAGCCCCGTCCATCCCGAACACCACCACGGTCGACCCGGTGGTTCCCTGGTCGATGCCTACAATCAGGACCTCCTTGGACATCGTCACGACGGGCCCAAGGTGTCATCAACAAACGTACACACGGATTCAACAAGCTGCTGTCGTTCGACGTCAATAGCCAGCAGATGCCCCGACGACCTCAGAAAACAGATCTGCCGAACCTGGGTTCCCAATCCCGCCTTCAAATCGTCAAAATCCCGACGCGGCACCGTCCGATCGCGCCGCCCGTAGGCGATAAACGTCGGGGTCCGAACCTCATGCAGTCTGGAACGAATCTGGGCGCCAAGGTCAAGAAGGCTGATAATGCCCCCCAAGGGCAGTCCGGGTAGGCCGGGATTCTGCCGGGCCATGTCAGGATCGCGGGTATCGAATCCGAACTTAGGAATCGTCAGGGGCCGCAACGGGCGTGGCAGGACCGCGAGCGTGCGAACGGCGATCGATTTGAATCGTGATAGCCGCAAGGGGGCGGCAAGAACGGCTAAGGCCCCCAATTCGTTGGGCGATTCCATGGCGAGGCGCAATGCCAGAAGCCCGCCCATCGAGAAACCAACCACCGCTATCGCAGCCCCCGGCGCCGCCAACTGAAGCCGGATCAACGCCTTTCGCGCACTGAGAAGCCAATCGGGCCAGGCGGTTTGCGCAAGATGGGCAACATCTACCCCGTGTCCCGCGATCACGGGGGCAAGGACGGTGTGACCACGGCGGGCAAATTCCTGGGCGATAGGGCGAACTTCGAAGGGACTACCCGAGAACCCGTGCAGGCACAGGGCGGCGGATTTGGTCCCAAGGCCCTGATGGAAGAATTCCGCACCGTCCCCTAAACCGGGTTTTGCACGACCAAACACGCCACAATTATTGCATCCACCTGGCGCAAGCGCGACTTTTGAACATTCCCGGATTTTCAGAATTTCTCTGAACCGTGATACGATCTCAGGCCGGGGCCACCATCAGATGCGACGCGTGCTTGTGGTTGATGACGAAGAAAACCTTCGTCACCTTCTTCAGATCCTCCTCCAACGAGAAGGATATGAAGCTGTTGGCGCCTCCACCGTCGACGAAGCCCTTGCCGAACTGGGGCAGCGGCCCTTCGATGTCGTGATAACGGACCTAAAGATGCCCGGCAAAGGGGGGCTCGACCTCCTGGACGAGATTCAGCGCCGGCAACTGGGCGCTACGGTCATTGTGATGACGGCGTACGGCAGCCGGGACGTCGCCGTAGAAGCCATGAAACATGGAGCCTACGACTACCTTTCCAAACCTTTCGAGGCGGACGAACTGGTGTTGTTGTTACGCAAGGCCGAAGAACGGGAGCGGTTGTTCCGCGAGAATCTAACCCTGCGGCGTCAGCTTCTTATCGCCGCTAAAGAGGCGGAAGGTGGCATCACCGATATGGTGGCGCGCAGCACCCGGATGACGGATCTGTTCCGAACCATTCGAAAGATCGCAGATTTCAAGACCACGGTGCTGATTACGGGTGAATCCGGAACGGGCAAAGAACTGGTGGCCCGGGGCATCCATCGAGGATCATCGCGAAAGGCCCACCCCTTTGTTGCCGTGAATTGTGGGGCAATTCCAGCGGCTCTGCTTGAATCCGAACTTTTCGGACACCGAAAGGGCGCGTTTACTGATGCCATCCGTGATCGAAAAGGAATATTCGAGGAAGCGTCGGGAGGGACGCTTTTCCTCGATGAAATTGGGGAACTTCCCCTCGTTCTACAGGTGAAGTTACTAAGGGTTTTGCAGGAAGAAGAAGTCCGTCCTGTGGGCGATTCGGAGGACGTCAAGGTTGACGTTCGCGTCGTCGCTGCGACGGCGCGTGATTTGGCAAACGAAGTGGCCTCGGGCCGCTTTCGGGAAGATCTCTACTATCGGCTTAACGTACTGCACCTGGAACTGCCTCCCTTGCGGGATCGTCGCGAGGATATCCCGTTGCTGGTTGCCCATTTCCTTGAACGGATGAACCTGCGGATGGGTTTGAGCCTGTCGGGGGTATCCCCAGACGCCATGAGACTGCTGGTCGAATATGCCTGGCCCGGGAACGTCCGCGAACTCGAAAATACGATTGAACGGGCGATGGTGTTAACCGATGGCCCCCAGATAGACGTCGAAAGCCTACCTGAACGTCTGCGCGGTGCAAATGGGTCGATAATGCGAGATTCGCACACCGATCCCGACCTTTCTATCAAGCGCGCGTCCCGACGTGCCGAGGAAGACTTAATCAGGCGCGCTTTGACCAAAACCGCAGGCAACCGAACCCGGGCCGCCGAACTGCTCGAAATTTCCCATCGCGCGCTGCTCTACAAGATCAAGGAATACGGCGTCACAACCCCCCGACCAGAAGGCCACACCCCACCGCCCATGCCCCTTACCAGTAGAAAAATCGTATGACCAAGTCGCCATCCCTGTCACAGAACATGGTCGGTTTATTGACTGTCACGCTGGGGGATTTACCCTGGTCCATAGTGGCGTCACATCGATCCTCCATGTCTCATTGCCCAGGGGGGCTTTGATGCCGAGAACTTGCGTTGGCCTTGATATTGGTTCCAGTTCGGTCAAGGCGGTCCAACTAAAGGAAACCAGCAAGGGCTGGCGGTTGGTCAATTTTGGAATCGAACTGTTGCCGCCACAGACCATCGTCGACGGGGCGATTATGAATCAGGCGGCGGTCGTTGACGCCATCAAGACCTTGCGGGGCATTTTGAAACTGGCCAACCGGGAAGTCGCCTCTGCGATTTCCGGACATTCCGTCATTATCAAAAAGATCAAAGTTCCCGAGATGACCAAACAGGAATTGGAGGAACAGATCCCGTGGGAGGCTGAACACCACATTCCTTTTTCCAAGGACGACGTCGAACTGGATCACCAGTTGTTAAGCGGGGGACCAGGGCAGGGCGGGCAGATGGAGATCCTGCTGGTCGCGGCAAAGAAGGAGGTCGTTGCGGACTACAGTTTGGTGATCAGGGAAGCTCGCCTGATGCCCATGGTCATGGATGTGACGGCCTTTACCATTCAAAACGCCTTCGAGATCAATTACACAATGGAACCCGGCACGACCGTGGTCCTTATCAACGTCGGCGCATCGCTGTCGACCATCAACATACTTTCGGGCGGCACAACCGCCTTCACGCGCGATGTGACCACTGGCGGGAACGCATTTACAGAGGAACTTCAAAAACGCTTGAACGTTGGCCAGGAAGAGGCCGAGGCGTGGAAAATCGGCGGTACTGGGGGGGGAAGCCAGGAGGTTCTTCCCCAGGAGGTGGAAGCGGTCATGGCGGATGTTGCCGAACAAATGGCCGGCAAGTTTCAGCGTTCGATCGACTTTTACCTGTCTTCGGTACCGGAAGCTCAACTTTCCAGAATCTATCTGTGCGGTGGTACGGCAAAAGTGACAGCCCTCCAGAAGTCACTAGAGGAGAAGTCGCGAACCCCGGTCGAAATCATGGACCCATTTCGGCGTTTGCTCATCGACCAGAAACGTTTTGACAGCGCCTTTTTGCAGCAGCACGCAGCAGAAGCGGTGGTCGCCGTTGGGCTGGCGCTCCGTCGTGTGGGGGACAAGTCGTGATTCGAATAAATCTTCTTCCCGCGCGGAAGATAAAACGTCGCGAGGCAAGCCAGCGCCAGCTTGTCTACATGGCAGCGGGCGTATTCCTAGCCCTGGGCGCTGTTATCTATGTTCACCTGGATACGACCTCGGTGTTAGAGGAACAGCAACGCCAGTCGACACGGCTGACGGCGGAAATCGAAAAGCTGAAGGCGGAGATGGGCGACTATGACAAAATCAAGGCCCAGCGGACCGAGCTGCTAAAACAGCGCGAAAGCATCAAGGCCCTGGAAGCAGGCCGCACCGGACCTGTCTATCTCCTGCGTGAAATTTCCGAAATTCTGACGCCGGGCAAGGGCCCCACCTTCGATCGAGTTGCCTACGAAGAAAGCCTGCGCCGCGATCCAAACGTCGGGTTCAACGCAAGTTGGGACACCCGCCGGTTGTGGATAGACGGCATTGAAGAGGCGGACCGGAAGGTGAAGATTCGTGGATCCGCAAAGTCTACCGATGACATCGCCGAATTTCTTAAACGCCTACAAAGTTCGGTGTTTTTCAGCAACGTCGAATACGGCGGACAATCGCAGGTTACAGCAACGACGGCGAACATCAGGCATTTCTCGTTCAGCATCGGCGCGGGAGTGCTGTACTAAATGCGGCAGCTTATAGAAAAAATCCTGAAGCTAAAGACCGCCGCCAAAGTTGGCGTAACGGTCGGATTGATGCTGGTTGTCGTCGGACTCTACTGGCAGATTTTCTATTCCGATCTCAGCGATGCGGTGGTGGCGGCTCAGGCCAATGTTGCGCGCATGACAGAGGAAAAGAACGGTTACGAAAAGCGCAAGACCGAATATTTGGCATTTCGGAACGAGTTGATGCAGCTGCAGGAAGAACAGCGCGATCTTCTAAAGGTGCTTCCTAAGCGCGCCGAGATCGGCGGGTTTCTTTCCAACATTCAGGAACAGCTAGAGCTGGCCGGCTTGGAGGTCATTTCCCTGAACCCAGAGGCCGAAGTTCCCCAGGATCTCTACGTGCGGATTCCCGTAAGGTTCGAAGTGCGTGGCGGTTATCACAATCTGGTAAAGTTTTTCAAAAGCATCGGCGAAATAAAACGCATCGTGAATGTCGAGAACATCAGCCTGACGCCTGACCGAAACGAATCCTCATCGGCGCCTACCAAAATGCGGGCACGTTTTATGGCCACGACCTTTCGCTATTCTGACCAAGCGGCGCCCAAAGGTGACGAACAATGAACCCCTTGTTAAGGAAAATGGCGGGTTTGGCAATCGTCGCGGTCATCGGCTGGGCGGGCCGGGCCAGAGCGCAGACTTCAAAGGTCGGCGCTCCCTCAGAAGAGCGTCCTGGCACTGCGGGAGTCGGTTCCATAAAAGACGCCGTAAAGGATGCCGTGAAGGACACGGTTAAAGTGATCCTTCCCGGTGCAAAAGGTTCTACCGCCGCGGCGGGTGCTGCTGCCGCCGGTCCCGCCAACGACCCCGCTGCAAGGGCCGCGGCCTTGCGAAAGAAGGTCCTTCGAGAAGAAGATTTTGTCGACAACGACGATTCCAATCGTGATCCCTTCAAATCGTTTATCCGACTTTTCGTGGAAAAAACCGTTCAGAAGGTCCGAACGGTTCCCGCGATATTCGAGAAATTCGCGCTCGAAGAACTGGCCTTGATTGGAATCGTTTCGGGCGATGCTCAACCTAGAGCCATGTTTCGAGATCCCGGCGGGCTCGGCCAAACCATTAAACGTGGCGATTACGTATCAAAAGCGGGGGCTCGTGTGACCAAGATCCTCTCGGACCGCGTCATCCTCGAACTGGCTGAAGTCACCTCTAGCGGTGAATCAAAGCCGTTTGAGAAGGCAGTGCTCCTCAACCCGGAAGAGACCCAAAAATGAGTTCTATGAAGTCGAGTCAATTCATGAAACCAAACCTAGTGGGACGCGCGCTTCTGGGTCGCCTGCTGTTGGGTGCGGGATGTGTTGGCGCGATAGCCAGCCTCTCGCACACGGTCGTGGCAGAGTCAAAGCGCGATGACAAGACTGCTTCGCAGATAGTGTCAATCGGGGCGGTAGAGACCGACGGCGAAACAGTTCTTCGTGTCAGAGGAACATCAACGCTCACCTTTACGACGTTTAAGTTGGAGCAACCTCCTCGTGTTGTGCTTGACGTCAGTGGGGCGCGCTTAGGCGAAGTTGAAGTTCCGTTCGACGCGGGCACTTTTGCGGTCGGTGCGGTGTCGGCCTCGACGTCGCAGGATGGGACCGGAGTGCGGACCCGGGTGCTTATTGCACTTCGTCGACCGTCAGATTATCGGGTTGAGACTGGGCGCAACGAACTTCGCATTCACGTTAAGTCACATGCGCCACTGCCCGTGTCTAAAGCGGTTGCGGTTGCGCCGGGGCCCGACAAGGCCGCTGAAGCCCGAATTGCCGCTGAAACAAAGAAGCTGGCCGAAGGCCAGGCACGCCTTGCGGCAAATAGCCTGGCCGAGATCGATCGGCTGGCTCGTGAACGCGCGGATCTGGAACACAGACGGGCTGAGGCGCGGGATGCGCAGCGTGGGGCGGAGGAAGCGATGATGAGGTTGGCGGATGAACGAAAGAACGCCGATAGGGGCAGGGCCTTGGCCGCAGAAGCTCAGTCGCTCGCGAAGATCGAGGAGAAACGCAGCGACGAAGCGCTTAAGGCTGCCGCCGCATCCGAGGCGGCTGTGCTTGCACGGCTTCGGCGTACCAGCGAACAGGATCTGGCCGCGGTAAGGGCGCAGGTTGCCGCAGCTCATGAGGAAACAGAGAAGGCGCGTGCCAGCACGCTGAAGGCTAAAGCGGAAACAGCCCGCCTGGTCGCAGAACGAAAGGATCTCGACACCCAACGTTCTGAGATCGAGACCCGGCGTCAGGCCTTGCTCCGGTCCGAGGGCCAGAACCGAGTGGCCGCGAAGCAACTTGAGGAAGAGCGTAAGGCTGCCGCATCTGTCGAAGGCCGAGCGGCTGTGGCGCGACAGCAAGAGGAGAAGCGTCGCGAGTCGGTTAACGTGGCCGCAGCAGCGGTTGAGACACAGAGTCGCCTGCTCGCACAGACGGCTGCAGTGCAGGCGGTTCAAGAAGCAAAGCTGAAACAAGCGAATCTCCTGGTTGCCGAACGAGAACTTCGACTCAAACAAGCCGAGCTGTCCCTCATCGAACAGCAGAAAATCGCGGCTGCGGCGGAGGCCCGTGTGGTGGCGATGGGCGAGAAAACCACCCAGGCGCAAAGGCAGGCTGCCCTCGAGGCGGCTGAGGCCGCCGGGGCAGCGCGAGCAAAGGCCGCAGCAGAATCAGAACGGATTCGCAACGGACTGCAAGAAGCAATCATCGCCCGGAAGCAGGAAGACGAGGCGCGCAATCGGGTCGAGGCCGCCCGGAAGTTGGAGGAGCAGCGTTTGGCAACGGCCGTGAAAGCTCGCGAAGATGAGGAGGCCCGGAGATCTCGTGCAGAAGCGTCCCGGATCGATGCGGAAGGCCGCCTGCAAGCCGTCCAAACCGGTAAGATTAGGATGGAAGCCGAGACAACAAGACTTGCCAGCGAGAAGGCCGCGTTAGCGGCTGAGGTCCTTGCGCTTCGCAAATCGCGCGCCGACGCATTGGCGAAGGCGCCGCCCGTCCCCCCGACTCCCATCCCCGCGCGGATTCCGGCTCCTGTGGCTTCCACACCGACAAAAGCGCCTGAGATCGCAGTGCCGTTCCTCACGGTTGCTGCGGCTCCTATCCAGTTCCGAACCAGGCCGCAAAGCGTAACAATTCGAGCCAAGAGCCACGTGCGACGTATTGATTTTATCGATGAACCGACCCGGTCTTCGGTGGTGATTGATTTGGACGAGCCCTCGCGTTTTCAAATTGAATCATGGAGTGGCCATTTGGTCACCCTCCGCTTACTTCACACCGAGCTGGGACGCGACCTTCAGCGCAGCCTTGACGCCACAGAGTTTTTGGGACCTGTTCGTCTTATCAGCTCATACAAAGATCCCAATGACCAAGGAACTGTGCGCGTGGATGTCGAACTTGCCGATGAAGTCCCGAATCGCATTCGGCAGGAAGGCTCGCGCATTTTCTGGGACTTCACCAAACCCGCGGTCAATCAACGCGCAAGCGATGGCACGTTGCGAGCGCGTTGGTCCGGCACTTCCAGGGTTGCTGCATTTTCGACGGCTCCGCTGTTTGCGGTCCTAGCCCAACAGGCCGGGTCACCCGCGTCCAGTGCTATGCCTCGCATGCCCGGATCAAAAAAACGATTCGTTGGTCGGCGCATCGATCTTGATTTCAAAGGAGCCGACATCCACAACATCCTTCGGCTCCTCTCGGATGTCGGCGAGGTCAACATCGTAACCTCGGACGACGTAAAAGGTGAGGTTACGATAAAGATGAAGGATGTCCCCTGGGACCAGGCCCTTGACGTGGTCTTGCGCTCAAAGGGCCTTGGGCAGGTCAGGGAGGGGAACCTTCTGCGGGTGGCCCCCTTGGCGGTCCTTGAGAAGGAGCTTGAGCAGGAAATCTCTCGCCAGAAGCAGATCACCGACGTGCTTCCGACCGAGACGCGCCTTATTGGCGTGTCCTATGCCGAAGCATCGTCGATCTCTGAGCGCGCGAAGGATCTGCTTTCGACCAGGGGGAAGATATCGGTCGATGCACGAACCAATACGCTGATAATTTCCGATGTGGCCCGGAACCTTTCTCTTATAGAGGAACTGATCCGAAACCTTGATACGCAAACCTCCCAAGTTGTTATCGAGGCCCGCATCGTCGAGGCGCGTTCTACCTTCGTGCGGCAAATGGGCATTCAGTGGGGTGGAACCGGGTTTGCTGATGCCGCGCACGGAAACCCCACGGGGCTAGCATTCCCTTCCAACCTCGGTATCGGTGGCGGCGCAACAGATGGTCAGACGCCCACAGAAGGTCTCGTGGCAGCGCCCCGGAACGGTTACGGTTCGGCCAATCCAAATTTTGCGGTCAACTTGCCGGTGGCGGCGGGGGTGGGATCGGGCGCAGCCGTCGGCCTCACATTGGGATCGGTCGCCGGCGCTTTCAATCTAAACCTCCGGCTTTCGGCCCTTGAATCAACCGGACAGGTTCGCATCCTGTCATCCCCTCGCGTCCAGACTTTGGACAACTCGGAGGCCTCGATTGAACAGGGTGTATCGATTCCAGTGTCGGTGGTCAGCGCTGCGGGCGCCCAGACTATTTTCGTTGATGCCAAGCTAAATCTGACGGTTAGACCCCATGTGACCAATGAAGGAACGGTTCTCATGAAGGTTAACGTCACCCGAAACGAACCAGACTTTGTAAACACGGGCGCCCGAGGCGATCCCACGATTCTAAAGAAGGAAGCAAAGACCGACATGTTGGTGCGTGACGGGGATACAGCTGTCATCGGCGGTATCTACCAGCGGAACTCGGGTTTGAACTACACCAAGATTCCGTTCTTCGCCGACCTGCCCGTGTTGGGCGTGTTGTTCCGAAACCGCCGCGAGAACGACGATCGGACAGAATTTCTGGTCTTTATCACCCCACGCATCGCCAACCGTGCACGCTCCATCGGGAATTGATCATGCGACTTTACCCATCGTCCTTATCGGGTTCATGGGAACTGGGAAATCGACAGTGGGGCGTTTGCTTGCGGCAGGTCTTGGATGGCCGTTTGTGGATCTGGATGCACGGGTTTCCGCGAGGGCAAAAATGACGAGTCCTCAGATTTTCAAAAGCCAGGGAGAAGACGAATTCCGTCGTTTGGAATCGCTGTGTCTGGCAGATGTTCTTGCGCAAGGGCCCATCGTGGTGGCCACTGGTGGGGGTGCGGCGTGCCGTGAGGACAATCTCAAGCTGATGCTGCAAAAGGGAGTTGTCGTCGCCTTGGCGGCCACGGTTGACGAAATACTTCGTCGAACAGGACGAATGTCGGGACGCCCGTTACTAGATGGGACGCCTGATCCTAAACAGGCGGTAGTCTCGCTAATGGCGGCCCGGGAGCCCTACTATGCGCGTGCCCACTTTCGGATCGAGACCGCCAATCGGGCGCCTCAATCGGTCGCAAATGAGATTCTATTAGCCGTTAAAGAGAAGGAGCCAACGTGAAGCTCGCGACTGCCACTTGGGTATTGAGAATTTTGGCCGTTCCCGCCGTGGGTGCATTCACCGCAGGATGTTCCGACCGCGGCAGCCCACTTATCGTCGAACAGTTGCAGGCCCCTGCAAACTCGATGGAAGGTTGTGGCTCCACCGACAAAGGAGCGCGCCTTGCTGAAGGTGTCTTGGACGTCGGCGTAGAGGCGCCGCGCAGCTATATATTGTTTCCGCTGCTGACAAATACGCTCAAGTCGCTTAGGGCTGGCATGCTGGACCCGGAACAGAACACGGTCGAGGTGACGGGTGCCCGTGTCCAGATCGAAGGGCCCCCAGGCCTTGCGATTCCTTGGACGGAGACCTGCCCACCGAACTTTGAATTTCCAAACACCGTGCTGCTCCTTCCGACCGAGAAGAAGGCGATCAAGGTCGAGGGCCTACGAAGCTGTCACACCAAGATCTTGCGAGGGATGTTTGAGGCGGGGCAACTTAACCCGAGCGTGGCCGAGACCATCCGCTTTCGCCTTCTCATTCGTGGAAAGGGGAAACACGGATCGACGGGCATCGAAACCGATGTGTTCGAGTTTCCGATGCGGATCTGTCTTGGCTGCCTGCAGAGCGGATTCCCTGACGCGGCCTATGCCGGATTTAGTTATAACTCGCCGCCAGACTGTTCCCGTTTGAGCGAAAATCGATTCAAGGGCAACGCATGTTACCCAGCGCAGGGGCCAGAACTAATTCTGTGCTGCGCAGTAGACGGGAATCCAGAAAAGATCGAATGTCCCGCTGTACCGCGGCTGAAGGCTGCGCCCTTACCAGCCCCGGCGGGCGTTCCGTGAGGCCTGTTTGCACCAGCGACGCTTGACACCTGGGATGGGCAGCGACTAAGAAGCCGAGGGCGAACGGAATGTTTCAGGAATCCTTACAACAGATGGTCGAACGCGTGCCCGGCGGCATTGCGGGTATTTTGATGGGCTACGACGGCATTTCCGTCGAGGCCTTTACCCAGGAGGGCGAAACGACGGATATGCAAACGGTGGGGATGGAGCTTGCCCACGTCGTCGGACAGCTTCGGCGCGCTGCCGAATCTCTGGCGGTCGGCCAACTGGGGGAGGTTGCGGTATCGACTGACAATCTGGTGGTGTTGATCCGTTCGCTCAACGAAGAATATTTTCTGGCCCTCGCCATGGCGCCCACGGGTAATTTCGGCAAAGCCCGCTACGTTTTACGACTGACTGCGCCGACGATTCAGGCCGAACTGTGAAGCCAAATCCCGCCCAGCCTGGGGCAGGGGGCGCCTTCGTTGGCGTATCCGTTCTGGTGATCCACGGACCGAATCTGAATTTGGTGGGTACGCGTGAACCGCATATTTACGGTTCGACCACTCTGGTTCAGATCAATGCTGATCTGGAAGGTCGGGCGGTAGAACTGGGCGCTAGCGTGGTTACCTTTCAATCCAACCATGAAGGGGCTCTTATCGATCGAATCCACGAGGCACGTGGCAATATCGATGGGATGCTGATAAATGCGGGGGGATTGACCCACACAAGCGTCGCCCTGCGCGACGCGGTCGTCGCCGTCGATATTCCGACCATCGAGGTTCACTTGACGAACATCGCGGCTCGCGAGACGTTTCGTCATCATTCATATCTGTCGGCTGTGTGCGCTGGCCAGATTGTCGGTCTTGGCCCTTTGGGGTATCGATTGGCGCTGGAAGCGGTCATACAGTTGGCCCGCCATTCGCCCAAGAAAGGATCCATCGTTCGATGAAGAAGAAACGGGTTTCCCCCGGTCCCGCTGCACGTCCTTCCAAGTCCGCAGCCAACACAAAATCCATCACCGCGGCCGATGCAGACGTAGCCGGTTTCAGTTTTGGGGCCGTTCGCGAACTTGCCCGGATTGCCGTCGAGTTTGATCTGGTAGGTGTCGAAGCCGAGCCTGGCGGGCTGATTCGTATCACCCGTCGCGCGACCGATGAGAGCCACGGCGTTGCAACAGGGCCCGTCCGTTCCATCGGGTCGGCGCCACATTTGACCCTGGCCCCACCGCCCGCGCCCGAACCTGCGGTCGACTCCATTTTTGTTACGTCGCCGTTTGTGGGCACGTTCTATCGGGCGGCTTCGCCCGAAGCGCCTCCTTTCGCCGATGTGGGCCAGTCAGTGCACAAAGGCCAAGCGGTCTGCATCATTGAGGCCATGAAGTTGATGAACGAAATCGAATCCGAGGCCGACGGCAAGGTGGTCGAGATCCTGGCGAAGAACGGCGATCACGTTGAATACGGGCAACCCTTGTTCCGCCTCCAAAAGGCGTGAACGCTGGGGCCCAACGATGTTTAAGAAAGTATTGATAGCCAACCGGGGCGAGATCGCCCTTCGGGTCATTCGCACCTGTCGTGAAATGGGGATTCGCACCGTCGCGGTTCATTCCACGGTCGATGCCGATTCACTTCATGTGCGTTTTGCCGATGAAAAGGTCTGTATTGGCCCTCCGGCGGCCAAGCAGAGTTATCTGAATGTTCCGGCCCTGATTAGCGCCGCCGAAGTCAGCGGGGCTGATGCGGTACACCCAGGGTATGGGTTTCTGTCGGAAAACGCTGACTTCGCTGATGTAGTGACCCGTTGCGGATTGACCTGGATCGGCCCCCAGCCCGAAGTGATGCGGCTGATGGGGGACAAGATATCCGCCCGCAAGGCGATGACCGAGGCGGGTGCCCCGATCCTCCCCGGTACCGGCGCTCTGCAAAGCGACCGGGAGGCGGAAGAAGCCGTCGAACGGATTGGCTTCCCGATCATTATCAAAGCGGCTGGAGGGGGCGGCGGACGCGGAATGAAAATCGTCGAGGATCGAAATAAGCTTTCGGCCCAACTAGCGGCGGCCCGCGCAGAGGCGCAAGCCGGATTTTCCAACCCGACGGTGTACCTGGAACGATATGTCGCCAAACCGCGCCATATTGAAGTGCAGGTTCTCGGTGACGGGACATCCACGGTGACCTTGGGCGAAAGGGAGTGTTCGATTCAGCGGCGCCACCAAAAACTGCTGGAAGAGGCGCCTTCAGTGGCGCTGGATGATGCCAAACGCAGCGAATTGATGGCATTGGCACGAAAAATGACTTCTGCGATAGGGTACCGGACCGTTGGCACCTTGGAATTTCTAATGGATGAGGCCGGGCGTTTTTATTTCATGGAGATGAACACGCGCATCCAAGTCGAACACACGGTGACCGAAATGGTGTTTGGGGTGGATCTTGTGAAAGAACAGATGCGCATCGCGGCCGGGGACCCGCTCCGAATCCGGGCGGATTTACGGCCCCGAGGTCATTCTATCGAGGTCCGCGTCAATGCGGAGGATCCGAATACTTTTGCGCCATCCCCGGGGTTGATCACGGCGCTAAATTTGCCGGGTGGACTGGGGGTTCGGGTCGATACCCATATTTACGCGGGGTACCGCGTTCCTTCAAACTACGATTCGATGCTGGCAAAGCTTATCGTTCACGCCGACAATCGACCAGCGGCGGTGGCACGACTTAAACGCGCCTTAGCCGAATTTGTCGTAGAAGGACCAAGGACCAACATTGATTTTCATCGACGTCTCATCGAACACCCTGATTTCATTGCAGGGCGACTCGATACGCGGCTGGTCGAAAGGCTGTGACCGCCGCATGGAGACATTGCGGGCGAACATAGTAGCCAGGCGGCCCGGTTCTTGATAAGAATTGAAGGGTTGCGCCCGTGGTGACCAAGAAAGACAAGTTCCTGGCCGCGGCCCAGAAGTTCCTTGAAAAGGGGAGCCTGGAGAAGGCGCTTGCCGAGTTCCAAAAAGCGGCGCAGGAGGATCCGAAGGACACCCGAACCTGGCTGAGGATCGCCGAGATCCAGGTGAAGCGGGGCGGCAGCGATCAGGCTGTTCAGGTCTATCTAAAGACGGCTGATCTGTACGTCGAACAGGGCTTTTTCCAGCGCGCCGTCGCCGTCTACAAGAACGTCATCAAGCTAAGCCCGGGCTACGTCGAGGCCCACTTCAAACTAGCGGACATCTTCAAGCAGTTGGGGTTGTTCTCAGACGCGGTTCAGCAGTACGAGCAGGCGGCCAACGTCCACCAGAAGGCCGGGCGCCTGAAGGAAGCCATTGCGGCGCTGACCCAGATCGTCGAAATCAATCCCGAGCAGGTGATGAGCCGGATCAAGCTGGCCGAGCTGGCCTCCCAGGCCGGGATGAACGACGAGGCGATTCGGGAATTTGGGCGGGCGGCCGATCAACTTGAGAAACAAGGGAAGATCGACGAGTACCTGCGGGTCGCCGAACGCCTCCTGTTTCACGAATCAGGCAACCTGGCCCTGACCAAGAAGGTTGCCCGCCGTTATATCGAACGGCAGAACGCGCGTTTCGCACTTGCGAAGCTGCAGCAGTGCTTCAACGCCGATGCAAAAGATCCTGAAACACTTGACCTTTTGGCCACAGCATTCGAACAGTTGGCCCAGATTCCGAAGACGGTATCGGTGCTGAAGGAACTGGCCAAGGTGTTCGGGGACAGCGGCCGCACCCATGAACGCAACGAGGTGATCAAGCGCATCTTGTCGCTGGCGCCTGACGACCCCGAGGCTGCCGAATTGAGCGGGCACAAGAGCTATCAGGCCACGCCCCGACCTCCGGCATCCCCCCCAACGTCCCGTGGCGAGCCCCCAGCCTCAGGCGGGCAGATACGGCGGCCGTCGATGGTCATGCCGCTCGACGGGCCGCCCCGGCGCGGGACAAATGCGGGATCGTTCGATGCTGTCGCGCCTTCGATCACGTTTGGAATGATGGCGATTCCGCAGTTCCTGACGGACGCGGCACCAGCCCCACAGCCTGATCCCGTGAAAAACACCGGAGAACGGGCGGCGCTGGCCGAACAGCTGGTCGCGCACGGTGAAAGCGATCTGCGCGGCGAGATCCAGAGAATCGTCAACGAATCTGATGTTTTCGTGAAATACGGCTTGGTCGAACGGGCGGTCGACCATCTGCGGCGGGTTTTCGACATTGATCCACATCACGTGGGCGCCCGGGAACGGCTGGTGGCAGTGCTTATCCAACTGTCGCGGACGTCGGAAGCCGCGGCCGAATTGGAAGTTCTTGCAGACGGCCTTCGCGACACGCGACCGGCCGAAGCCCTTGTTCACGCCAAACGTGCCCTAGAACTAGATCCATCGGCCACGCGTGCCCGGCGGTTGGTTGGCCAGGTTGGACCAAGCGCCACGGCAGGTTCATCAAATGACCTTGTCGTCGAACTGGATGTTTCGGGTGATGACGAATTTATCGAAGTTGAGGCCGACGTTGAGGAGGAGCGATCTGATTCGGTCCTGCTGGAGATGGACAATTCCACGGGCTACGAGGATGTCCAGTTGTCAGGCCCTGGGACCCAAAGACCCATCCCAGCGCCAAATCCTGCGGCGCCCGTCGAAATAGTCGATGACGATCTCGACGGCGGCTTCGAGATCGAAGTTTTGGCGACATCCGCAGAACCCGTGGATCTGGCAACAATGATGTCAGATTTGGCCCAGATTGATTTCTTCTTGGAACAGGGCATGGCTGAGGAGGCGGTGGACCTCTTGGCTGAACTTGACCCCCGATACGCTGACCGTCCCGAAGTGGCCGACCGGCGGCAGAAAATTTCGGCGGCCACAGCGGCCCTTGATTCTGCAGTGCCGGTGGCGACGGGATACGAAAACACGCCGACGGTTCCCATGGAAGCCGATGACCTGGGGCCGCGCAGCCTTACGCCCGTCGCGGTGGTGGCTGGGGGGGGGGATGCCGATGCGTCGACGCACAACGATCTTGGCATCGCGTATAAAGAAATGGGGCTCTTCGATGCGGCCATCAAGGAATTCACGGCGCTGGGCCGGGATCCCGCCCGCGAAGTTTTTTCCCTGGCGATGATTGGTGAATGTCACGAGTCCAAAGGGCAGCCTGCCGAAGCGCTGGTTCACTACAAAAAGGCACTGAACCGCCCCAGCATTAAAGACGACGAAGCGACTCAGCTTTATTTTCAGCTAGGCCGGGTCTTCGATTCGCTGGGCGACCGAAACGAAGCCTTGTATTTTCTAGAAAAGGTCATGAAACGGAATCCCGCGTTTGAAGACGTGTCTAAACGTGTGGCCTCGCTGCGCGCCCAGGGGGGGGCACCCGCACGATGACGACGCCTGAGGGGAACGCGCCGATCATCGATCGAGCCGCGGCGTATTTTCGCGGACTGCAGGATCGAATCACGACGGGCCTGGAGAAACTGGATGGATCCCGTTTCCGCGAGGACACCTGGGTGCGGGCAGGGGGCGGGGGCGGGCGGACCCGCGTGCTGTCAGATGGGGGCATTTTTGAGAAGGCGGGGGTCAATTTTTCGGACGTACATGGGGAATTTCGCCCAGAGTTTGCCAAAAGTATGCCGGGGACGGGCCTTCGTTTCCGCGCCACGGGCATATCCCTGGTCTTGCACCCGAAAAACCCGCATATCCCGACGGTTCATGCGAATTTTCGTCGGTTGGAACGTGAGACCGGGGGCTGGTTCGGGGGGGGGGCGGACCTGACGCCGTATTATCTGCAAGACGAAGATGCTGTGCATTTTCATCGCGTTTTGAAGGCGGGGTGCGACCCGCACGACCCAGGGTTCTTCGCCCGCTGGAAGGCGTGGTGCGACCGGTATTTTTTTATCACCCATCGCGCCGAACCCCGAGGCATTGGCGGCCTGTTTTTTGATTATCTGGGGGCAGGGGCTGAAACCACAGCGGGCGAAGCAGGACCGCCCGCGACGCCTTGTGAATCGGACCCGGAACGGCTTTTCGATTTTGTGCGTGACGTCGGCGATTCGTTCCTTCACGCGTACGTACCGATTGTCGAACGGCGACGGCAGATCCCTGTGACACCTTCACAGCGGCACTGGCAGTTGATTCGGCGCGGTCGCTATGTCGAATTCAATTTGGTGTACGACCGGGGTACGCTCTTCGGATTGAAGACGGATGGACGGGTTGAATCGATTCTGATGTCCTTGCCTGCCGAGGTGCGTTGGGAATATGACCATCACCCAGAGCCGGGATCCCCCGAGGCGTTGACCCTGGCCTCTATTAAGGCACAGCGCGACTGGGCCTCTCTTTAGACGTCCCCCTGGGCCCCCGACCATCTGTTCTTTTGCTAGGTTGCGCGCAGCGCGCGAATTAACCTCCCGTAACTTCTGGGGTCTAACTCTCGGCCCCCCCCAAGGCGCAGGTCTTGCCCTTTCCTAATGGAGATAGATTGATGAACACGAATTTGCTTCGGATCCTCTGCGTCGCGGTGTTGGCGGTGGGCTGCGGGCGCAGCACTCTTCGGACCAGCGTAAGCAGCGGCTCGTCTCCGGATGCCAGAGGCACCGTGGGAGATGGGGGGCCACGGACGGACGCGTTAGGGTTCAACACGGACGGGGGCCCAGGAGGATCGGTTGGGGATGGGGGTTTCACAAACAGGGATGGCAGCATCACTGATGGTTCGCTGGCAGATGTTCCCGTCGTGGTCATGCCTTCGGATGCGTTTCCGCTGTTCCGGCCAGACTTTGGGTTTTCAGTCGATCTGCCTCCCCCGTCCTTCGAAGTCGGGGTTGCGCGCGACGTGGGCCCTCCGCCCGTCGTGCTGGTCAGCGTCAGCGTGACCCCCGCGTTAACGACCGCGGCGCTGAACACGACCACCCCGTTCACAGCCGCTGGCGTGTATTCGAATGGCACGCGCACCGACGTGACGGCGATGGCAACCTGGACCTCGACCAACCCGGCGGTCGCCTCGGTTGAAATGGGCGTGGCCAAAGCAATCGGTCCCGGCACCGCCATCATTCGCGCCACCATCATGGGTCAATCCGGACAGGGCACCCTGACGGTTACCGGCGCCACCGTGACCAGCCTTTCTGTAGAACCCGTGGACGGCAAGGTCGCTGTTAATGGCCAACTTCCATTTAAGGCCATAGGAACTCTTTCGGATGGGACCAAACAGGACCTGAGCTCAAGCGCCATGTGGGCGTCCAGTGACGCGGCGATCGCCAGTGTTTCTTTAACCGGCACCGTCACCGGGCTGCGCGCAGGCAGCGCGGCCATCACGGCGACCGCGATGGCCCTGTCGGGCAAGGCCACGGTCACGGTGACGACGGCGACGCTGAACACCATTGAGGTGTCCCCGACCAACCCGATTTTGCCCGTTCCCGGGATGCAGACCTTTAAGGCCACGGGCATCTACAGCGACGGAAGCAACAGCGACCTGACCAGCCAGGTCACCTGGAGCGTGAGCAATCCCGCCGTTCTAAACATCTCTAACCTGGTTGGATCGCAAGGCATGGCCACGACGACGGCGCCAGGAATGGCCGTGGTCACGGCGACCCTTGGAACCCAGTCGGGCACGACATCGGTCACAGTCGGAAGCGCAGTGCTGATGACCATCGGCGTGACGCCTGGGATCGGTTCGGCCCCCAGGGGCACGACG
Source organism: Myxococcales bacterium (assembly GCA_043754455.1). Classification (GTDB taxonomy): domain Bacteria; phylum Myxococcota_A; class Polyangia; order Fen-1088; family Fen-1088; genus JAYUUT01. Next base: position 25,539 of record JAYUUT010000414.1, read on the forward strand.
CAGGTTTTCAAGGCCACGGGTGCCTATTCGGACGGGACGATGCAGGACATCACTAACACGGTGGCATGGAGCGCGGTGAACGGTGCCGTGGCGTCGGTTTCGAACGTGGCGCCGACGCGAGGACTGGCGACCGGCCTCACGGCGGGCACCACTGCCATCCAGGCCACCCTAAATGGCGTGACCGGTACCGCCCAATTGACCGTGTCGGACGCGACGGCGACAACGTTGACCATCGCCCCCAAGGCCGGGACTGTGGCCAATGCCACGAAGAGCCAGTACACGGCAACCGCGATGTTTTCCGACGGATCGAACAAGGACGTGACCACGTTGACGTCTTGGTCGACAGCCGATGCGACCGTTGCGGTTGTGTCGAACTCAGCCGGCAGCATTGGGGAGCTTACGGCGCTGAAGGGCGGCGCGACGGATGTCACAGGTACGTTCCAGGGGAAGACCGACACCGCGCGGGTCACGGTCAGCAACGCGACCCTGGCAAGTATCAGCATCATGCCGGCCACCGCTATGATGGTGTCGGGTCAGCGCCAGAACCTGACCGCGCAGGGCATCCTGTCCGATGGCACTATGCAGGATCTGACCACCCAGGTGACGTGGTCATCGGAGAACACGATGGTGGCCACCGCGTCGAACGCGACGGGCGCCAAGGGCCAGGTGACCGCGGTGGCCGCAGGCACAACGAACATCAAGGCGTCGTTCAGCGGCAAAGACGGAACCGCGATGATCACGGTATCCGTGCCCACGCTGTCGTCGCTGTCCGTTGGCCCCATCCTGCCGACGCGCCGGCTGGGTCAAAACGTGAACTTCAGCGCATCGGCCATCTTTTCCAACGGGACCAGCATGCCTGTAACGCTGACGACCGCGTGGACGTCGTCGAACATGGGGGTCGCGACGATCGCCATGAACGGTCAGGCTACCTGCGTGGCACAGGGGACCACCACAATTACCGGCGTGTACATGGCGGTGATGGATTCCACCACGCTGACCTGTTCGAACCCCACCATCGTCTCGGTTCAGGTCACGCCGCTGTTGGGCACCTTGCGGGTGGGCCAGACGCAGCCGTACTCCCTAACGGCGCTGTTTTCCGATGGGACCAGCCAGAACGTGGGCAACATGGCGACCTGGACTTCGTCGAATCCGGGGGTTGCCGACGTCAGCACGGCCATGTTCCGCGGGCTGGTTCGCGGCATTTCGGCAGGAACTGCCGCAATCAAGGGCGAATATATGGGCTTCATGGATTCCACCAACGTGACGGTGCTTCCGGCCGCTACGCTGGTCTCGGTTTCGCTGAGCCCGCCGGTCCTGACCCTGCGAATCGCACAGACCCAAGCCTTGACCGCGACCGGGGTGATGAGCGATGGCAGCACGCAAAACCTGACCAACCAGTGCACCTTCGTTTCTGATATGCAGACAATTGCCGACGTGACGAACGGTGGCGGCGGTGGCGGCTTTGGTGGATTCCCGGGTTTTGGTGGCCGCGGCCAGGTGACGGCTGTCGCTGCCGGCACAGCGAAAATCACGGCCACGTGTATGGGCCTTTCGGACACGGCGACGGTTCACGTCAGTGCGGCGACCTTGACCAGCGTCTCGGTTGCGCCGATAAACCCCAGCATTCGGGTGGCTCAGACGATCCAGCTTGCAGCCACGGGCATTTACAGTGATGGGACCTCGTCTCCCATCACCACAATGGCGGTCTGGTCGACGTCTAACGCGGCAATCGCCGATGTGTCCAACGCGGTTGGCGGTGGATTCCCCTTCCCCGGTGGCGCCGCCGGCACCGGACGCGGATCGGCCGTCGGCATCGCGCCGGGCACCGTGACCATCACCGCAACGTTCATGGGATTGACCGATACAACGACCTTGACCGTCACGCCGGCGACACTTTCTAGTCTCAGCGTTTCGCCGGTCCTTGGGGCTGTGCGCGTGGGGGAAACCACGCAGTTCCAGGCGACGGCTGTCTACAGCGATGGAACCAGCCAGAACGTCACGGCTATGGCCGTCTGGACCTCGTCCAACATGGCGGTGGCTGACGTGTCCAATGGCACCGGCGGAGGATTCCCCGGCGGCGGTGGTGGGGGCCTTGGGGGCGGTAGAGGTGTCACCACGGGCATCGCGGTAGGTACGGCCACCATCAAGGCCACGTTCATGACCGTGTCCGACCAGGCCACTGTCACAGTGACTGCGCCGACATTAACCACCCTCAGCATCACGCCCCCGGGCGCGATGTTGGTCATCAACCAGACCCAGCAGCTTCAGGCGACGACCGTCTATAGCGACGGGACCAGCGCCAACGAAACCTTCGCGGCGACTTGGACCTCTTCGAATATGGCGGTTGCCGACGTATCGAACGGTGGCGGAGGCCCTGGCGGTGGTGGTGGCCGCGGCGCCGTCACGGCCCTGACGGCAGGCACGACGACCATCACCGCAAGTTATATGGGCAAGACCGCGTCGGTCACGATTACGGTCACTTCGGCCAACATCACCAGCATCAGCCTGACACCCGTGAACGTCAAAATGGCGGTCAACGATACCCAGGCCTTCCAGGCCACTGCCATTTACGACAACGGCACCAGCCAAAACGTAACCGGCATGGCGACCTGGGTTTCGTCCGACATGACCATCGCGGACGTGTCAAACGGCTTCGGCGGACTGGGGGGCGGCGGTCGAGGAACGGTAACCGCGCTCAAGCCGGGCACAGCAACAATCACCGCGACGTTCATGACGTTCATGGGATCGACGACAGTGACAGTGACAAGTGCGACGGTGACCAGCATCCAGGTCACCCCGACCAATCCGACGGTCTTGATTGGGGGTGGACTGAACTTCGCCGCCACCGTGATCTATTCGGATTTCACATCCGAGAACGTCACCAACACCGCAACCTGGACGTCCAGTTCGGCCACTGTTGCGGCCGTATCGAACGGGTTCGGTTCGCGAGGGCGGGCCACCGGCGTGGCATCGGGCACGGCGACCATCACCGCGACCTACATGGGCGCCATGGGGTCAACCACGCTGACGGTCACGTCTGCGACCATTGCCAGCATCCAGGTGACGCCAACCAACCCGACATCGCCGACCGGCGTTAAGGTGCCGTTCAAGGCGACGGCGCTGTTGTCTGACAACACCAGCCAGGACGTCACGGCGGCCTCGACGTTCACGTCCAGCGACGGCACCGTCGCCAGCGTGTCGAACACCAATGCCACACGCGGCCAGGCCACGGCCACCAAGGCAGGCACCACGACCATAAAGGCGACGGTCAACGGCATGAGCGGCCAGACCACCTACACCGTAGGGGCGCAGAAACTGATGTCCATCGCCGTCATGCCGGGAACCGCGATGGTGGCCAAAGGGGCCACGCAGCTATTCACGGCCATCGGTACCTACGACGATGCGACGACCTACGACATTAGCAGCTACGCCACCTGGATCTCGGGTACACCCGGGACTGCCACGGTGTCGACGGCTGATGGATCGCGCGGGCTTGTCACCGGCGTCGCCACGGGGATGACCAACATCAATGCCTATCTGGACGCGAAGATGGGCACCGCTGTGGTGACAGTGCCGTAGATAATGCAGGGTGCCCGGAGGGGACTGTCCCTTCGGGCTGCTAGTCTGAAGGCGTGTACCGGCCTCTTCCTCGGGACAGGGCAGCGATGACGTTGGGTTTGACCGTCGTCGCTGTGTTTTGTGCGGGGGTGCTGGCGTGTCGTCATTCGGATCCTCGATCGGTTTCGCGGGACGCGGGGCAAGGGTCTGAACTTCATGGCCCCGTGGTCTGTGTCGAAAACGATGACGGGTGCATTCTGTGTCGCGGCCCCCGTGATTCAGCGCCTTTCCTGGAACCCGAACAGTCGCGGCCGGTGCGCTGCGATCCAGCCGACACCGAAAGCTGTTTCGAGTTCTGTTCCCAAGTCATCGCAGAATGCGCGTTGCCCTGGTCAAAAACCAAAGGATGCGTGTTCGCGTCCGAACTGGATTGGCGTCGGGCGTTGTTCAATCAAGAAGCGGCTGGCCGTCCCGAGATCCCCTATGTGGGGCGCGCGGCAGACGAATCTGGCCGGCGCCTAGAAGGGGTAAAGGTTCGTTGGTGGGTTTCGCGAGACGCAAACCTTTTAGAACTAGGAGAAACCATCACGAACAAGGATGGCAGTTTTCGGATTCCCCTTCGGGCGGGTCCCTGGACCTATGCCATGCGCTTGTCCCACCCAGGACGTGCCAGCGTCATCGTAGAAAAAATCGCCCCCGATCGCCTGGATCGGACCAATCCGGGTTCGCCTCATCCGCATCGCCTGGGTTCAGAACAGGTCGTGCGGGGGCGCGTTCTCGATGCGCGAACCGGCGCCCCGGTCGAAGGCACCCTGATCTTTGCGCATCGGTCGCCGGACGAAGCGATTGCTATCAGCGAGGCAACAACCACCGACGACGGATCGTTTACGTTGTCCGGATTGGAGGCAGGCCGGTACCACCTGCGCGCCGATCATTTTGGTTGGTGGCCGGCCACATTAAAAGGTGCCGTGACGGCGCCCAGCCAAAAGATCAGCATCAAACTGGCGCGCGCCGGCGTCATTCGTGGCGTGGTACTGGATGCGGACAATGAAGCGGAACCTGATGCGACGGTCGTTGCGGTGGCCGCTGGTGTTCCCGGGGTGCCGCGGCCTTTTGTGAACTGGCCGACCGACGCCAAGGGGCGATTTTCCCAGGACCGGTTCGCGCTGGGAACCTATTACCTGTGGGCCCGACGTGGCGAAATGCAGGTGTACCCACCGGTAAAAAAGGAAATTCTGGAAGGCCAGGACATCGACGTCGAACTGCGCCTAGGACACAAGGGCGCGCGCGTATCGGGACAGGTGCGATGGCAAAACCCGGGAAACGGCGTCCATGCCCTGCGCGTTCGCATGGTCAGTCGGTCGCCCTTGGCGTTCCCTAGGCCCGTCGTTGCCGAAGTGGATGCGACGGGACGATTCGTCGGCAAACACATCTTGCCTGGTCGCTACGAAATCACCGTCATGGCGGCAAGCCGCGTGTTGACCATCCTCGAAGGCCCGCGTGAGGTTGAGATCCCAATCGAGCCAGGCAGCTCCGTGACCCTGCCAGCCGCGCTGGTCGTCCGCGCCCAAACGGAAGAATAGGGTTTAGTGAATAACGCGATAACGGTTCAGGCAATCCTGGAGCACGTGCTGGCTGGCTTCTTCGAAGCCAACGAATCGCACCGCCATACCCGCCACCGATTGGCTGGCCCCCTGATGGACAAAGTTCATGAAGTAGTGGTTCTTCACCTCGCCCAAAGCGACGATTTCGGCCGATTCATCAGGTGTCATGAAGCAGACGCGAATGCGGGCGCCCAGCGGCAGTGGATCCCGGGTTTCCAGGAAGATGCCACCGGCCGAAACATTGCGGGCCACACAAGGAATTTCACCGAACAGGATCGATTCGACCCTGACCGGGAAAACCTTGTCGAACCGCAGGTGCTGCCGCTGGTCGGGCAAAACGGACGGGGCGGCCTGGGGCCGTGTTACTTGATCGCGAGCGGGGTTTGACATGGTTTGTAGGCTAGGCCCTATCACACAGTGAAGTCAAAAAACCTACATGTACGGATTGAGGGGGGTAGGTCAGCTCGGCCTTGGTCCTGGGCGCCCGCGCTGGTCTGGGTGGGGGTGCTTTTTTTCGCTTCCTCCCTACCGGGTACAGCCTTTCCCAAGGTTGGGTGGCCCCTGGCGGACAAAGCCGTTCACCTGGGACTTTATGGCGTTCTGGGCGCCTTGGTCGTTCTGGGCGCCCGCCGGGCGTGGCCGAATTTTGGCATGATTCGGTTGGTCGTCCGGTCGGTCCTGATCGCCACCACCTTTGGGCTATCGGATGAAATTCACCAGTTGTTCGTTCCCTTTCGGTCTTTTGACCTGTGGGACCTGCTGGCGGACACGCTGGGGGCCGCGCTGGGATCGGTATTCGTTACCAGGTTCTTGGTAGGTTTCCGTCAACGCTGATAAGATTGTCCCACGGTCCATGGGGGCAAACGACCAGACCACCCGCAGCGGCATCGTCCCAGTTCCGGACGAGGTTGAGGCGTTGGTTGCCACGGCCGAACGCAGCGGCGCCCGACAGTTGTCCGGTTTTTTGCGCGATACCAACGTGCGCATCCGAACCTGCTCTGATGCCGATGCGGCGTTTGAGGACGCGGCTTTGTATCCCCCGGGACTCATCATCATCGACGAACGGATGGGGATTGAGCTGTGCGAACGCCTGAAATCCAACGCGCGAACGCATTTTCTTCCAACGATTGTTTGTAGCGAAGGTCGTTTGGGGCAGGGGGCGCGGACCAGGGCTTTTGCGGCCGGTGCCGACGCAATTTTTGACGAAACGACACCCGATGCGGAACGCCGGGCACGGACCTGGGCGCTGTTGCGATCGCACGCCATATTGCGCCGGACCGAAGATCGGGGCAAACGCATCCAGGGCGAGGCGAAGGACCAACAACGATGGCTGGGCGGGTTTGTCCACGACTTGCAAAACGTCGTAGGTTCGGTGCAGGCGAATTTTGAATACCTAGCCCGGGCGCAGACTGCCGCCATGGCGATGGATCCAGAACTAGCGGACGCGGCCGCCGATACCAAGGTGTTGTTCACCCAGCTTTTGGGCGGGCTGCGGGTGGTGCGCGATTTGGAGCGCATGGAAGCAGGCCGGTTTGACCTGCTGAAAACGGATCTGCCCACACGGGCGTGGATGGCAGACGTCGAAAGTGATTTGGCTTTGCATCTGGATGGCGACGAACGTGCCCGCGTGACAATCGACACGCCGTCGTCGGACGACGTTGTTATGGGGGATCGCGAGGCGTTGCGGCAGGCCTTGGGGCTGCTGATAGGGTTCTTGATGAAACTGCCTCCACGCGGTCCCGTGCAGGTTCGGGTTGTTTCAGGCGGACAGGAGGACGTCCCCCGCATCGAAATCGTCGCCCGTTCAGCCCGGCTGGATGGTGATTTGAGGGCCCGCGTCTTCACCCCTTACGCGATGGGAAAGGCGCGTGTTCCGTTTGCGCACGGTTTGGGACTGGCGTTGGCGCGGGGGATCCTTGAATTGCATGGATTTGCGGTGGCTTTGGACGAAGGCGTTCATGAGGGGATTGGATTAATCGTGGATCTTTCGTCCACCGCCGCAGCAAGCCGATCCCCGGCTTCAGGATCCCGACGAACAGTCCGATGACTGGGGGGCGCGTGCCTTCCCGGATTCGGATCCCCCCATCGTCGTTCCGTGGCCTGCTACAGGGATCTTTCCTTGTTGGCTTGTGGCTGACAACTTTGGTGGGTGCCGGGGGAATGGCTTTTGCAG
>JAYUUT010000415.1:0-3978 GCA_043754455.1 Myxococcales bacterium
GCGAACTAGAACCGCCAGCCGTACGCCTCCGCATAATCGAGGGCTCCGCATATCACGGTGTCCTTGCGCCCGCGTCCGGTTGGCGAGCCGAGGTGGTACGTGTGCATCCGGACACTGGGATAACGGCTGCGGTGATTGAGAAACCGAAGAAGGAGCAAAGGCAAAGCCGCATTCCCTGGGCGGACCTGCTCAGGTGGGTGTTCCGAATTGACGTCCTTGAGGGAGGCCGGTGTGGCGGGAGGGACAGATGCCCGAGGATTGCGGTCAACGCCTCCTTTTTCCTCACCGCCGCGCGCACGCCAGCGAACGCCGCCATGGCGCCCACGGCCAGGGCAGCGCTGTGAACCGATCCATTAGGGGGCAGCACCTTGAGCACGACGGCGGCGAAAGGAAGGGCGCTGGGGCCAAACCAGATGATGGCGTTCTTGTTCTTTATGCTCTCCGCAAAGTCTATCGAGGACCGATGACCCACGACGAGTGCAGTTGAACGGTCCCATAGGCCGCTTCTACAACCGGCGCGCCGATCGCAGCGCGCGGGCGTAGAGCCCGCCGCCGTCCAGGATGGAGGCCCCCTTCACGTCGCCAAGGGTGGGACCGTTGGCCCCCTTGCGGCTTGAGAGGAAGCGCAGGTGGCCGCCCTCGTCGCGGCCCAGGAACATCCCCACGTGGTCGACGACCGGCCCGTCGCCGGCATCGGCGTCGAAGAACAGCAGATCCCCCACCTGCAGGCCGTCGAGGGCCGCGGGCACCTGGCCCTCGATGTTCGCTAGAATGACCACGCCCATCTTCGACGCATCCATCTGCACCGCCCGCCGCGCCAGCGCTTCGCCGCCGGCGACCGCGCCCCCTGCCAGCGGCACGCCGCCCCGGTACCCCCAGATCATGCGGATGTACCCGGAGCAGTCCAGGGCGTGCAGCTGTGTCGTCTCGGGACGATCGATCGCCCCGTCGGCGTACTTCCAGGTGATGCCGAGGTAGTCATTGAAGTCCGACCCCTCCTGTCGGGCGCCATTGGCGTCGAGCGGTCCGTAGTCGGCGTCGCCGGCGATCCGCAGGCCGTTCTCCAGGATCGGCGGCGCGCCGTCCAGGTACTGCATGCCCATGGCCAGCACGTCCGGACGCGGGTCGCGCGCCGCCTGCGCCAGCCACCGCTCCAGCGCGTCGACGTCCCCGGCATACGGCGCGGGCAGGACACGCACCCAGGCGTCGTGCGACACCGCGGGCGCAGCGGCCTCTTCGAACCGCCGCCGGGCACCGAACAAGACGACGGTGCGCGCCCCCTCCGTCACGATCGCGAACGGGGTGCCGCACGGCCGATCGATGGCGAACACGCCGGGCGCCGCCAGCCGACGCGGGGGACAGAGCTCGGCGGCCGCGACGGCATCGGGCGCTGTTCGCCCGCCAGCGTCTACAACGTACCGCTCGGTCGGGGTGGGCGGGTGGCCGCCGCACCCCACCGCCGCCCCGCACAGGAGGGCGCCCAGGAGCGCGTACCGCATCGGCGACAGCAGCATGTCGGCAGTATACGCGCGGGCGACGATGGTGGGCGACATCTTCCGTCTGGGCTCTTTGGGGCCGGGGAATGCTGCCAACGCTGGGAAAGGTTGGCGTGGACGCCCATGACCTGTTTGTGGGCGACGTGGCGAGTGGCAGCGGCCGTGCGCTCCTTGACTTCGAGGGCGGCCTTGACCCTGGCGCCGAAGGACTCGTGGGTCAGTTTCTCAAATCCCCGTGGGCGCGCGAACGTACAGGTGCCACACGGCACGCTGTTTGAGAATGGCTCAATACGCCTGCGGTTCGGCCGATACTAACATCGTGCCCCGGGTAGCGTGGTTGGCTTTGATAGTCCTGATCCCCGCTTGCGGGCGACTGGGCTACGCGCCCATCGTTACAGGTGACGCGCCCGATGTTGGGGGGCGCTTGCGTCTAGGGGACAGCGATGTCGCGTCCGCCGGTACCGATGCCGTGCCGCCAAGGGGCAGCGCGGCGTCGGATCCAGCGGAACTTCGCATGGACAGTGCGGTCGCTTTCGACTTGCTCGGCGTCGATGCAACGCCCGCAGCCAATGGCTTGGACGCGGCGGCGATGATGCCTGACACAGCCGTCGTCTTGGACGCGCCGGCCACGATGCCTGACAAACCCGCCGTCCTGGACGCGACGGCCATGATGCCTGACACAGCCGTCGTCTTGGACGCGCCGGCCACGATGCCTGACACAGCCGTCGTCTTGGACGCGGCGGCCATGATGCCTGACACACCCGTCGTGTTGGACGCGGCACTTGCGATCGACGCTGTCACTTCTTCCGCGCCTCGTTTCCGAATGGGCAAGCTCACGAAGCCCACCGCACCCGGTTCTATAACCGTCACCCACGGCCTTGGTGTCACCCCCACCGCTATCCTGTTCCTAGGAAACTGGTGCTACGACACTGATGATTTCGCTGGAAACCAACTGGCCCTCCTTGGCGTCGCAACGGCGACGGAGACCATGTTTGCCGCAACAGGCGCGGCGCAAGGCATTCGTTCCAACACCAGTGCCGAGGTGAGTGCCACGCATGCGGTCGGTGCTGTAGCGTGGTCGGAGACCTACATTGCGCGAGCGAACGTCGTGGGGTGGGACGCCCAGACGTTCACGCTTGCCTTCGACGCTGCGGACAACGAAGTGGATACTATCTTCTTTCTGGCCGTGGGCGGGCCCGACATTTCGGCTAAAGCCGTCTCGTGGTCCATGCCTGCAGTGACGGGAGACCGCCCCGTGCGGGGATTTGGTTTTCCCCCGGATATGGTGATGCACTTCTGGGCACACGACCGGGTCACCAGCGCGGGCGCGCTCGTGCCTGGTGGCGGCATCGGGCTCGGTGTGTCGAATCGGGCGGGCGCCCAATGGGCCCTGGCGACCTGGCAGGCCGATGACGCACGACCGACCGAGGAAGCACGAATCCAAGATACTTCGGCGTCGATTCTGACGCTCTCCCGCAGTGCCGTGCTCAAACGCGCTTCATTCGCCAGCACGGATGCGGACGGGTTTACCTTGCGCTTCGAGCAAGCGGCGGGCGCGCCCGGGACACGCGTGATCTCACTGGGTCTGCGCGGGATAACAGCCGAGCTGGGGGCCTTCGTTAAGACGACAAGCGCCTCTTTGAATGCCACGCAGACGGTGAACGGATTGAAGAGGACGACGGTGCCGGGCGCAGTCATGCTGGCTAGCACTATGGGCTTTGGACCCACTGGGTCCCCAATGCCTCACGCTCGGTGGGGAATGGGCCTCGCGACGCCCGACACGGGAGCACAAGCGACCTTCACGACCTCGGGAGAGGACGGGGCCGCGGGGTCGCTGGTGAACGAATATCAACATCGTACGCGCGCTTTCGCAGTCGTGGACAGTGCTACGCATACCCTCGATGCGCTAGCGCGCCTGGTGCAGGTGCGGCCCTCTGGCTTCGATTTGGTTTGGGAGAAAAACGACACCGCCCCCACGCAGATTTTTTATCTTACGCTCGGCTCGCCCTGACGGAGTTAAAGCCTCTCGCGCCGACCAGTGCCGCAGCGGTCTGTGCATGGACGGGATCTGTTGCAACAGCGCATGCACGGGGCAGTGCGAGGCCTGCGATGTCGCCGGATCGCTGGGGATGTGCAAGGCGGTCGCGGGAGCGCCCCACCGCGCGGCCTTACCCGCACGCGCTGTCTGTGGCCGTGACGCGGCCTGCCCCGGCGCCTGCAACGGCAGCAACACCACAAAGTGTATTTTTCCTGCCAACAAATGCCGCCCACGCGCCTGTTCGGTCGCGGCGGTGGAAGTGATCAACGAAGCGATCTGTGACGGCGACGGCGTGTGTCCCGCCGCTACAACCACGACGTGCAACTTTGCGTGCCGGGCCGGCGCATGCACCGCCTGCGCCCCCGGAACCCGACAGTGCGGAGGCACGACCACGCCGCAGCTTTGCGACAACAACGGGGCCTGGCAAAATCAGATCTGCGCGGC
>JAYUUT010000416.1:0-2946 GCA_043754455.1 Myxococcales bacterium
GCGCGGCTTGCACGCTGGGAAGCGGCGGTGGTGGAATTTGAAAAAGCGCTGGCGCTACAACCGGCATCACGGAAGACCGCGGTGGCGCTGGGCGAGGCACTGGGACACACAGGTCAGTACGACGAGGCCGAGGCGTTGTTCGCAAAATGGACCAAGGCCCATCCCGATGATCAAGATCTAGCGTTGCTGCAGGTGCAGGCCTTGCGCGATGCTGGCAAGACAACTTTAGCCCTGGATGCTGTGCGACGGTTGCTGGCCCAGGACAGCAAGAACGCGCGTGCGTTCGCAGCGATGGGTCTTGTGTACTTGAAGCTCGAAAAATTCGCATTGGCTGAGTCGGCCCTACGTCGGGCCAGCGAACTTGATCCCAAAAGCGCATTTACGTTCAACAACCTCGGATTGGTCTTGGTGGCCCAGACCCACGATCAGGAAGCCTTCGCCGCCTTTGAAAAGGCCTCCGATTTGGATCCAAACTTCGCCCCCGCCCGGCTTAACAAGGCCAGCGTGTACTTGGATTGTGGCGACTATGGTCGGGCGCTGATTGAACTGGAAAAGGCGGCAAGGGCGGCGCCAGATGATGCCGAGGTTCAGGTGGTATTGGGTGTAGCCGCTCGTGGGGGCAAGAAATTTGATCGCGCCCGGGAAGCCTATGAGCGGGCGTTGGTGTTACGTCCCGATTATCCGGCGGCCCTATTCAATCTGGGAGTCCTGTACATGGACCACCTGGTCGATAAGAAGAAGGCACGGGAACATCTGCTGCTGTACCGAAAGGTCGCACCCGAGCGCGACGCACGCGCCAAAGAGAAAAAGGCCGAGGCCCTGTCCCGGCTGAAGGAGCTGGGGTAATGGGGTACGATCAGGGCCTGGTGAAAATTAAACGCCTAGAAGTTCTGGTCTACCGGATGGGTTTTGTGGCGGCGTTTGTGCCCGTTTGTTTCGGGCAGGCCGTGGCGGCAGATAAGGCCAAGCCGAAATCTGTCATCAAGGATGTCGCCAAAGCGCCAACGCCTTTGCCCATCAAGGATGTCCCCAAAGAAAAGAAGGCACGTGTCTATACATTCACGGGCCTGGATGTGGAAGGGAAGTTAAAGACGCCTCAATTGCTGTATTTCCGAAGCCGTGTGAAACAGGAATTGGATACGTCGACTTCCGAAAAGCGATCTTTCCTCAAGGAACTGGAAGCCACCACCGACGATAAGGGGCTTTGATCGCGCATTGTCGCCGCCCCCTGTACCGCCATGAAAGCCGTCCCGCCCCGTCTTCAGGTTGTCTGTTTGTGGCAGCGGCAGGTGATCGCCTACCGGCTGCTGAATCAGCATGACAGCGTCAGCATCGGATCCGCAAAAAGGGTGACGTTTGTTTTGCCGTTGCCGCCCGGGTATCCGTTGCGGTTGCGGTTGCTGCGTCCCATTCGCGACGGTTTCCGCCTGCGCCTGGGGCCTGGGATTTCGGGGGACCTTGTCTTGCGTGGGCAGTCCCAAGACGTTGGGACGCTGCTGGCCGGGCCTGCGCCCAAGCGGCTGCTAGGCGGCGGGGGCATGTTTCGCGAGGTTGATCTATTTTTCGGCGATTCGGCCCACCTTGTGTTGGAGGGCCCCTCGGATCTGCGCCTGGCCATTACGTTCACCGATCCCCCCCCAATCGTTGGATCCCCGCCGGGATGGCGCGCAGAGCCGGTCCTGGTTCGGGTGGGGGCGGCCACGGCGCTGGTCACAGCAGCCCTGCTGGCGGTGGTGTTGCTTCTTGGGGGCAGTCTGCCGAGCGCGACGCCGGTTTTGCTGACCGCCGAACGGGTTGCAAGACTCACAGCCCCAACACCTGCTATTCCTCCCGCCAAAGATCTGCGCGCAATCGAAAAAGCCGCCGAAGAGGCGCGGAAGAAAAAGGAACGAGAGGCCGCGATGTCCAAGCGGCACAAAGACGAGGAAGGCCGCCTCGGCCGCGCCGATACCCCCAATAAAGACACGGTCTTGCCTAAAGGTCGGGAGGACGTGCTGCGCGAGAAGGTCGCAAAAACCGGTCTCTTGGCGGCGCTGGGCACCTTGAAAGCCCCTGGGTCGGGGCTGGGAAAGTTACTGGACACCAATTCCCAAAGCGACGTCGATCAGGCTCTCAATGGCCTTGTGGGGGCGCAGATGGTGGCGGGAAAGGGATCAGGGGGCCTGGGCAACGCAGGGACTGGATTGGGGGGCGGAGGCACGGGGTTTGGACGCATTTCAGGATCGGGCGATTTGGATCTGGGGGCAGGACGGGGGCGTGGAAAAAAGAGTGCCGGGGTGGGGCTGGCCCATGGCAAGGAGCGTGAGGTTCAGGTTGGCATGACCACCGGAAATCCAAATTCCGAGGGAGGCCTGACCAAAGACCAGATTAACCGGGTTGTCCGCGCCCATGCGGCGGCCGTCCGGTATTGCTACGAAAAGGAACTGCAACGCGCACCGAAACTGGAAGGCAAAATCGAAGTATTCTGGGTGATTCGCACCAATGGCACTGTGGATCGCACAAAAATTGCCAGTTCCGGTATGGGCAGCCTGGGCGTGGAAAGTTGCATCGAGCGACAGGTCAAACAGTGGCAATTTCCCAAAAGTGACGCCGAGACCATCGTTCAGAGTTATCCTTTCCTCTTCAAAGGAGGGTCGTGATGCGCGCGATGTCCCTGGGGGTCTTGGTGGCGATGGTTGGTTGCAACACCAACACACCTACGTATTTTCAACCAATGACCGCGATTGAGGTCGGGCAACCTGGATCTATGGCGACATCAGCGTCCGTGGTCGTGTCCCCAACCTTCCGTCCGCCCACTGACGCTGAACGAAAGAAATTAGACGAAGACAGCCGCACCCGCACCTACCGCGTCCCCTGGATCCGGCGCAGCGACGTGGCCTTGTCCGTTCAATACACATTGACCAATCTGTCCGCTGAACCCGCGCGCGTTCGCGTTGAAGTCAACGG
>JAYUUT010000417.1:0-46615 GCA_043754455.1 Myxococcales bacterium
AAAACGGTGGGACGCGTTGTCTTCGAATACGATGCGGATGGGAATCGCGTATCAAAGATCAGCCCGGCAGAGACGACTCGCTATTCGTCCAACGGTCTATACGAGGAACGGACCGCTGGGGGAGTCTCGAAGCATATCTATCACATCCCGGGTGTCGGGCAGATTGTCGAGACAGAGTTGCCCGGAGGCACGTCAGCGAAGACGATTCAGTATCTGTCGACAGACCAGCTTGGCTCTGTTGAATTGATCACAGGACCGAGCGGTGAGGTGCTTTCGCGTCGGCGGTTTGATCCATTCGGAAGGCGCGTTGAACCAAGCTCGCCAGGGAAACTTAGTCAGTGGGCCCCCTCCGAAGACGTGAGGCTGGGCTTTACGGGGCACGAGCACGATATTGATTTGGGGTGGATCAACATGAAGGGGCGCATTTTTGACCAAAATACTGCGCATTTCACCTCCGCCGACCCTTTCGTGTCTGGGGCATTTTCCGGATCCTTCAATCGATATTCTTACGTGGGCAACGATCCCATGAACTTTGTCGACCCGACTGGATTTGCGCCTGAGGACGGGGACAAAGGGGTCCCCGACGGAGGCGTGTGGAAGGACATTAAGGATGCGATAAATTGGTGTGGAAATAATGTCGGCGCCTGTGCCGAAGGGGCCGGGAAAGGGATTGGGATTGGGGTGGAAGGGGCCGGGAAAGGGATTGGGATTGGGGCCAAATGGGTTGGGGATAAAATCGGCAGCCTCTTCAGCAGCGACAGCGGCGCACCGAATCCAGTGGGAATGGGCAACGGGCAGACGTCCAGCGATACGAGCGGAGTGGGGCGCCCGGTGGCGGACCGGATGTGGGGCGGGCCGGTGGGCGGCGCGTTCATGGCCCAGCCCGCGTTCAATCCGAATTTTACCTGGGCGGGTTGGTCCGTAAAAGGTGGCCTAGTGGCTGCGGCCTTGCCGGCCGCCATTGGATTTGCCCCAGCTGCGTTGGGTGCGGTGGAACTAACGGCTGCTACTTATCCGGAGTATGTCGCCGTGGGCACGGCGATAGCCGGCGCGGAATCTGGGGTTGCGATCGGCGGGCCTGTCGCCGGAAGAGTCGCTGCGCAGGCACCGAACCGGATCAACTCGGCTCGCGAGTTAGTGCGACGAGCGGCGGAGTCGGGGCCGTTTCACAATTTCCCTGAGTCCCTCAATAGGCAAATATTCGAGCAAGGTTCAAAGACTCTCACGCCGAATTTTTTTAATAAGGCGAAGGCGGGGCTGAGCAACGACAGTATCATGTACAAGTTGCGCGGCGTAGTGAACGACGTCGAGGGGACTTTCGAGATCGCAACTCGGCCGTCGCTGTCTAGGCGCACTGAGGTCATCATCCATCGCTTTTTCAGGAAGAATCCATGAGTGTCGCAACCGACTTCAGCTTCTCGCGACGGTACGAGTGCGATCCCATCGACGAACTGTCAGGAGGAGAAGTGCCGTCCCACTATTACTACCCGGGTGGAACACTCGCCGGTGGTGGCGACGGCGTGATAGTTCGAATCGCCCCGGAGGGAGGGGCGTCGTGGACTGGAACGTTCGCGTTCGGGAAGCACGGTCAGAACACCGTAACGAGGGTCTTGAGCATGCCGGATTCGGACAAGGTATGTGTGGTCTCGCGGGGAGCCGGCTACATCGTCCCCGTCCACGATCCGCGGATTTGGGAGGGGGTAGAAGCCACTCCGGTGATCGATATTCGGTCGATTCCCTCCGCCGGCTTGGTCGTGTTCGCCAATTTTACGGAACTGATAGCATACGGTGCCGAAGGCGTTCGATGGCGAACGATGCGGCTCGCGTGGGACAACATGAAGCTCATTGAGGTCACCCACGAGAAAATTGTCGGGGAGTACTGGGACATCCGATCCGAGGAGACGCGGACCTTCGAGGTTGACGTCGCCACGGGCGCCCATCGCGGGGGCATCGAAGGGGTCGGGGCCGATGCTTAGTATAAAGAAAGATCCGGCCCGGAAAGATCCGGCCCGTGGTTGTTTTCGGAGCGACCGAAATTCTGCAAAACCAAAAGGCCCGACGGGCCGCCCCCGGGCAAAAACCAAACCCAAAACCCGTCGCTTTCCGGTCGAGGCGCCGCTGGCGGGCATCCCCTCGTGCGCATAAATTGTTAGCGCTCGAATTGCTGTCGTACTGGATCACCAAATTGGCCTCGTATGAAAATTGGCAAAAGGCCGCGATACGGTCGTTAAAAGAGCCCGACGGGCTCGTAGTCGGAGGGGGGCCTACGACGCTGCGGGCCCCGCAGGACATGGCATGAGGTAGTTACCCTCGGCATCAGGGACGCTCAAAGGAACGTGATTCGACATGGCGATCACGAACAAAACATCGATGTGATGGACCTGCGCGGCCTCGGCCAATCAATAGATGAAGGCCTTGTTCAGTGCCGCGTCAGGCCGCAGCAGGAACTGCCGCTGGGTACAGTGACGGGTGATCATGTAGGACCGACTAGGCAAAACCTGGGGGGGAAGGGACATGGTCCGGCGGGTGTCGGACCGCCCCGGCCGAAGTTGCGACGGCCGTTGGAAAAATCAATCAATTCGGGCGCCCACCTTCCCAATCCAGCCGCGCTAGGAAATCCACCGCCCGGAGCCTGTCCGCTTCCGACGGGGCCAGGTCGCGGAGTCGTTCGTGGGCGTGGCGGCTGCGCGACAGATCGCCAGCAGCGAAGGCGGTCTCGCCCTGTAAACGCAGGCATTCTTTTTCAAAGGCGGGCTCCAGGGGGACAGACATCCGCGGTGATCCGGAGTCGAGCGGACATGCGCGCTCCAGCACCGGCAGCGCCAGGCGGGCGTCGCGGTGGGCAAGCTGCCGGGCCATTAGATAAGGGCCCAGGGCTTCATCAGGGAAGGCCGTGGAAAAATCCGCAATCAGGAAAACCGCCAGCGCCGATTCGACACCCCGGGTGGCGCTGTCTCCGAACAGAATGCGACCGATGGTGCCACGGGCGCGATCATCGGCCAGGGCCCGGCGTTTGACCACCAATGTCCGCCGTTCGCCCTCGTCGGCGACCAAGGTTAGCGCACGGTCCACAGCCCGTTGGGCGTCAGGAATGTGGTTCGCGAACAGATGCAGCGATGCGGATAACGACGCGGCCCGTGCGCGCACAGGATCGGTGGTGGACCTGTCAGCTTCGATTTGGGCCGAAAGTTTCAGCGCCCCTGCGCCATCGCCCCGGATGTTTAGGGCGTCGGCCAGATCTAGTTTGTACGTAGGCTCGAAGGGATCGTCACGACAAACGCCATCCAGTATGGCGATGGCGCGCGAGGGATCGACGTACAAAATTCCGCGCGCTTCTTCCAAACGGGCCGCCAGGTCGCGCGCGCACACTTTTTGGAAAATGGCGCCGCGGCGGAATCGTTCACGCGCGCGTGCTTGTTCGGTGGCGGGGACCGGTTGGGCGGCAAGAAACGCATGCCACGCGCTGTCTAATTCCCCCAGGGACTTGCCGTAAACCGCGGGAAAATCCCCCGCCGATCGATAGGCCGCGCGCAGTTTTTCGCCCCCATAGGTTCGCAGCAAGAAATGACAGAACGATCCGGCCACGGTGTACGCGCGTGCCCCGGACAAGGTGCTGAACCCCGCGCCGACCACCAATGTCAGCGGGGGCGCCAGGCCCGCGCGCACCATTGCGGCGGCTTCTTGATGAATGGTGGACGCGCCATCAGGATCACCATAATCGGCAGCCTCAGCGATGCCTTCGATAAGGCCACTGGCCAGCCGTACAATGGGGATGGGACCTTTCCAGCTAACGGCCAATGACACCCCGAAGATCGGATCGCCCGAAGATCCCGCGAACACGTGGGCCAGTTCGTGGCGCAGGCGGCGGGCGGGGAATCGGTCGATTTGCACGAAGATCTCTCGTGTCCAGGGTTTGGCGTACAGGGTGCTGCCCGCGCCAACCAAGGTTTTTTTCGATTCGGAAGATGGAAATTGATACACCGTGATCGGGCCATCGGGCGCGGGTCCAAACGTGGTGGTCAATTGTTGATGACGAAATTCCAAATCGCGCACCACCCGGGCCACGTCATCATCGGACTGCACATGTGGATCCGTAAACAGGATGAAATGTGCTGTGCGGGTTTCCCGGGACAGCAGCTGAATCAAACGCGCCCGCGTGACGTGAAACCCCAGGTGCCCCCGGTACATAAACAACCCGACCCCCGTTAGCCCCAGCAGCGCGGCCGTCCCGATCATGGTTTTTGACAGGGGCTTGCGTTGGCGGTAGGCCCGAACAACGGCGAAGATGGTCAGCGCTGCCCCGATCCAGACCAGATTTGCCAGGCGAAACCACAACAGGCGGGGCGGGGGCTGCATGGCCTCGTCGTAGATGGGACCCGGGAAGTAGCCCCCAAAAGGATCAAACGCGAATACGGCTGGATCGACGTACAGGCGATACAAGGTCAGCAGAATCGATCCCACCGGAACCAGCCACGCGCTAAGGCGGCTGCGGCGGGGCACGAGGTGTGCCACCAACACCCCTGCCGGTGCCGCAAACAAAGCTGTCCCGACCGGCAGAAGCGCGAAGAAAATAACCCCTGCCCCCAGGTTGCAATTGCGGACGCGAACCGCATTGCCCACCGACACCAAAAAAGGAACCACAAGAGCCAGCAGGGTCAGCGTGAAGCCGCGCACGGCCAGCACGCCAATTCCTGCCCTTTGGTCCGAAGGTACGACACCGTGCCCGATGTCGGTGGCGGCGAACGCAACCCCTAGTCCCATCGCAAACGCGAAATCGAAGCCGAGGACATTGAACAGCGGTACCATCTGAAGGCCTAGGGCGCCCGCGGTCAGCAATCCTGTCCAAATCAGCGCCCGCCGGAGACCGGCTTGCTTAAGCCAGACCCCCAACCGGCCGTTGACCAGATCCCGTGGCGCTCTTAGCATCGAAGGTGAATCTAGCTGATGCCCCAAACAGATGACGAGGGTGACAAGAGGGAGGGCCAAGATCGGGCGCCCATCGTGCTCAAGGTGGAGTACAAGCGGGTCAACACGTTCTTCTCCGATTATACGAAGAACATCTCGAAGGGGGGCCTGTTCATCAAGACCAAGACCCCTTTGCCGGTGGGAACGCTGTTCTTGTTCAAACTCTTCGTCCCAGGGCTAGACGCCCCCCTGCAACTGCGGGGCGAAGTACGCTGGGTTCGCAAGGCCTCGCGGGCTATCAAGGCGCCCGAGGCAGGCATGGGCCTGCGGCTGCTGTACGACAATGACGACCAGTTGCGGGCGGTGGAACGGGTGGTGGAAAAACTGATGGTCGAGAAGCTAGGGGGCCTCATCTACGGGCACCTGCGAAATACCGGTCTTTCGCCCGAGGACTGATTCCCGCCCGCCTTTCACAGACCGCTTTGGTAGACCTCGACGATGTCCGACGAAGCGGTTTGCCCACTGGTTTCGGCTTCTCCACCTAGGATCACCACGGATCCATTGCCCAGGTCAGTTGATCGGGCAAACGCACGGGCGGCACAGGGCTGTTCGCGCACCGGCGCCAGGGTCCGCAGGGAAAATATTTCTGCGCTATTCACGTAGGCCCCCGTCGCATCACGTCCCGCTGCTACCACCAAATCGTCGTTGACTGAAAAAATGGCGGCACCGGTACGCGGGATCCGCAACCGCAAATCCGCAGGTTCCAGCACCCGTGTGCGCGCGTTGTACAGAACCGCGTCGCCCACGGGGGCGCCGTCAGCGTCGACGCCGCCCAGAATCAGGACGCGGGGGTCAGATCCGGGCAGGCGAATGACGATATGGTCGCGGCGTCGTGCCCCGGGGGTGCCTAGGGGCAAGGTGAAAGTAGGCGCAGCTAAACTGTCCCCCAGAATCCCGGGCAGCATCAGTTCCGCTATCGGTTCATTGGGCCCGCTGCCGCCAAACAGCAGCACCTGCGGCCCGGTCAACAACGTTGCGCTGTGACCCACCCGGTGGGCCAACATCGGGGTTGTCAGCAGGGTGGCTGTCGGCACCTTGTTTGCCGCGGAGGGCGGCACGATTTTCACAACGGTGTTCAGGGCCGCGATACCGTCGCTGCCACCGAAGGCAAAAATATCGGCACCCAGCAGCCCCAGCGTCGGCAGCGCCCGCGCGACCCCCGTACCGGGCATATCGAAGGCCGCCGCGGAATCCAGAACAAATTTGGTCAGGTTCTGTCGTATCGCCCGGAATACATCCAACTGAGCCAACACCGTTGGCGCCCCCCCGGCCATCGTCGATCGCGCCGTCCCACCAAACAACAGCACGCGGCCGTCGTCCAGTGTTATGGCGCCTGCATCGGTCCGCGGGTGGGTTACGGTGCCGCCCGGCCCCTCGGTCAATCCCGTTCGGCCGAACGCTAAAACGTCGTGGCTGAAGACGTCATAGGCATAAACGCTGTCCGAATCTGCTTCGACGGGGCTTGCGCCACCCGCGGGTCGTTCTTCTCCCGTACCGAAGATCGGCAGCGCCACCCGGGAATCGCTGCTGATCCCTGTGATCTTCGTGACGGTTTGCACTTTGACGGCGACATGTTTTCGCAAGGGCCTGAACAGCTTGCCGCCCCGTCCGAACGTTCCCGGTTTTTGCACCAGAATGGCCAGCGGTACCATCAACAACGGGGATGTACGGACAAATTCTAGCGGCGGGGTTTCTCCGGTGGCGACGATGCGGCCTTCGGCATCAAACGCGCGAACGCGTAGGCTGGTCTGCGACGACGCATTCGGGGGCAGGTTCTTGACCGACAGGCTGAAGTTCTGGCCGCGCACCACATTCACGCTGTCCAGTTCCCGCCCCGATGTCAGGTCCAGCGTCACCTTGACGGCGTCGCGAAACACGTTGACGGCTTGGCCGTCAGATCGGGGCGTCACGATCTGCACCTCGTAGGCCATCTGTTCGCTGCCCGCGCAGCCCGCCAGCATTAGCCCCAAGGCCGCCCCTAAGGAATTACGCAGCAGATGCGACCGTTGAATCATTGCCGCTGCTTAGACGAGGATATCCAGCAACTGAACCCGCGTGAGGTACCCCTCAAGCACGGTGACATAGTCGTCTATCAGGAGGTCAAGCTCGATCGTGATGTTGCGCGTACCGGAGCGCATGACCTTACCGGAAACCGGGATTTCGGCCCCGGCGAGATCGGCGACGCCGGTCATCCAGGTCCCAATCGCTGGGACCGTGCTGGTTTCGTTCGGCCAGGCCGCCGTGACGTGGGTGCGTGACAGCTCGACGATCGGCGCGCGCCCGCTGTCGAGGCGAAGGTACGAGGCGAGGGCAGGCATCGGTTCGACGCGGTAGTTGACGCGGCGGTTATGGACGATCAGGCGATTCAGGGTGTCGTAGGCGGGCGACGAAATCGGCGTGTCTTTGGCCTCAAGGATCACGTCACGCAGCGACTTGAGCGATTTTTGAGTGAGGACCAAGTTGGTGCGCATGTCCGCGAGGCGACGTTGGTCGCGGTGGACCTTGTCGGCGACCATTTCCAGCAGGTTGACCAAGAAGCGAATGCCTAATTCGTGGTGTTCGATGAAGAAGCGCTGGATCGTGTTCCGATCGAGCCCCCAGATCACGGCACCCGGCGTTGCGACCGCGCGGCAGTTGCGCGGCAACCCGGCAATGCTGCCAAGTTCACCAATCAGCGCGGGAGGGCGAAGTGTAAAGGTGTCATCGCCGGGTACGTCCAGCGCAACCTCGCCGGCGGTCAGTACATAAAAACTGGTCGCCGAATCGCCGATTTCGAAGAGCACGCCGCCATCGCGCGGGGTTGTAAGCTCGAAGTTCTTGGCCAGATCGACGAGGGCTTCGTCGGTGAAAGTGTTGAACAGGGGGATTGTGCGTAGATCGTCAAGGCGCGGACCAATCATGGCTTGGACTCTACACTAATGACCTGGTAACGACTTCAGAACCGCAAACGCTGCGCGCATTGAAGGAAATGCCAGTTCGTCAGGATCGATACTGGCTAGGTCGCGCAGTTCGTAACCTGCCACTTCGCTGGGGTCGGCTTTGATCTTGAATGACTGCACCGTCGCCAGGAAAAACAGATCAAGGACGGTGTAGGTAACGCCCTTGTATTCGTACAGGTTGGGCTGGGACGTTAGGTATTGCAGTGACAGGACGTCAAGACCCACCTCTTCGAAGACCTCGCGCCGCAGGGCGGCCTCAGCGGTTTCCAGTTTGTCGATGAATCCGCCGGGGGGCGCCAGTTTTCCCCGCGCGGGTTCCAGCGCGCGACGAAGCAAGAGCAATCGCCCCTGTGCGTCCCGAACGAACGCGGCCACCGCCACCGCCGGATTCAGGTAATACACGAAACCGCAGGCCCCGCATGAAAGGTCCGGCCCCTCCCCCGTGGAAAAACCCGCCGCCGCACAACGCGGACAATGCAGGAATAGCGGCCGGATGGGATCAGGTGCCATAGAAAAATTGAGGAGAGAGAGGGATTCGAACCCTCGGTACAGGCTTTAGTCCCGTACAACGGTTTAGCAAACCGCCGCCTTCGACCAGCTCGGCCATCTCTCCAAGTACGATTAAGTTGTCAGAAATTTTGCCAGGAAACAGTCTGCCAGGAAACACTCTGCCAGAAAACTAGAGGAGGAGGAGGGATTCGAACCCCCGGCGCTTTCGCGCTACGGTTTTCAAGACCGTCGCCTTCGACCACTCGGCCACTCCTCCGGAGGTCGATTCCAAGGGACGGTATTCATACCCGCAACACGTGGACCTGGCAAGCGATGGATGGCCTGTGCGCTATAGTCGCCCGCCCATGATCGACACTTCGCGCTATCCGCTGGACCGATTGGCGGACCAGGTTGGCACCCCGTTTTATTTGTACGACGTTCAGTTGTTGCGGGCCGCACTGGGCCGGCTGTCGGCACTGACCGAAGGCCCGAACCTGCAATGTCGCTATGCCGTAAAAGCGAACCCCGCCCGCAGGGTACTCGAAGAAATCCGGCAGGCGGGGCTGTGGATTGACGCCGTTAGCGGCAACGAGGTGTTGCGGGCGGTCCGCGCGGGCTTCCCCCTAGGCACAAACCCGCCCGCCATCATGCTGACGACCGACGTGTTTCGTGACAATGCCTTAACAACGGTCCTGGAACAGGGGGTGCTGCCCAACGTGGGGTCCACCGGCATGATCCGTGACCTGCAGGGGGCCGGGTACCGGGGCCCGGTGGCGCTGCGGGTGAACCCAGGTTTTGGGCATGGGCACTCCAAGTCCTGTGACACCGGGGGCCCGTCATCAAAACACGGCATCTGGCACCAGGATATGGCAGCTATCCGAATCCGCGCAGCGGATGCAAAATTAGCCGTGGTGGCCTTGCACGCCCACGTCGGCACTGGCCCTGAACTGCGTGAATTTGACGCCAATATGCTGAAGCTGGTCGATTTTTTTGCGGCCTTGCTGCCTGATTTTCCCCAGGTAGAGGCTGTCAATTTGGGCGGGGGCTTGCCCCACCCCTACCGCCCGGGCCGCCCCGCGTACGACCTGGCCTGGTATCGCCCCGTGTTGCTGGACGCCGTCGCGCGGCTGTCGAAGGTTGCAGGCCGCCCCATCCGGGTCGAAATTGAACCGGGCCGTTATCTGGTGGCAGGCATGGGGGCGCTGGTTTGTCGGGTCAAAGACGTCAAACAGACCCAGGCCAACGCCAAGGGGGATGGCCATACGTTTGTCATGGTGGATGCCGGCTTCAATGACCTTGTTCGCCCGGCCATGTACGGGTCGTACCACCATATTGAAGTGGTAGGGGCGGGGGCCGGGCGCCCGCCCGAACCGTTGGTGGTGGCGGGCCCTTTGTGCGAAAGCGGCGACGTATTTACGCGCGATGACCGGGAATTGTTAGATCCCCGTCTGCTGCCCCGTCCCGACGCGGGCGATCTGTTGGTTTTGCATGATGCCGGGGCCTACGGCGCGTCAATGTCGTCCAATTATGTGTCGATGGGGCGGGCGCCCCAGGTGTTGTGGGACGAAGGCCGTGCGACCTTGATCGCGCGCCGGGAAACCATTGAAGACGTCGTGAAGGCCGAATGCGATCAGCCTTTGTGAACCTCCCCGGCCTATTCCTCGCTGCTGGGGCTGACTGCCTCGGCCGGTTCGGCATTTTCCAGCACACCCGCGTGCGCCGCCGCCGACACCTCCATCGCGTGTTTCACGATTTCTTCGCGCGCGGTTTTACGTGCCGCTTCGGTGGCATCGCGCTTACAGGCTCCGCACAGGCCCGGCGTCGCCCAGTTCCCCAGATGTGATTGCAGCTGGCTTTCGGGGGGCCAGAAAATCGGGGTCGCGCACGTCGAACACGGGATTTCTAGCGTCTTGCGATCCTTCAGGAAATCCACGCAGGCGTGGCACATACGCGCGGGCGCATGCACCTGACGTCGCCGATTCCGATCCCGGTTTCGTCGCCGTTTGCCTTCCCCTGGCTTGGCTCCGGGCCCGGCGGCCCCAGGGACTGGCAACAAAGAGGCTACGACCTCCCCCGTTACCGTTTGCACAACGGGCGCCACGGCCACCTGTTTCGTTTCCTTTTCAGGACGCCGCGTTTCGGGCACAACCCCAGCGGCCAGTTGGGCGTCCTTGGACCACGTCCAAGTCCCAGAACATCCGTCCGTCTTACAACCAACTTCCTGATCCTCCAATTCGCCCATGTCTTTTTTGCATGGTTCGCAATACTGGGGATAAGGGTCACCGGTCTTTCCGCGCGCGGCCCGGGCCAACTGGGCCCCGCGTTTGTCCGTCCACGTGTGTTTGCATCCGGGGCGGCGGCAGGGTCGTTCGACGTCTTTGAACGCCTCGAATAGGCCCCAACATTTTTCGCACATCTGATGCGGCGCTTTAGGCGGGGTTTTGTCGGCCACGCAGGCGTCTAGTTGGTCAAACCGCGACCAGGTCCAGGTTTCTTTGCATCCCGACGTCCGGCAGCGAACCTGACGGTCGAGCAGTTTTCCGAACGACGCCCGGCATCCGTCGCACATCCGGCGGGGTGGCTCGTTGGGTTTTCCCGCTGCGAAGGCCTGAATCTGCTCGTCGGCCTTCCAGATCCAGCTGCGTTTGCATTGGTTAATTCCGCAACGTGCCGACCGGTCCGTGATGCGCTTCGAAACCTCCCGGCAGGGCTCGCAGAACAGTCCCTTAAACGTAACTTTGGCGCGCGGGGTTTTCTTAGATCCCTTGGTTTGCGGGATCTCGGGGCCGTCCGGCGGTGACGGAATGTCGGCCGCGTCGGCCACTGGCACCCCTTGCACCACGTCAGAAGCGGCGTTACCCATCTCTGGCAGTGCCGGGGCCGCGGGGGCCTCCACCGGAGCGCCGGACTTGGCGGCCAAATCCGCAAGCAACTGGGTTTTGCGGGTGACGAGGGCGTGCCGGGTACAGCCAGGAACCGCGCAAGCAACCTGTAAATCCTTCAGCGCGGCGTAGTTTGCGTCGCACGATGGGCATAGTTTCCGTGGCGGCTGCTGCTGGGTTGCGAAGGCCTGAAGCTGGGCCTCGACGGGCCAGATCCAGGTTTCCTTACAGCCTTGCGCGTCGCAACGCCTCGGTTTGTCCTGCAAAGTGGCGAATTTCGTCGCACACGGTTCGCACATGTTATCGGTGCCATCGGTGCGGTCCTTGCCCGCGCCCAACGCCATCGCCTTTGATCCCAGCTCAATGCGCGTGCGATCGCACCCGCGAACCCGACAGGGAATCGTTTTTGCGCCGAGTCGATCGGCCAGCGTAAATCCACCCAAGCTCATGAAGGCGCCTATGGTGTACGAAACCAGGGCCTCGCCGCAAGGTCGAACACAGAGAATGACAGAGGAGGGGACAAGAGCCTGGTCTTCGACTATCCTCCCGCGCCCTATGCAGATCACGATTGACGACGTCTCGCCCGTTGAGAAACGGGTCCATTTCGAACTGCCCTGGACCGAGGTTGCGTCTCGCCTGGACAAGAAATACGGCCAACTGCGCCGTGATGCCCGCATCAAGGGGTTTCGCCCAGGCAAGGCCCCCCGCACGGTTCTAGAACAACTGTACCGCGGGTCGGTCGAAGAAGAGGTCGCCCGCGACCTGGTCGAACACAGCCTGGGCCAGGCGATTTCAGAAAAACAACTGGAGCCGGTTTCCCCCGCACGGGTGGGTCATGTCGAACTGACCGCGGGCAAACCGTTCAAGTTTGTCGCCAACGTTGACGTTCAGTCTAACGTTGAACCGAAGGACTATTCGGGGCTGGCACTGGAACGACGGCCGCCGAAGGTCAGTGACGAACAGGTTGACGGCACAATCGAACGGTACCAGCAACAGTTTACCAAATATGTGCCGGTTGAAGGCCGATCTGTGGCGGCCGACACGGACATCGTGTCCATTCTAATCAATGGCCGCGTCGGTGAACACAAGATCAAGAAGGCCGAGGTTATGGTGGATCTGACCACCCTTGTGGGCGGTCCGTTGCCCGGTCTGGCCGCCGCACTTCGCGGTCGAGAACTGGGCGAATCCAAGGTTCATGACGTCAAATATCAAATCCCTGCGGATGAACCGCAAAAGGATCTGGCCGGCAAGGACGTCAATCTGCACATTGTCATCAAAGAATCGCGTCAAAAAGTCGTGCCGCCTATTGATGACGAACTGGCCAAGGACACAGGCGAGGCGGAAACCCTGGTTGAACTGAAGCAGAAGATCCGGGACCGGTTGACCGAAGAGGACAAGGTCCAGATTAAGAACGAACTGGGTGTCGCAGCGTCGCATGAACTTGTTGCGCGCAACCCGTTCCCTCTGGCCCGGTCGATCATCGAACGTTTCGCCGAAAACCGGGTTCGTCGATCAAAAGCCCAGCTTCAGATGATGGGCGTTGATCCCGCGATGGTGGATGATCAGCAGTTATTCGAACGGGAAAAGGTGGAGGCTGAACGAGAGGCGCGGACGTCTATTCTTCTGCGGGCCATCGCCGAGAAGGAAGGTCTGGAAGTTAGCGATGCCGACCTGCAAAAACGTCTAGCTGAATTGGCCGCCGCCCGTCAGGAAAGCGTGAAGAAGCTTCGGGCCGATTTCGCCCAGTCGGGGCGTATGGAAGGACTCAAGGCGGCGCTGCTTGAAGAGAAGGCCCTTGATAAGGTCCTGTCTGTGGCTAAGATCACCGACGCTGATCCGGCGCGCCTGATTGTGTCCCCCGAAGAGGCAAAAGCTGAGACCGGCAAGAGGAAGAAAAAATGAAGGATCCCCGCAGCCAAGTTCTGATGCCCCCTTCGGGAATGATTATTCCGACGGTGATCGAACAGACCCACCGGGGTGAACGAGGCTGGGACATTTTCTCCCGGCTTCTCAAGGATCGGATCATTTTTCTGGGGACGGCCATTAACGATGACGTCGCGAACATCGTTATCGCGCAGCTATTGTTTTTGGAAAGCGAAGATCCTGATAAGGACATCATGATCTACATCAACTCGCCCGGCGGGTTGGTGACGGCGGGCCTGGCGATCTACGATACGATGCAGTACGTGCGTCCCCAGGTTGCTACGTTCTGCATGGGCCAGGCGGCCTCGATGGGTGCGTTCCTGTTGGCGGCAGGCGCCAAGGGCAAACGGTATGCTTTGCCTCATGCGCGCATCATGATTCACCAGCCGCTTGGTGGGTTTTCGGGGCAGGCGACTGATATCGACATTCACGCCAAGGAAATCCTGCGGACGCGGGACACCCTGAATCAGCTTTTGTCGCATCACACGGGGCAGCCCATCGACAAGGTGAAGAACGACACCGAACGCGATTACTTCATGAGCGCCGACGAAAGCAAGGGCTATGGCCTGGTTGACGAGATCATGAACGCGCGCCCCGCGGTGACCAAATAGTTCGTCTTGACAAGAACCGCAGATCCCATAGATTCCGCACCCCTTTCCGTCTGTCCCGAACCTAGGAGCTGCTGTGGCACGCGTAACCGTCGAAGATTGCCTCGAAAAGGTCTACAACCGTTTTGCGTTGGTGGTCCTGGGGTCCGAACGGGCTCGTCAGCTTGCCGGTGGCGCGACGCCCTTGGTGCGTTGTGACAACAAGCCAGCCGTGACGTCCTTGCGCGAGATCGCCAAGGGCAAGGTCACCTTCAATGAAGATGTGGGCGCCACGGTTCGCCAGTTTCTCGCTGAACAACGCGCCCGCGGGTTGCGGCCGGAACGAAAATAGCTTCCTTTACGGCCGGGGCAATCGGCTAGTCCCGAACGGCAAGAACCAATTTTAGATAATTGCCCTCGGTGAATCCGGGGGCGACGGGGTAGTCAGAGGGAAGGCCGGATCGACCGACGACCAACACGTCGGCCTTCGCGTGGGCGGCGCCGATCGCCAGGGCGCGATCCACGTCCGCGACGCTCAGTTTTGTCGAATTGGTGGAAAACGCGAGGGTTCCTCCCGGGTCCAGAACGTTGAGGCAGGCGGCGGCCAGATCACCAAAGTCCTTGGCCACCGAAAACGTGGCGCCCCCTTGCTGGCCGTGGGCAAACGTTGGGGGATCACAGATCACGAGATCGAATTTTCGACCCCTCGATGCGAATTTTTCCAGGGTCTTCATGGCGTCACCGGTGATCTGTTCCATGCGATTGGGATCCAGCCCCGAAAGTTCGAAATTGCGGCGGGCGCGTGCATGTCCCTTGGCCACGGTATCTACAGCGACGACTTCTGCGGCCCCGGCATGTGCGGCCCGCACCGAAAACGCACCTGTGTATGAAAATAGGTTCAAGACGCGCTTGTCTGCGGCACGAGCGGCCACCAGATCACGCCCCATGCGGAGGTCAGGGTAAAAACCAACGCCCAGCGGTGCGGTGACGTCCACCGCGAACTTACACCCGGCCTCCTCGACGATGACCTCCAGAGGTGCGTCGTCGCCGTCGGCGCGGGCGGCGGGTTCGATGGGCGCCTGGCCGCCTAGAGGCCGAATCCGTTTTTGTTCATAAATGCCGCTTGGGCGCGCGTGGGTGCGGATGGCGTCGAAAAGTTCATCGCGCCACAACAGGGCCCCCGCAGACAACCACTGCACGACGACGAAATCGCCGTAACGGTCGACAGAAACACCTGGCAGCCCTTCGCTCTCCCCGGAAAATAGGCGCATCGCCGTCGGTGCGCCCGGACCGAACAGGCGCCATCGCAATTCGTGGGCGCGGGCAAACCTTGCGGCGATGGCGCCCGAGCCGGGATGTACGGCGAGGTTGGCGTCGCGGCACAGCATGCGAATGGCAACGGCATGATCCTGGTCGATGTAGCCGCGTCCTACGAACTGGCGGTTTCCGGCAATGACGTCGACCACCGTGCCGTTGGGCTCGGGGGTTGGACGGCCACGCAGGGCGTCGCGAAAAATCCAGGGATGTCCGGCCCACAGCCGTTCTGCGACGTCATCTGGAACCCGATATTCCCCCGGCCGCCCCATCGGAGCCCCTGATCCGGCCCCCGACCCCCGGCGAGCGGGCGCACCCGTGACGGGGCCCGGGGATCGGCGGCGGTTAATCATCGGGAAAATCCGAGCCAGTTCGGGCGCATGGGGGGCCGAAAGCTAGGTACAGGGAGAACCCCTGTCAAATGGATGCGCGGGTAAATAACGAAAATCCCCATGAGCGACGGTTGACTTTTCGGGCCCGACCCGTGGAAAATCCTTCCCGGTGGGCAAGGGCCTGCGGGGATGATGGCTAGGAGGCGCAACATGTCACAGGGATCGTTCATCAACCGGGAGGACACACCGTTTGGACGGGGCGCGCCGCTTGGCGATGAATCGTTGGAAGATTCTCTGGATGCCATCATGTCTGAGGCCAAGAGAGCGACCCTAGCTGAGACTGCCTTGACGGAGGAGGAGGCTGCGGGGGCTCAGGCGACGCTGCACGCAGCGTTTGCTGATACGGGGGCGTTGCCCTTGTCTATGGAAGCACGTGGGCTAGCGGCCTTCGGGGGACGGCCTCAAGAAGGGGCGGCTGATGGGACCGATTTGACCAAGGATGGGGTGCCGGCCAGCCACGTCGAGGATCGAGCGCTTTTACGGCGGTTGGCGCTGCCAGGGATTGTCACGACGGCACCCAGCACGCCCGTCGCTCTCGCGGAAGCGGCGCCCCCAGTGACCGTGCGGCCATTGCGAGCCGTGACGCTCCCCACGCCCCCCGCTGCGGTGGCGCCCCCCACGCCCCCCGCTGCGGTGGCGCCGCCACGGCCCCGGCTTGCGGCCCCCGGGTCGGCTCCCGAAACCCCTCCTGTGCGGGGCAAACCGCGACGCCCCGCGGTAACTTTGCCTCGGCTTGGGGCTTTTTTGGTCGCAATGTTGCTCCTTGGATTGGGCCTCGGGGCGCTGGTTCGTTCCCGGGGATCCTCACCTGCCGTTCACCTGAACACGCCTGAACCTGATAATTTGGATCGCGTCGTTATCAAACGTTTGCCCCCTCGGCCTGCCACCCGTCGGAAACGTGAGCTGCCCGTGGCAGCGAAGCCTGTGCCTGTGCCCAAGGTGCTGATCGAGACCCCTGCGCACGATTCCGACCGCGTCGATGATTCCCCCCGCGGGTTGCCCCGGGCGGTCCATCCTGTCCCGGCGCCCGTGTCAGAGCGACCACTTTCGGTGCAGCCAGCGCGGCCTCACCCCGCGCGCCCTTCCTCGACCCCGGCGGTACCGTCGACCAAGAAGAAGGACTGGATCGATCCATTCGCACCCTGAACCCTAAAGACCGCACCGTTTTCCGCCGAGGATGACGAGGACCACATGAGTCGTCTTGGCGAGTTATTGCTCCGTGACCAGATCATCTCACCGGAACAACTGCAGCGTGCGCAGGAAGAAAGCCGCCGTTCGGGCGACCGACTGGGCAACAGCCTCGTCAAGTTGGGGGCGATTCAAGAGGAAGAGCTGACCCAGTTCCTGTCGCGACAATACGGGGTCCCGGCGATCAATCTGGCCGAGTTTGACATTGAACCCGATGTGATTGCGTTGGTGTCCAAAGACGTGGCAATGCGGCACAAGGTGGTGCCGGTCAATCGGGCGGGCAACTCCCTCATCATCGCGATGAGCGATCCGTCGAACATCTTGGCTATTGACGATCTGAAGTTCGTCACCGGCTACAACATTGAGGTGGTGGTGGCGTCCGAGGTGGCACTGGCCGAGGCCGTGACCAAGTACTACGAGCCCAAAGAGGCGGCGGTCAATTTCGAAGAGATGATGGGCGAATTCCAGGATGACGTGGAGTTCGATTCGGGGGCAGAAGACGCGGTCAATGCCCTTGAACTTGAAAGATCGGCGGCGGATGCGCCCGTCGTCAAGCTGTGCAATCACATTCTTCTGAGCGCCATCCAAAAAGGCGCGTCTGACATTCATATCGAACCGTACGAGAAAATTTTCCGGGTTCGGTTTCGCATCGATGGCGTGCTGCATGAACAAATGCAGCCCCCCGTGAAGCTGAAAGCGGCGCTTTCCAGCCGTTTGAAAATCATGTCGTCCCTGGATATCGCCGAACGTCGGCTGCCCCAGGACGGTCGTATCAAACTGAAGCTGGGCAAGGGCAAGGAGATGGACTTCCGCGTGTCGGTGCTGCCGACGCTGTTTGGCGAGAAGATCGTCATGCGTTTGCTCGACAAAGGCAACCTTCAGCTAGACATGACCAAGCTGGGGTTCGAAGTGGGGCAGCTTGGTCATTTCAAAAAGGCCATCGAATCGCCGTTTGGCATGGTGCTGGTCACGGGGCCTACAGGTTCCGGGAAAACCACGACGTTGTACTCGGCGCTGTCGGAACTGAACCAGGTCAGTGACAACCTGTGTACCGCCGAGGATCCCGTCGAATTCAACCTTCCCGGCATTAACCAGGTCCAGGTGAGCGAATCAATTGGACTTAGTTTCGCGGCCGCCCTGCGGTCGTTCTTGCGGCAAGATCCCGACATCGTCATGATCGGCGAAATTCGCGATTTTGAAACGGCGGAAATTGCGGTCAAGGCGGCCTTGACCGGTCACTTGGTGTTGTCCACATTGCATACGAATGATGCGCCCTCGACGGTCACCCGGTTGCTGAACATGGGAATTGAACCGTTCCTTGTGTGTGCGGCTTTGAACTTGGTCGAGGCCCAGCGGTTGGTTAGGAAAATCTGTGCGGCGTGCAAGGAACCCATCGAAACACCCAAAGACGAGCTGCGCACGCTGGGGTGTAAGGACGAAGAAATTGATACCGCCACTTGTATGAAAGGCAAAGGGTGCACGGTTTGCGGCGGAAGCGGATACAAAGGCCGCATCGCGGTTTACGAGGTCATGCCCCTATACGAATCTGTTCGCGAATTGGTGCTGCAAGGTGCGTCGGCGATTGAAGTGAAACACGAATCGATCCGCTGCGGCATGAAGACGCTGCGGATGTCGGGTGTAACGAAAATATGCCAGGGCGTAAGCACCGTAGAAGAGATCGGCCGTATCACGGCGAACGATTGAAACGGAAGCGAGCCCACGATGTCCACCCCGCAAGCCCCCAGTGGCCTCAACCTGCAGCAGCTGCTCAAAGCCATGGTCGAGAAGGGGGGGTCCGATTTACACCTAGCGACCGGGTCGCCGCCGCAACTTCGGATTGACGGCGTCCTGGTGCCGCTGCGGACGCCGCCGATGTCGCCGGTGGACACAAAACAATTGGCGTATTCAGTTCTCACGGATACCCAAAAATCGAAGTTTGAAGAAGAAAACGAACTGGATTTTTCGTTTGGGGTCCGCAATCTGTCGCGGTTCCGTGGCAATTTGTTTATGCAAAGGGGGGCCGTGGGCGCGGTGTTTCGGACGATCCCGTTTCAGATTCGCAGTTTCGAAGATTTGGGGTTGCCTCCCGTTTTGGCCGAAATGTGCAACAAACCACGCGGGTTGGTGCTGGTGACGGGGCCGACCGGGTCGGGAAAGTCCACGACACTGGCGGCGATGATCGACAAGATCAACACCGAACAGCACGAACACATCATGACGATCGAAGACCCGATTGAGTATTTGCACCCCCACAAAAACTGCATCATCAACCAGCGCGAAGTAGGGGCAGATACCACGTCGTTCAAGAAAGCGCTTAAATACGTACTGCGGCAGGATCCGGACGTCATTCTGGTCGGTGAAATGCGAGATCTGGAAACCATAGAATCTACGCTTGTGGCCGCCGAAACCGGCCACCTGTGTTTCGCGACTTTGCACACAAATTCGGCCGTTCAGAGCATCAACCGCGTGATCGACGTGTTTCCTCCGCACCAACAATCCCAAATTCGTGCCCAGCTCTCCTTCGTCTTGGAAGGCATCGTCACCCAGTCGCTGGTTCCCCGGGCCGACGGACAAGGGCGCGTGCCGGCTGTCGAGATCATGGTGCCGAATGCAGCCATCCGGAACTTGATTCGGGAGGACAAGCTACATCAGGTGTATTCGCAGATGCAGATTGGTCAAGGGCGCACCGGGATGCAAACGATGAACCAGTGTTTGGCGGCGTTGTACATTAAACGTCTGATCTCGTTGGAAGAAGCGGTGGGGCACAGTTCGGAGCCTGAGGAACTGCAACAGATCATCTCATCCGGTGGGGCACAGGCGGGCGGTCGGCCCGGTCGCCCTGTCGGGGGAAGGGAGTGACCTAAAATGGCCCTTAGTGCCTATGTCTGGGAGGCTCGAACCCGAGCCGGCGAAACTAAGAACGGCATCATGGAGGCCGAGAGCGAGGACGCGGTCACCAACAGGCTGAAGTTACAACTGTTGGCACCCGTGTCGGTGAAGAAGCAGGCCAAACAGCTCAACCTTAGTTTTGGCACCGGGGTTAAGACGGATGACATCGTTCTGTTCACCCGGCTGTTTGCGACGATGATCGACGCTGGGTTGCCCATTGTGCAGTGTCTGGACATTTTGGCGACTCAGTCTGAGAACAAAAGATTCGGAAAGATATTGGCTCAGGTCAAACAGGGGGTGGAAGGCGGCCTGACGCTGTCCGATTCGCTGAAAAAGCATCCCAAGATATTTGACAACCTGTTCGTCAACTTGGTCGCCGCTGGTGAATCCGGCGGTATTCTTGATACCATCCTTCAGCGTCTCTCCGTTTATATGGAGAAGGCCATGAGGTTGAAACGGCGGGTTAAGGGTGCAATGACCTACCCGATTGCGGTCTTGGCGATTGCCGCCATTGTCGTCACAGTCCTTCTGGCGAAGGTCGTTCCAGTTTTTGAAAACATGTTCAAGGAATTCGGTGGCGGCAAGCTTCCGAAACCAACCCAGATTGTTATTGATATTTCACACGCCTTGGTTGCTTACCTGCCGTACATCGTCGCCACAGGCATTGGTGCCTCGATTGCCTTCAAGGCGGTGGTGAGGAACGAGAAAGGGCGCCTGGCGTTCGATGGCTTTATGTTGAAGCTGCCCGTGTTGGGGGCGATTTTACGAAAAGTCACCGTGGCGCGTTTCACAAGAACCATGGGGACTCTTTTGTCGTCCGGTGTTCCCATTTTGGATGCAATGGATATTGTTGCACGGACCGCGGGGAACAAGGTCGTGGAAAAGGGCATCTACTACGCCCGTGCGAAAATCTCGGAGGGTAAAGATTTAGCGACACCGTTGATGGAAACGGGCCTGTTTCCTCCTATGGTCGTGCAGATGATCGCGGTCGGTGAGCAGACCGGCGCGCTGGACCAGATGCTGACTAAGATCGCCGACTTCTACGAAGAAGAAGTTGACGTTGCCGTGGCGTCGATGACCAGCCTGATTGAACCCGCGATGATGGTGTTCCTAGGGGGGGTCATCGGCGGTTTAGTCATCGCGATGTATATGCCCATCTTCGAAATGGCCGGAAATATCAAGGCTGGTTGACCCCTCGTCCCCCCGATCCTGGCACACCCGTTCCGATTGACGGGCCCCCGTCGGTCGCGTACGTGGTGCGACCGGGTGTGCCGGTCGAAGACCATAAAAATCTGGTCTATCTGATGCTGATCCGTGTTGCGCTGGCCACGCTGCTGGTGCTGGGGGCGCTGGGGATTGCTCTGACCCAGGACTGGGTTGAGACCCTGTCGCGCCCCTTTACGCGTTTTACCTTCGGTCTTTTGGGACTGACCTACCTGGCGTCTCTTATCTACGCTCTGTTACTGCGCCACGTACGCCATCCCACGAGGTTTGTGTACCTTCAGATTACGGTCGATCTGTTGCTAATCTCGGCGGTGGTTCACGCGTCGGGTGGTGGGCAAAGCGCGTTCACGTTTTTGTATATGGTGGAGGTCATTGCGGTGGCGTTGTTGCCACATCGGTACGGTGCCGTTGCTGTCTCTGCGACCAGTATGGTCGCTATGATTTCTGTGTCTCTGGCGGGGTATTACCGGCTCCTGCCCGCAGTTCCGGGACAGTTCATTTTTCCTTGGGAGATATCTCCCACAGAGCTGTTTTTTCGAATCGTGTTGAACGTGGTTGCGATTGCGGCGATGGGGATTTTAGCGGGTAACCTCGCGGGTCAGACCCGGCGTGCGGGCGAGCGGCTGGCTCGGCACCAGCAGTACGCGGGTAACCTGGCGTCTTTGCATCAAAACACCATTCGCAGTCTTTCGTCAGGGTTGGTTACAACCACAATCGAAGGGGCAATCACCTCTATTAATGAAGCCGCCTGCGAGATTCTGGGTATGGATCAGAATGCGGCTGTGGGGCAGCCATTGACGATTCGGATTCCAGGGTTGACCCCGGTGTTGGTGGAGGCCGGACCCGTAGGAACTGTCCGCAGGCACGAAGTGGATGCGGTGCGGGCAGATGGCACCGTGAGGCGGTTGGGGGTATCGATGACCCCCCTTTCCGATCACACAGGACAGGTCGTCGGGCGCGTGATCCATTTTCAGGATTTAACCGAACTGCGACGGATGGAACAGCGGGTCCAACGCGCAGAGCGATTGGCCAGCATTGGCCGATTGGCCGCGGCGATTGCGCACGAAATTCGCAATCCACTGGCCAGCATTTCTGGGTCCGTAGAGATATTGCGGGGGTTCCCCGGCGTGGATGCCGAAACTCGACAGCTCATCGACATTGCGGTGCGCGAGACGGACAGGCTGAATCAGCTGATCTCAGATCTACTAAACTACGCGAGGCCGCGAACCGAAGATCACGGCCCCCTAGATATTGGGGAAATGGCGGCGGAGGTGCTGAAGTCTTTTCAGCAGGAACGGCGCGAGGGGATACGGTTTGAGGCGCGGGTGGACAAAGGGGTTGGTATTCATGGTGCATCGGGGCCCGTCCGGCAGGTGCTGTGGAATCTTTTGCGAAACGGTGCCGAGGCGATGCCTAACGGTGGGGTGTTAGGGCTGCGGGCGGAGATAGTCATGGGGGCTGATGCCCGCCCCGAAGTGTTGCTACAAGTGTCGGATACGGGGGTGGGGATGGACAAAGAGGTGCTGGATCACGTTTTCGAGCCATTTTTTTCGACTAAGGCCAAAGGGACCGGCCTTGGCCTAGCGACCGTTGCCCGGGTTGTGGAAGATCACCGGGGAACCATCGAAATCGTGAGTGCCAAGGGGAAGGGCACCTCGTTTATCCTTCGGTTTCCCGCAATTCAGATTGATGAACGTACGCCAACTGATGTCGCGGCTGTATTGACGACAAGGCAAAAGACAGGCGAGCCGACGTGATATACTGACGGGATGATTTCGCAGTCAGATCTGGATCGGGCGTTACGAAGCTGGAAGAACCGCCAGGCGGGGGGCGATGCCGAGCGAACCCCAGTTCCCGGGTTGGTCGAGATGCAGGCAGATGAACCCGAAGAAGCGTACGCGGAGGCGGACGTCGGCTACGAAGCCGAAGCGGTTGCGTCCGAAGAGATGGTGGGCGATACGGGGTCAGGCGCGATGCTGGTAGACGAAGAAACGATCTAAAGGAGCCACCCCTATTTTGGCGCTACGAGGCGTCGTCGTCCGGACCGGAGCGCGGGCTCCTCGGACGAAAGGGGGATGCGATCCCATAGGCGGCACGTGACAGGTCGGTGTTTCTGATCAAGCCCTTCGCAATAATTGGTCAACTCGCAGCGGCGGATCTGATCGCCGCGACCTTCACGAAGTTTTTGCAGCCAATCGGGATCGGCGAGGCTTTGTCGGGCGTTGGCTATTAGATCGGCCTGTCCTGATTTGAGTGCCGATTCCGCAAGTCGAAACGAACCCAGGGCACCGGCTGCGATAACCGGGGTGAAAAGCCCGGAGGCGCGCAGACGGGCGCGGATGTCCGACGAAAAAGGCAACTGTTCTCCGAAGGGGCGCCGGCCCTTGCGTCGAAGGGTCGGCATTGTCAGCGCGCCGCTTGGGCCGGTATATGGATACGCTGCGCTTCCGATGATCGGCTGTTTTGCATCTTCGAACTTGCCCCCGCGTGACACCGAAATGTAGTCGACGCCTGCCTGGGCTAGGCCGATGGCCGCGAACCCTGCGTCTTGCAGTGTTCCTCCATCCACGATGCCCTCGTCAGCAAGGATCCGCACGCCGACTGTCATGTTGGGATCAACCGCTTCGCGAACCGCACGCAGAATTTCCAGCGGCAGACGCAATCGGTTCGTGGCTGTCCCGCCGTATTCATCCGTCCTTGTGTTGGTTGGCGATAGGAACGAAGCCAACGTATACCCATGGGCGGCATGTAGCTCTATGCCGTCGAAACCGGCTTGTTCGGCCCGACGGGCCGCATCCGCGAAGGCCGCGGGCAAGATCCGCGGTAGGTCAAGAATGTGGGGCAGATGCGTGTCCGTGATCCGATCGCGCGCCCCCATGGATAGATCATCATGCTCACGCGCCGTGAGGATCCGCGAACGGTCCTCATCGTTTAGGGTGATAAGACATGAGCGAAGGTCATCATCCCCTGCTGTTAGCCACCGGGAATCACCCTTCAGCGCCTGAAGTGCTTGCGCATGGGCGCGCGTTGGATGCCAGAACTCGCGAAAATACCGTGCCGGATCGGGCCGCCTTCGCATTCTAAGAAAATCGATCAGTTGAATGAAAAGGCGTGTAGTCCCCCCAGATCGTTCGCGTACGGTGTCGACCAGCGTGCGCAGGCCAGGAACGTATCGGTCATGATGCAGCCGCAAAAGGGGGCCGCTTGGAACATCACGCACGCCTGTCGCTTCGACGACGATGGCACCGGGACGTCCATCGGCAAACCGGCCGTACCACGCGCGTAACGCTTCGGTGACGTGGCCTTCCTCCGTGGCCCGCCAGGGGACCATCGCGGGGACAATGGTCCGGCTTGTCAGCGGCAGCCCGCGTCCTAGTTGAAACGGCGAGAACAATAACGAGGCTGCGGCCACCGCAGCGGTTGGCCATGTTTCGTCGGGCAAGGGGGGACGCGGTGACATGGCCGCGATGGGAAGGACCGTCAGAAGAAAAATCGCACGCCGATGGCGGCATCAAGGTTGAGGTCGGGCCCAGGCAGCACAAAGAAAGACGGTACAATTTCGAAAAATACCTCCAGAAACTCGGGCCGATCGAAGGACAAGTCCAGACCCACGGGCATCCGCGCGGCGAGGGACAGGTCGGTGTCGCCCGCGTCGCCCGCCCACCGATAAAACCAGACCCGTCCGCCTGCGCCGATATGCCAATCAAGTTTGGCCGTTCCACGCACCAGATTCGACTGCCACAAATAGTCCGCGTTCAGCGAGACCTGCCGGCCCCAGCTTCCGCAGTAGTCGTTGCGGTTCTTGTTGTAACAACCATGCCCCCATCCCCAGCGGCCCCACCCGATGCCTAGGTCAATGGCGTTGCCGGGATTAAGAAACAGTTTGCCAACAATCCCCGTGGGATCGCCTAGCGCGATGCCGATGCCTACCTTGCGGGTTGTGCCGACCTCGGTGGCCAGGGCCTGCTGGGGCTGTACGAGCATGAAGGTCGACAAAAAGGCTGTCGCGCAGATTAATACAGTTGAGGCATAGTGTTTCATAGCGGGTATATAGTACGGCTGGTGCTTGCCGTAGTGGTTGATTTTCCGCAGAGCCCTTTGGGTCGGTGCTTGCTTGTGACTTTGACCATTGGCACGGTGTTTCAGGGGGGCTGTGAACGCAAGGCGCCCACCCCGGCTGTACCAAACGTGGTCGTTGTTCCAGCGCCGAAGCCGCGTTTGCCTCCCAAACCTGACCCCGATGCGGTGCCCCCGGCAGAATCTGTGCCTCTGCCCCGCAGGGCCATACAGGTGGTCAATGGTGACGAGCGGATCGTTGATACGGAAGTTGCCAAGGCCAAGGGACTGACGGTCGTCGATCTGTCGGATTCATGGGCGCCTTTTATTTTTCAGGACGGGTCCGCGTCCGATGGAGCCCCTCTGCCCAATCGATACCGCGCGGTATTTGTGGGCCTTGCCAATGACCGAAGTGACGAGGATGGGCAGCCGCTGCGCCCGGGGACAAAAAATTACCTGGAACTTTTCGGGATCCCGCCGTCGCTGTCGGTGCTGCGAGACCGTTTCGTGGCCGATGCGGGACGTTCCTGTGAGGCCGGTCAGGACACAGCCCCGTTGCTCGCTGTCGATGAAATCGAAACCTGGGGTGCGACCACAGAGAAAAAGGAGATCGCCCAGGGCCTGGCTCGCGGGCGAAAACTGGAGGCCGCACGTGACAAGGCGGGCCTTGCGACGCTTCTGCAGGTGGCTCAAGCCGAGCCAAAATTTGCCCGGGAGATCAAGGCGCACGAGCGGTTCCTTGCGCAACGCGCGGCTTTTGCCGAGATAGAAAAGCGTCTGGGGTGTGAAGGGTTGCTGGACGCCGCAAAGCACGTTGTCGGGCTCTATGACTCGCCGTTGCGTGCCGCTGTCTTAGCCTTTCAGCAGCGCAATGTGATCATGTCGCAAGGTGATTTAACCCGGTCGACGTTGGAAGCTTTGGCCCGCCCGGTATTGGAGAATGATTTTCGTGCCCTGCGCCGCGTTTTAGAGGAGCGATCGGCGAGCGCTGGGGCCCTCATCGAGGATGGGTCGGCCCCTGGCGGTCTGCCGAATCTCGTGGGCTTGGCAACAGACGCGGTTCTTGAACGCCTAGGAATCGTAACCCCGTCGGATGCGGTCGCGTTCTTTCGCCGTCATGCTGCGTCCGATTTTCGCTGGTTAAAAGTCGTAGCCCGGTTCTCCGCGCCGCCCACGTACTACGGCGACCACATGGAACTTTCTGCGGAAATTGACCGTGGAGACATCTGGTACGATTTTCCCTTCAATGCCAAAGGGGAACGTTTGCCGCAGCCGCGGCGGAAATTTCCCAGTTTCACGCTCTTTGTTAAATTCGGCGGCAAACGGGTTCCGATCGCCAAATGGCGCACCACCATCGGCAGTTGGCGAACCGAACTGGCCTCCGATGGCGATGAATATTTGCGGTACAAGGAATCAGATGTTGGCCCGCGCGTCTGGCGGCATATTGTGGCGGCGCCGGTGTGGATTCCTCCCCTGTCCACACCGCTTGGCGGAATGGTGAAAAGAAAATGGGAAAATGGCGCGCCGGTTCGCGTGACCAATTACGACGAGGTGGGCCCGGGATACCTGTCCGCCTACGGGTTGGTCGCGGGGATACACGTAGAAATGCGAAAACGAGAATCGGGAACGACGTATTTCGACAACGGGATTCGCACGCACGGCACCTTCGACTATATGTCCTTGCGGGGTCGATTCAGTCACGGGTGTCACCGTCTGTTCAACAATTTGGCCGTGCGTCTGTTTTCTTTCGTGCTGCAACATCGTCATCATCAGGTGATGGGGGCGATGGCCTTAAATTTTAGGCGAACATTTTTTCAGGACGACGGGGTTTTCGATATGCGCCTGCCGACGCGGGGATTTTATTTCGAATTGGATCCCCCGCTGCCCATAGAAACGCTGGAGGGAGAGATCAAAGGGGTAGCCAAAAAGCCTCCAACGGGTTACCTCCGAAAACCAGGATTCACCTATTCTACGTCCGCCCCGCCCGCCGCTGCCTCGGGGGCCGACAGCAAGGCCTCAGGGGCCGCTGAAGTGCTGACGCCATGATCAAAGCGTGTGGGCGTACTCTTGTCGTATCCATTTGTTGCTTTGGCGCGTGCTCAAAGCCAGTGGATCCAACGCCGCAGGCAAAAGCCCCCACGCCTGTTGCGATCTTGCTGGACGCGCGGCCCCCGGCACAGGTTGCGGCGGTGCCGGCGGCAAAGACGTCGAATGACGAAGAACTGCAGGCCGAAGACCGTGAGGCAGATCCAGGCTCCGCTTCAGTAAAGATTAGGATTAACGTGTCGCCTGCGGTGGACGCGGCAATCTTTTGGGGTGGGAAAAAACTGGGCGTGGCTGGCAAGAAAACGCTGGAATTGGAACGTCCCCGCGGAAGTGGCCCTTTGGACGTGGTCATCCGGGCCACAGGGTTTCTCCCTTACCACACGCGTCTTTTGACGGACCGAGACGACAAGATATCTGTCCGCTTGATCCGTCCTGAAGAAGCCCCTGGCATGCTCGGATACCGACGACCTGCGACACCTTTGTCCCCTTAACCGTGGTCCGATTTTTGCGTGCAGACCCACGGAGGTCACACACCATGGGTTGTTGTTTCGCGATCTTTCCCGACGGAAAACCCGTTCCTTCGGCACTGTTCCAGGAACTCGCTGATGCCATTGATTGGGCGATGGAGCGATACGGAGCTGACAAGTTCAGCGTACGGCATTACGACGTGGCCCGGGTGGAACGCGCGGAACGTGCAGGCGCGCCAGGGCCGGTCTAACGATCGCGACGAAATTGTCCAGCCCAGGCCGTATAACGCGGTATCACTAGTCGCGGGCCGCCGCGCTGGTGATGGGATCGAAGGCCAATAGGCGGACCTCCAAATTGCCGTTCCACAGGCGGTGCATGATTCGTGGCTTTCGACCCATCAGGTCCATCAGGCGGGGACCGGCGGTCAGCACGCACAGCCGCCACCCTGGCATGCGCGTCCAGGCAGCGGCCAGATCTCTTTGCAACCGTTCGAGCGCAGCGTCGTCGCCATCCCCTAACCGCTCGCCGTAGGGCGGGTTGCTCACGATCCATCCGGACGATGTCGGCGCCTTACCCAGCCGCGCGTCTGCTACGGCGAAGGTGATGTCGCCACCGACGCCCGCGGCATGGGCGTTCTTCCGGGCCGCCTCGATCGAAGCCGGGTCAACGTCGCGGGCGAATATCTTGCTGGGGCTTTCCCGAAGGGCCACGTCCCGGGCTTCGTCTCTTAGTTTTCGCCAAGCCGATTCAAAATCCTGATCAGGCCACCGTTCGAACCCAAACCGTCGGTTGCGTCCGGGGGCCAACCGGCGGGCCCGCATCGCCTGTTCGATGGCCAGCGTCCCCGAGCCACACATGGGATCAAAAAACGGGGTCGCGCGCGACTCATCGTCGTCATCAAGAGGAATTTCTCGGGCGCGCGGGTTTGGGGGCAGTCGCCCCGAAATTCCTGAAAGCACCAGGACCGATGCGGCCAGGCTTTCCTTCAAGGGCGCTTCGGTCATCGCCACGCGGTAGGCCCTGCGGTGCAGCGGATCTCCCGCCAGATCTAAATAAAGTCGGGCCGCCGTCCCATCTACGTACAGGACGATGGAGACATCAGGGTTGTCGGTGTTCACGTTGGGTCGGGTGCCCGTGCGATCCCGTATCGCGTCGACCACGGCGTCTTTCACCTTCAGCGCGGCGAAGCCCGTGTGGGTTAGGGTCTGGCTGTTGTTGACGGTCGCGCTGACCGCCAGCGTCTGCTTCGGCGTCAGCCAAGGTTTCCAGTCAATCGACCGTGCGCCCGCATATAGGCCGTCAGCGTCTGCGGCCAAAAATGCACCGACTTCCATCAGGACCCGCATGCCGACCCGCGACCACAGACACGCCCGCATGCCGTCGTCGAACGATCCTTCGAAACTGACCCCCCCCTGGGCACCTCGTGGCCCACGAATCCCGAGGTCGCACAGTTCTCGGCGCAAAGGACCTTCGGTGCCTTTGGCGCACGTGACGAAAAAACGTAGTCCCGTCACGTCGTGTGGGTCCGGATAGGTGTCGAGTTAATGGGCTGCCGCAGCGCCGGTACGCGCGGCTGCGTCAAGTCGGGCCTGCGCGAACGCACGCCGCAAGACCAGGGAGTGGTATTCAGCGTTCACGTCCTTTTGCCAGGACGCGATCAAGGCGTCTACCTCGATGACCTCTTTGGCAGCGGCGGCGCGATCAACGTCCTGCCCAGCGATGGCCCGATCGACGAGCACAATCACTTTGTCGCCGCCCTCCGGGGTTCGGGCCACTTCCAAAATGCCCTCCGCGACCGCAAATACCTGCGTCCTATCGCCAACGCGATAGCTTAGGACACCGGGTTGCAAGGCTGAAAGAAACGGAATGTGACCCGGAAGAACCCCGAATTCGCCCAAAGATCCAGGTGCTGTGACCTCGTCGGTATCAGTTTCGACCAAGGCGCCTGTCGGCGTTGTGAGAGAAATCTTCATCGGGTGTCGGCCAACTAGGCCGCGTCCTTTGCCATCTTTTCAGCCTTGGCCCTGACCTCGTCCAAGTTGCCGACCATGTAAAAGGCCTGTTCGGGCAGGTCATCGCATCGACCCTCGACGATCTCTTTGAATCCCGCGATGGTGTCCTTGATCTCGACGTATTTTCCCGGGGATCCCGTGAAACTTTCTGCGACGAAAAACGGCTGGGACAAGAAGCGCTGAATTTTCCGGGCGCGGGTTACCGCCAGTTTGTCATCTTCGGACAACTCGTCCATGCCCAAAATTGCGATGATGTCCTGAAGTTCCTTGTATTTCTGCAGCACCTTCTGAACGGCGCGGGCGATGGCATAGTGTTCCGCGCCGACCACGTCGGGCGACAGAATTGTGGACGTTGAATCCAGCGGATCTACAGCCGGGTAAATGCCCATTTCTGAAATAGCGCGCGACAACACCGTGGTCGCGTCCAAGTGTGCGAATGCGGTTGCGGGCGCGGGGTCGGTCAAATCGTCAGCAGGAACGTAGATGGCCTGCACCGACGTGATGGATCCCTTGGTGGTGGTGGTGATGCGTTCTTGCAAAACCCCCATCTCGGTTGCCAATGTCGGCTGGTAACCAACGGCGCTGGGAATACGGCCTAACAACGCCGAGACTTCGGAACCCGCCTGGGTGAACCGAAAAATGTTGTCAATGAACAGCAGCACGTCTTGGCCTTCTTCGTCGCGAAAATATTCAGCGACCGTCAGGGCCGACAAGGCGACGCGGGCGCGGGCACCAGGCGGCTCGTTCATCTGGCCGAACACCA
Source organism: Myxococcales bacterium (assembly GCA_043754455.1). Taxonomy (GTDB): domain Bacteria; phylum Myxococcota_A; class Polyangia; order Fen-1088; family Fen-1088; genus JAYUUT01. The sequence goes on from JAYUUT010000417.1 coordinate 30,138, forward strand.
GTGCTGTTTTCGAAAGGACGGACGTGCCGTCGGAAAGTTTGGATTCCGACATTTCATTGTACAAATCGCGACCTTCACGGGTTCGTTCGCCGACGCCCCCGAAGACCGAAAAACCGCCGTGCTTTTTTGCCACGTTGTTGATCAGTTCCAACATGGTGACGGTCTTGCCGACGCCAGCTCCCCCGAACAACCCGATCTTTCCACCCCGCCTATAGGGGGCCAGTAGGTCGATCACCTTGATCCCGGTCTCGAACATTTCCACCTTCACCGACTGTTCGGTGAACTTGGGCGACGGCCTGTGGATCGGCATCTTCTTCTTGGTAACGACGGGGCCCGCGTCGTCCACGGGCTCACCCACGACGTTCATAATGCGACCCAGTACTTCGCGTCCTACTGGCATCTGGATGGGCGCCCCGGTGTTCGTGACCGGCATTCCGCGCACCAAACCGTCCGTAGATTCCATCGACACACAACGCACGGATCGTTCACCTAGGTGCTGCGACACTTCAAGAACCGTGTTCCCCGGTCGGTTGTCGATTGCGGGATTGGTCACGGTCAGCGCGGTGTTGATCTCGGGAAGGTCGGCGTTCGAAAACTCGACGTCAACGACGGGACCGATAATCTGAAGAATTTTGCCTTGCGCGGTGGTTTGCATGGTCGACCTTAGGGATGCGGGATTTCGGACAGAACTAACCTTTTAGGGCTTCGGCGCCGCCAACGATTTCCATCAATTCCTTCGTGATGGAGGCCTGGCGGCTTCGGTTGTAAAGCAGGGTCAGCCGATCGATCATATCGTTGGCGTTGGTGGTGGCGCTCTCCATTGCGGACATGCGGGCACCGAATTCAGAGGCAATGGATTCCAGCAGCGCTTTGAAAATCTGGTTTTGCAGATAAAGCGGCAACATCGCTGATAGCAGGGCCAGCTTGCTGGGCTCGTAAAGGAAATCCAGCCCACCCGTATTGTCCGCAGCCACGGGTGTCTTGATCGGCAGCAATTGATCGCAGATCGGCTTTTGCGACACGGCTGATTTGAATTCGTTGAATACCAGGTAAACAGAGTCCACCCGGCCTTCAAGAAAGTCGGTCGACACCAAAAGGGCGATCTCTTTGGCCCGCTCAATCGCGGTGTCACCGGTCACACCGTTGAGTTCATGGGCAATAGGAACGCTGCGCCGCTTGAAATAGTCGCGCCCCTTGCGTCCGACAACCTGCAACTGGGCTTCGGTCAGGACGCCCGCCTTGGTTTGTTCTTCCACAAAACGTTGTGTGGTACGGCAAATGCCAGTGTTCAGGGCGCCGCACAAGCCGCGATCAGAAGAAATCACCACTAGGGCCACGCGGCCTTTCCCTTCGGCCTGCGAACTTAACAAAGGATGTGCGTCTGCCCCTGCGCGCGCCGCTACCTCAGCCACGGCTTCGGCCAGGGCATTGGCGTACGGACGTGCCGCCACGATCGCGTCTTGCGCACGGCGCAGCTTGGCGGCTGCCACCATCTTCATGGCACGCGTAATTTTCTGCGTGGCCTTTACGGAGGCGATGCGGCTGCGGACGGCTTTTAGGGAGGGCATAAGGCGGGGGTGGTTGCGTGTTCGACAGTGGGGCGTTAATTCTTCGCGTCAGCCGCGAAGATCTTGCCGAATTCTCCAAGCACCTTCTTGATATCGGCAACTAGGCCATCCCAGGCCTTGCTGGTGTCGCCCTTGGTCTGTAAATCGGTCCACAACGAAGGGTGTTTGGCATCGATGAACGCGAACAGCTCGCGTTCGTACCGCCCCATCGCATCAATGGGAAAGCTATCAACGAAACCGTTGGTTCCCGCAAACAGAATGACGACCTGACGTTCGGATGACAGAGGCTTGTATTGTGCCTGCTTGAGAATCTCGGTTAGCCGGGCCCCTCGGGCCAACTGGGCCTGGGTTGCCTTGTCCAGATCCGAACCGAACTGCGCGAACGCGGCCAGGTTTCGGTATTGCGCAAGTTCAAGCCGCAGTTTGCCGGCGACCTTTTTCATCGCGACCGTCTGGGCGGCGCCGCCGACGCGGCTAACGGAAAGGCCTGCATTCACGGCCGGACGCTGGCCCGAATAGAACAAATCGCTTTCCAAATAGATCTGGCCGTCGGTGATCGAAATGACGTTGGTAGGGATGTACGCCGATACGTCGCCTGCTTGTGTTTCAATAATCGGAAGCGCGGTCAGCGACCCGCCACCCTCCTTGTCCGACAGTTTTGCTGCGCGTTCCAGCAAACGGGAATGGACGTAGAACACGTCGCCCGGGTAGGCCTCGCGACCGGGAGGGCGACGCAACAACAGCGAAAGCTGTCGATAGGCCACGGCCTGTTTGGAAAGGTCGTCGTAGATGATCAGCGCATGACGTCCACTGTCGCGGAAATATTCCGCCATGGTTACGCCTGCATAGGGTGCCAGAAATTGCAGTGGCGCCGATTCGGACGCTGTCGCCGCGATGATAGTCGTGTATTCCATGGCGCCGGCCTCGCGCAGCTTTTCCACAACTGATGCGACGGTTGACTGTTTTTGACCGATCGCCACGTAGAAGCAGAACATGTTCTGCCCCTTCTGGTTGATGATGGTGTCGATCGCGATGGCGGTTTTTCCGGTCTGGCGGTCGCCAATGATCAATTCGCGCTGGCCGCGACCGATAGGAATCATCGAATCGATCGCCTTAACGCCTGTCTGCATCGGCTGGTGAACGGATTTTCGGGCGATGATACCGGGCGCCTTGATCTCGATCTTACGGTTGGTCTTAGAGTCAATGGGACCCTTGCCATCAATTGGCTGTCCCAGCGCATTGACAACGCGGCCGACCAACGCCTCTCCGACGGGTACTTCTGCGATACGACCGGTCCGGCGGACGGTGTCGCCTTCTTTGACCTGTTCGTAGTTCCCCAGAAGAACAGCGCCTACGTTGTCCTCTTCCAGGTTGAGGACAAGGCCGACGACGCCTTTTCCAAAATCGAGGAGCTCGCCTGCCATGGCCGATTCAAGGCCATAGACGCGGGCGATGCCGTCACCGGTTTCAAGCACGGTGCCGGTTTCGGCAACCGCGACCTTTTGATCAAACCCCTCGATCTCCTTGCGGATGATCTGGCTGATTTCTTCGGCGCGAATCTGCATGGGTTCTTATTTACCTTTGCCTTTGCGGTCGTCGGTCGGGGTGCAAATAGAAAAACTATTGAAGGACGCGGGCGCGCAGGGCATCCAGGCGGGCGCGCAGGCTGCCATCGAAGATGAGGTCGCCGACCTGGGCCACGATGCCGCCAATCAGCCCCGGGTCAATCCTGGTTTCCGCCAGGATCTTCTTCCCGGTTCGGGATTCAAGCGCCCGGGTGACGCTGGCGACGGTTCCCGCGTCCAGGGCTTTGGGCGAGGTGATCGTGGCGCGAAGGCGCCCCAGCCGCTCGTCGGTCAGCCGCGAAAAGGCCTCGGCGATCCGTGGCAGCAAGGTGATGCGACGTCGTTCCAAAAGCAGCAGGGCGAACTTCTGGACGTCCGGGCTGGGGGCTACCTGGGGCAGCAGACGTTCCAGCACCCGCCGCCGCTGGCTCATTTGGAATACGGGATTCTCTAGCGCCTGCCGCAATTCCGCCGAACCCGTAAACAGGGCGGCCAGTGACGAAACCTCGCTGCCGAAGGCCTCAAACTGGGCCTTGTCGGCGCCGATGGCAAATAACGCCCGCGCGTAGCGACGTGCAATGGATCCCGCTCCGAGGGCCATTTAGCTACGAATCTCCTGCGCGGGGCGTCCCAGTTCGGCCACAAAGGACTGGGCCAGCCGCTGTTCGTCGTCGCCTAAGATAGACCGGCGAATCAACTCCTCAGCCACCTGGACTGCCGCGCCTGCCATTTCTTCACGAAACCGTCGCTCAGCGTCCTTGACCTGCTGGTCCAAAAGGAACTGGGTCTCAACCTGTATCCGGCGTGCCCGATCTTCGGCGGCGGCGATCAGCTTCTGCTGTTCGTGTTCAGCCTCGGCCTTCAGGCTGGCGCGAAGAGCAAGAACCTCTTGTTCCAGGTTCGACAACCGCAGGTCCTGTTCCTTTAGCTTCGCTTCGGCTTCGGTTTTGGCACGGGAAGCATCCGCCAGATCGATCTTCAACTGGTCGTGCCGGGCCCTGAGGGCTTTGTTCGCTGCCTTCCCGCCAAATTTCAGCAGGATGAATGCGAGAATGCCAAAATTCGCGACCTGAAAGGCAAACGCCTTACCGTCGAAGGTCGCGTGATGGCCCTCTTGCGCGTGTTCGGCCTCTTCGGCCTGGGCCAGCCCTGCGCTCGCTGAACACAGCAGTGCCAAAATCGCCACCCTTTGGAACAGCCCCGATATCATCAAGCCACCTTCCGGCCAAGGATACGTTCGGCCGCCTGACGTCCTAGAACTTCCGCCCGGGACTTCAAAGTGCCGCGCTCAGTGGTCAGCGTGGTCTCCAGTGCCGCGCGGGCCGCCGCCAAGGCCCGACCGGCCTCCGCCTGCGCCTGGCCCACAAGGACTTGCTCCCGCTCTTGTGCTGCCGCACGGGCCTTCGCGCGATCGGCGCTTCCTGTGCGACGCGCCTCCCCTAGGTCGGCCTCAATCTTACGAAGCCGTTCGACCGATTCTGTTTCCATCCGTTTCGCGTCCGCCCGGTACCCGTCTACGCGGGTCGTCCGTTCATTGCGGATCTTCAAATACGGCTTCCACAGAAGCTGCGTCAGAAGCAGCATAATCGCAAGGAAAAGGCCCAGCTGAACGAATAGGGTTCCGTCCAGGTCCAGCAGCTGTGGATCGGGTGATTGGAGGGCGCCACCCGTAGGTTCGGCCACGGATTCTGCCAGCGAGATGAAGAAGTGCGAAGGGGGCATGAAAAACCCGCGCCTCCCTTACAAAACTAACCGTCAGGCGTCAAGTGAAGTTCGCGGATTCTACGCGGGCTTCCCGGATCTGGGGAACGCCTAGATCTTCTTGAGCGCGTCCAAGGCGGCAGCGTAATTGGGTTCCTGCGTGATTTCAGGAACCTGCTCCGTGTAGACCACCGTGTCGCTGGCATCCAAGACAACGACAGATCTAGCGAACAGCCCCGCCATCGAACCGTCTAGGAGGGTCACGCCGTAGGCTTGGCCGAAATCCAGGGTGCGGAGGGCCGAGAGGGTTACGACCTTTTCAATGTTTTCGGCGGCGCAAAACCGGCGCTGCGCAAAGGGGAGATCCCGGCTAATGGTCAGGATGACCGTGTCGGGTAGCGAGGCGGCTTCCTTTTCGAAGCGTTTGGCCGACGCAGCGCAGACCCCCGTATCCAGGCTGGGGACGATATTCAGAACCTTCTTCTTGCCGGAAAAATCAGAGAGACGCACATCTTCCAGCGAAGCACGCGTCAGAAGGAATGCGGGGGCCTTCTGGCCCACCTTGGGAAGGTCGGCGACGCTGTGAATGGGATTGCCTTTTTGGGTGATGGTGGCCATGTCGTGGGGTCCTTTTGTGCGTGGGATGCGCCTGAAATCACCCCGTGGGGTCCGAGGCGACTAAACATATCGCAGTCCTACCGCGTTCTTGTCGATGATTCACAGTTGCGTCCTACATTCGTTGAAATTTTGTTTGATCTGACTATGCTCCGCGCGCCGACGTACGACGATCGGCATCCAAAATGAAGGAGAGCTGATTCGATGGCCGAGGTTGATGTTCCCCTATCGCGAGTCAAGTGGGGCCAAACCCAGCGCAAGGACAATTGGTGGCTGGGGCCAGCGATCGTGTTCACGATTCTGACCTCCTTCATCGCGTATGCGACGTGGGCGGCCTTCCAAAATGCCCACTACACCTTCGGTAACTATTTGTCGCCATTTTACTCTCCGGAGATATGGGGCTCGTCACCACATGCACTCCTGGGACCGAAACCGGGCTGGATTCCCGACTGGGTGCCGTTCTCTCCCGCGCTGTTGATTCTGCCGTTTCCGGCTGGTTTCCGGCTGACTTGTTACTATTACCGGGGCGCTTACTACAAGGCGTTCTGGTCTGACCCGCCCTCATGTACGGTGGGGGAACCACGCAATGATTACCGTGGTGAGCAAAAATTGCCGCTCATCATGCAGAACCTGCACCGCTATTTTCTCTATGCGGCGATCGTGTTCATCTTTCTGTTGGCCCACGATGCGTATAAAGCGATGTGGTTCGTTGGCCCCGACGGCGTGGAACATTTCGGCATTGGGGTCGGTACTTTGGTGCTCACGCTGAACGTTGTGCTGTTGTCCGGATACACCTTCGGTTGTCATTCGCTGCGCCACATCGTCGGTGGATTCCTGGACGTAATGAGCAAACACCCGGTACGGAAGAAGGCGTATAGCTGCGTGACCTGTTTGAACCGCATTCACATGAATTTCGCGTGGATGTCCCTGTTCGGGGTGGCATTCACGGACGTGTATGTGCGCATGTGCGCGATGGGAATTTGGACTGACTGGAGACTTCTGTAATGGCCGAGTATCAGACACACGAACATGACGTCATCGTTATCGGAGCCGGTGGCGCTGGCCTCCGTGCCGCGATTGAGGCTTCGGCCGCGGGTGTGTCGGTTGGGTTGGTCTGCAAATCGCTTCTGGGCAAGGCCCATACGGTGATGGCCGAAGGTGGCATGGCGGCGGCCCTGGCAAACGTCGACGATCGCGACAGTTGGAAAACCCACTTCGCAGATACCATGCGTGGTGGCCAGTACATGAACAGTTGGCGAATGGCCGAACTTCACGCCAAGGAAGCGCCGGACCGCGTGCGGGAACTTGAGGCCTGGGGCGCGGTGTTCGATCGCACCAAAGATGGCAAGATCCTCCAGCGCAATTTTGGTGGCCATCGCTACCCGCGCCTGGCGCATGTCGGCGACCGCACGGGCCTGGAAATGATCCGCACTTTGCAAGATCACGGCATTCACCAGGGTATCCAGGTTTATATGGAACACACGATAACCTCGCTCCTAAAGGATGGGGATCGGGTGGTCGGCGCTCTCGGTTACGATCGCGAGCGGGGCTACATGCGTGTGTTCAAGGCACGTGCCATCATCTTTGCCACGGGCGGAATTGGCCGTGCGTTCAAGATCACCTCGAATAGCTGGGAATACACCGGCGACGGACAGACGCTGGCCTACAACGCCGGGGCCGATCTTCTGGATATGGAATTCGTTCAGTTCCATCCCACCGGGATGGTGTGGCCGCCCAGCGTGCGCGGCATCCTGGTGACCGAGGGTGTACGCGGAGAAGGGGGTGTGCTTCGGAACAGCGAAGGCAAACGATTCATGTTCGACGACATCCCGGACAACTACAAGCCGCAGACGGCCGACAACCCCGAAGAAGGGTGGCGGTATGTCACGGGCGACAAGAACGCCCGTCGCCCTCCCGAATTGCTGACCCGTGATCACGTTGCCCGTTGTATTAACCGCGAGGTCAAAGCTGGCCGTGGCAGCCCCCACGGCGGTGCATTCTTAGACATTGCGTGGATCAAGGAAAAAATCGCCAACGCACCGGAGCACATCAAGAAGAAGTTGCCGAGCATGTACCACCAGTTCAAACAACTGGCGGATCTGGACATCACCACCACGCCGATGGAAGTGGGCCCGACAACCCACTACATCATGGGTGGGATTCGCGTCGATGCTGACACCCAGATGACCACTGTTCTGGGCCTGTTTGCTGCGGGCGAATGTGCGGCGGGGCTTCACGGCGCCAACCGCTTGGGGGGCAATTCGCTGTCGGATCTGATCGTCTTTGGCAAGCGCGCGGGCGAATATGCCGCCAAGTTTGCCAAGGACAACAAGGCCGGAACAATTGACGAGGCCCAGATCGCGGCGGCCTCTCGGGAAGCGTTGCGACCGTTCGACAACGGCCCGGGCGGCGAGGGGGCCTATCAAGTGCAATACGCACTTCAAGACATGATGCAGGCCAATGTCGGCATCGTACGTGTCGAGGCCGAAATGGCCGCGGCTCTGCAAGGGCTGGAAACGTTGAAGGCGCGCGCTGCGAAAGTTGGCGTCGGCGGCAACCGCGAATTTAATCCCGGCTGGCACACGGCGCTTGATCTGCCCAATCTTCTGCTGGTGTCCGAGGCGATCACCCGCGCGGCGATCGAGCGTAAGGAAAGCCGTGGCGGCCACTTCCGCGATGACTTCCCGGATAAGGACAAGGTCTACGGGGCCTTCAATATCGCTTGTCGCAAGGGCAAGGATGGCCAGATGCAGCTTGAACGTGTCCCTGTCGCCGAGCTGCGCGACGACCTGAAGCAGATCGTCACTGAGGAGGCCAAATAAATGTCGAAAGCAACCTTCCGGATCTGGCGCGGCGATGCCAAAGGCGGCGACTACACGGACTATCAAACCGAGGTGTCCGAGGGCATGGTCGTCCTCGATGCGGTCCATCAGATCCAGGCCGAATCCGCGAATGATTTGGCGGTTCGATGGAACTGCAAGGCCGGTAAATGTGGTTCATGCAGTGCAGAGATCAACGGCATGCCGAAGTTGATGTGCATGACCCGCCTGAACACCCTGGATCTCAGCCAGCCGGTGATGGTTTCGCCGATGCACGCGTTCCCCAGCATCCGTGACCTTGTCACGGACGTGTCGTGGAACTTCAAGGTCAAAAAAGGCATCAAGCCCCTGAAGCCCCGCAAGCCCGATGCCGCTGATGGCACCTGGCGCACGCAGCAAGAAGACATCGAACGGGTGCAGGAGTTCCGCAAATGCATCGAATGTTTTCTATGCCAGGACGTCTGCCACGTTATCCGAGACCACCAGAAGAACGATGAATTCATCGGGCCGCGGTTCCTGGTCTATACCGCTGCCCTGGAAATGAATCCGATCGACACTGAGGATCGGATCGATGATCTGAAGGAAAAAAACGGCATCGGTTATTGCAACATCACCAAGTGCTGCACCAAAGTCTGCCCCGAGAACATCGCAATCACTGACAACGCGATCATTCCGCTTAAAGAACGGGTGGCGGACAGGTTCTATGATCCCGTAAAACGGCTTTTTCGCGTCTTTCAGAAGTAGTCACAATTTAGAACCGTTCGTCTGAAAACCCGCCTCCGCTTGCCCGCTGTCGGAATGCGGGGGTCAGCGTCCCCCGCTTAAACGGCATAAGCCGCGACTTAGGATTGGTCGGCAGCGCGGCCTCGCCGGTTTCCGGATTTGCGCGGACGAAGGTGATGCCCGGGGGGACCGTGAAGTCGCGGATGGGCCGCCCCTTATGCGCGAAGGTCATGAAATCCAGCCAAATAGGCAGCGACACCTGACCCCCTGTGGCGTCGTGGCCAATGGGTTTGAAGTCGTCGCGGCCGACCCACACACCACACAAAATGTCAGGCGTAAAGCCATAGAACCAGGCATCGCGAAACCCCGTGGCCGTGCCGGTCTTGCCCGCCGCTGGCCTTCCCAGGGCTTGGGCTTTTTTGGCGGTACCAACCTCAACCACCCCCTTCATCATGTCGGTGATCAGGTAGGCCGTCTCGGGCGACAGACGCTGGTCATGCGGGCGTTCCTGGGTATGGTCTTCTAGGATGCGTCCCTCGGCGTCGATGATGGTCAGGATCGAAATGGGATTCACTTTGCGACCCCCGGCGGGAAAGGCAGCCAATGCGTAGGCAACTTCTTCTACGCCTAAATCAGGGGTTCCCAGGGACAGCGACAACGAATGTGGCAGTTTTGAAGTGATGCCCAGCGCGCGCATAACATCAATGACCGCATCGACGCCCAGTTGTGCAACCAACTGGGCCGCAATCGTATTGATACTTTTTGCCAGCGCGGTTCGCAACGTCAAGGGCCCCAAATATTCAGGTTTGTAGTTGTGGGGCGCCCAGATACCGGACGCGGTCTTGAACTTCACAGGCGCGTCCCATTTGATGGTCAAAGGTGTCATGCCTCGATCAATGGCGGCCGCATAAACGAAGGGCTTGATGGCCGATCCAATCTGGCGCCGCGATTGGCGGGCGCGGTTGAAATGGCTCTTGGCCGGATCGTAGCCGCCGACCATGGCCAAAAGATGTCCGGTTTCGGGTTCGAGGGCCACCAAGGCACCTTCGACCGATGGCGCCCGGGCCAGGATCGCAGTGGGCGGAATCGTTCGCCCGGTTACAGGCGGCGGGATCCGAAAATGAACAGGCAACACGTCCCCGATGCCGATGTGCTCGCCATTTTGATCCTTCCACGCCAGAAGTCGCGTCTCATCAGCGGCGTCCAACCGAACCACAAGGCCCCCGGAAGCGACCGTGACGTTCTTGCCCAAACCCGTCACGACGGCCGCGTAGACGGTGTCCGGATCGGTGGGAAACAATTGTCCAAGGTCGGCCACTTTGCCCTTTGCGGGCGACTTTCCCAAGGCCTTGCGCCGAATCGCCCATGCCTCGCCAGCATAGTATTTTGCCATCGCGTCGTTGACGGCCACGCCCGGATGGGTGGCATCGACCACAAGGGTGGGCGGCTCAGGAAGGCCCAGTAGCGCGCCTGTCTGTTCGGCGTCGTCCCCCAGAGAAAAACCGAGCGGGCCAATGGGTCGCGGACGCCCCGTGGTCAGTCGCCTCCGATCCTCAGGATTCAATCGGGAAAGGGGGCCTGAAAATCCCAACTTTCGCCCCAAATCCTCTAAGCCGCGGCGTACGGCGGCCTCCGCCGCCCGCTGCATGCGCATATTCAAGGTGGTGTGGACGCGCAACCCTTTTTCCAGCAAGTCCTCGTCGCCATAGTGCTCCGCGATGTACTTGCGCACCGTTTCGACAAAATGGGGGGCCGCAACGTTGGTCAGCGTCCGCCGGTCCGCCACGAGGACCAAAGGCTCCTGTTTGGCGGTGTTCGTTTGTGCCACCGACAGGAAGGCCAGATCGCGCATCTGATCAAGCACATAATGCTGACGCGCCTGAGCCCTGGGAAAGTCCCGAAAGGGGGTGATTTCTCCTGGAGCCTTGGGCATTGCGGCCAGCATCGCCGCCTCGGCGGCCGTCAGATCCACCACATCTTTGCCGAAATAGGCCGCTGCGGCGGCTGCGACGCCATACGCACCGTAGCCCAGGTAAACGTGGTTCAGATAGATCCCAAGAATCTTGTCCTTGGGCAGCCGCTGTTCGATCCGCCACGCCAGCATCGCTTCGCGAATCTTGCGGGTGAAGGACCGCTCTCTGCCTAAAAGCAGAAGTTTCGCAACCTGCTGGGTAATGGAGGACCCACCTTGCACGACGCGGCCCGCCCGAAAATTCGCCCACCCGGCGCGGGCAATGCCCAGGTAGTCGACGCCGCCATGTTGGTAGAATCGATTGTCTTCAGCCGCCACAAACGCCTGACGAACCACCTTCGGGATTTTTTCCAGCGGCACGAGGACTCGTTTTTCGACAAAAAACTCCCCGATGACTTCCCCGTCTTTTGACATGATCAGGCTGGCCCGCAGAGGGCGATAATCAGTGACGACGTCCAAATTGTTCGGCAAATCTGACTCGAACCCTCGAAAGACGCGGTATCCCAGAAAGGCGCCGACGAGCATCGAGCCCAAGGCTGTGGCACCGGCCACCCGGAGGAACGAACGGAATAGTGATCGTTTGCGAACCACGCGTGCCCCTTACTGTCATGGGCTCGCTAAAGGGGGGCGTCAACAAACTCGATCGTCTCCGTGCTCCCAAGTGGCCCTCAGTTCCGCCCCGGGGTACCCTATGGCCCACGTGAGCGACCACCGCGACGATACACCGACCCCTACGTTGGGAGTTCCACTTTTCCCGCGGACAGCGCAGGTCGGCGCGGTACCCGAATCGTCCCGCAGCGATGACAATTCCGTACCGAACCCGCCTGTGTCCCCGGGACCCATTGTCACGGTTTCTTCCGATGAAATCAGTCGTTTTTTCGTAAGGGTTCGCCGGGATCAAGACACCGAACGTTGGGATGTCCGCCTGGACAGCGCCCTGCGGGAGATTCTTGAACGCGCCAACGATTTCGTCCCGTCTGAATCAGGTGGCATTCTTCTGGACGACCCGCGCATGAAACTTTCGGGTGTGCGCACCCCGCGTCTCACCTTCATCGGGGCCTATGGGCCCGGCTCGGGCTCGCTTTTGGGCAAACGCATCCCCTCAGATCAGGGTTTTGTCGGCGGGGTTTACCGGACTGGTCGTGCGGATCGCACGGACACCTTGGACCCCGCGGATCCTTTGCTGGTCAACATTCCGCCGCGGCCCACAGGGGCCCCCGTCGAATCCATCATTGGCGTGCCAGTGATTTTGGGGGAATCCATTTGTGGTGCGTTGGTGCTGGCCAACCGGCGCTCTGGGGGACCGTACAGCGCCCGTGACAGCGAACTTTTGCGCATTTTTGCCGCGTATATGTCGTCGTCCATCCAGAACGCGCTGGATGCGATTCGGGCGCGCGCGCAGGCCCGCCTTGATCACCTGACGGGGCTTTTCAACAGCCGGTATTTTCACGCGCGGTTGCACGACGAAATTGCCCGTGCCGACCGTGAGGGCACCGAACTGTCGATGGTGTTTCTGGACCTCGATAATTTTAAGTTGGTCAACGACAGGTTCGGCCACATGGCGGGCAGTTGGACTTTGCGCGAGGTCGCGCGTTTGTTGACTGAAAATGCCCCTCCGGCTGCGATACTGGCCCGATACGGAGGTGACGAGTTCGTCGGGGTTCTGCCGAACACCAACCTGGCGCGCGCGGTTCAGACGGCTGAACATCTGCGACGGGTGATTGCTGAGGCGACCTTGTTCGATTCTGATTCCGAACCCGGCCAGCCCGCCCAAATGTTGCCAGGGGTGCGTGCGTCCGTTGGCGTGGCTTCCTACCGAGATCACCTGGCGCCGGGCGGCAATCAGCGGCGGCGTGGCAATGTCTTCTTGCGCTTGGCTGATGCCGCGATGTATCGGGCCAAAGCCCAGGGGCGCAACCGGGTCGAGATTGCAGACGCTGAAGAATAGGTGGCCCGCGGTGAAGGCGGCCTGTGTCCTTGTCCTGCTGGGCTTGGGGGCAATGGCCTGCCTGCGCCGCGAAGACGGGGGGCAGAGCCGTTCGCAGGAATTGCTTGAGATCCGCGATGCGACGGGCACCGTAACCTTCACCATGCGTCGCCAAGCTGACGGGTACGCGTTCACGGACGCCGAAGGCCACGAGGGGCAAATCGTCGCTGATCCGGGAGGGGGGCTTCACGCGCGCGACGCTGCGGGGCGGCCATTGGCCGTGGTTCCGGCCCCAGGAGGTTATGCGGTCGGTCTTGACCTGACCCGCGAGGGCAAGCCCCATCTGCGCCTGCGCCTCGACAAGGGGCAATGGCGGCTCATCGACGCGTCGGCGATTCCACGAGGGCGGGTCAGCATCACAGCCGAGGGCGCTGTGGCACATGATCCCGCCGGAATCCTAAGAGCCCGGGTCTACCCTGGCGGCGGACGTCTCGTTGTGTCCGACCGGAATGGCGCGGTTCTTGGCTACGCGAGCGCCAGCGCTTCGCCCGTGCGGGTGGCGCTGGTCCGAACGGCCGAACTTGATCCGACCGAGCGGGCCCTGCTGCTCGCAGCGCCAAAACCTTGACGGTCCCGAGAGACCGCCCAGCCGTTGCTATTCAGGTTGTCGAAGGGCGCGGGTCAAAATGCGCAAGGCGAGCTTGTTTGGCTCGACCTGATAGCGACCAGCAGAAACCATCTGCCGCAGCTCTTCTACCCGTGCGGCCTGGGCTATCTCTTCGCCCGAATGCGAAGCGCCAGGGGCCTCCCGTTTATTGGTGACTTTACCTTTTTGGGTCCGGTTTGTGGACATCATGACTTTAACATCGTCCTCCGTTGCCTGAACCTTAAGCCGAAAATCGTCACTATCTATAAACCTCTGAACGAATCAACGTACCCAGTGATTATTGTTGGAGTTTTTCCTCAGGCGGCTTCGACCAGATCCGTGAGCGATTCGCGCAAGCGGCGCGTTGCCTCCCCGTGAATCTGGCACACCCGTGATTCTGTGACCCCTAGGACGATCCCAATTTCCTTCAGGTTCAAATTCTCGATGTAGTAAAGCGAAAGCACTTGCTGCATTTTCTCCGGCAAATCATCAATGCCACCCACCAAATGCGCGATGGTTTCGCGGTGGGATGTCAGTTCGAAGGGATCTGGCGAGTTTTCGTCTCCCGTGCGCTCGAGGAAGTCGGGCCCGGCGTCGTCGATACCCACCACGGACGACCCAGACAGTTTCTGCTGCTTTACGTACAACTCGTCCACGCCAACTCCCAAAGAACGCGCCAGCTCTTCCTGGTCGGGCGTACGCCCTAGCTGGGATTCCAGCTTCCGCGTGGCTTCACGCAGTTCGTTCGACAATCGCCGCATGTCCCGCGACAGGGTGTCTCGTGCCCGCAAATCGTCCAGCATGGCGCCGCGGATGCGAAATTCGGCAAATGACTCGAAACGGTCAGCTTTGGTGGGGTCGAACCTATCCGCAGCCTCCATCAACCCGATGACGCCTGCGGAAACCAAATCGTCGATTTCCACATGCGACGGCAATCGTCTTGCCAGACGACGCGCCACTTTCTCGATATACGGGTAATACTTTTCAGCGTATTCCCGCCGTTTTGCCGCCACCTGTTTGGCCGACAGCTTGCGCGCCGCCTTCGCAGGTTTTCTTGATTTGACCTGACTTGATTTAGCCGGGGTAGACTTCGCCATAGTCGCTCTCGCTTGTAGGCCCATGTTGGGATTGTCAGCAGGCATCGTGCCAGTCGTGGATTATTTCACGAACACGGGAACTATGCGAAATACCTTGGGTGCGACATTCACTCCTACGCCCAATACCGTCACCTGTCTGACGATCACGGGCACTTGACGATGTCAGTTGGTTGACGGTCGAACCCTGTGACGACCCCGCGAATCTTCACGCCACGCTGCGCCTACGAAGCTTCTCTACCAGGGTCGTTCGGTTCATTCCCAGCAATTCGGCCGCGCGGTTCTTGTTTCCCCCGGTCCTTTGCAGGGCTTGGGAAATGAACCTGTCTTCCAGCTGCGTTAGCAGCGACCGCAGGTCAACCCCAGACGGTGGCAAATCCAAAAGGCCAACATTTTCATCGACCACATCGCCCCGCAGGCTAGGGGGAAGGTCGTCCACATTTACGAATCGATTGTTAGCCAGCAGCACCAACCGTTCGATGGTGTTTTCTAGCTGCCGGACATTGCCCGGCCAGTCAAATGCGCACAGCCGCATGAGGACATCAGGGGAAAATCCCGCCACTGACCGACCGATACGGGCGTTCAGTTCTCGTCGAAAATGTTCGGCCAAAAGGGGTACGTCTTCGCGCCGTTCGCGCAAGGGCGGCATGTCAATGGGGATGACATCCAGCCGATAAAACAGATCCTCCCTGAACTCGCCCACACGCACCATTTCTTCCAAATTGCGATGTGTGGCCGCAATCAGCCGCACGTCCACGTCGACCGGAGCCGCACCGCCCACGGGCTGGATCTGGCGTTCTTGCAGGAAACGAAGCAGCTTCGCTTGCAACGCCTTGGGGATGTCGCCCACTTCATCCAGAAATAACGTGCCTCCCTGTGCCGACAAAATCTTTCCCCGCCTCGATTGGTCAGCGCCGGTAAAGGCCCCACGCGTGTGCCCGAACAGTTCCGATTCCGCCAGCGATTCTGGCAAAGCCGCCATGTTGACAGCTACGAAGGGCTGGGCCCGGCGCGAGCTGGACGTGTGAATGAGTCGCGCAGCGATTTCTTTCCCAGTACCGGTTTCTCCGCGGATAAGAACGCTGGCGTCTGTGTCCGCCACTTGTTCAATACGTTCCAAAACCAGGCGAATGGCGGGATGTTCGCCTATCAAGGCGGCCTGCGGGGTGCGCGCCGCGCTGCGACCCGGCCCCCGATCTTGCAGCAACCGCGCGATGATTTCTTCGATGGCGCTGGGATGAAACGGTTTGGACAGAAAATCGCAGGCACCGCTTCGCAAAGCAGCGATAGCGTCTTTTACCGTTGCGCGTCCCGTGAGCACCACCACGGGCACAGGTGGATCCTGGGCTTGGGCGGCCGCAATCACGCCGAGGCCGTTTGTTTGGGGCATACAAAGATCTGTGAAACACAGGTCAAACGAACCGTGGGCCAAACGTTCAATCGCGTTATTCCCACCTTCTGCTGTCACTGCCTCGTGCCCCAACATGCGGACGACCTCCGCTAGCGCCGCAAGCACCAGAGGTTCGTCGTCGACCAGCAGGATTCGTGTCCCCACCACCGCGTCCATTCAGCGTTTCCATCGGCGGGATGCAGCGTGGTCTGTAGACAGCCCGTTTCCGCCGGCCCTAGTCAATGGGGCCTGAATCACAGGTTTTTTTCGTCGGTCCAGGGGCCTTTGTATCCAGCGCGGGACAACATGGCCCCGAATTCCTTCTTGTGCGGCGCCCGATCGAAGGCCTCTTCAGCTTCGACCACGTCGTTTTTCACCAAGTCCATCATCGAATCACTCAGCGTTTGCATGCCCAGCGATTTTCCGACCTGCATCAAGGACGCTATCTGAAAAGTCTT
>JAYUUT010000418.1:0-20449 GCA_043754455.1 Myxococcales bacterium
ACCCGCACCCGCACCCGCACCCGCACCCGCACCCGCACCCGCACCCGCACCCGCACCATAATTAGGACGTTCGATCGTCGCGGCGGATCACGCCAAGGCGACGGATGCGATCGCTGAAGGTTGAACGCGAGATCCCAAGAGCCCTGGCTGCTTGCCTTTGGCAACCGCCGTTTCGGTCCAGGGCCCACCCAAGGATTTCCTTTTCCAGTTCAACGTAGGGCCGTCCCTGCAAGGGCAGAAGGTCCTGGGCCAGCCTGTCGGTTGAAAGCGGCGGTCCGGCTGGCCAGGCAGGGGCGTCGGCTGCGCGAGATGGTTGGGCACAAGGGGGTTCATCCAGCCGAGGGAACTCGCACAGTTCAAGGTGTTCGGGGCCAATCACCCGATCGCTGAGGACCATCGATCTTCGCAGGGCGTTGCGCAGTTCGCGGACGTTGCCGGGCCAATCGTGCCGCAGCATCACGGCCAAAGCGGCATGTGAAAGTTCGCGCGCCCCAAATTCGCCCCGCAGTTCGTATAAAAAATGCTGGGCCAAAATCGGCACGTCGTTTGGTCGGTCCCGCAAGGGGGGCATTGCCAACTGAAACCCCGCAAGCCGATGAAACAGATCGACCCGGAACGCACCCTCGCGGCAGTCGCGGGGCAGATCGCGCAGCGTAAGGGCTACGATCCGCACTTTTACCGGTATTTCGCCCGTGCCCCCCACACGCCGCAGGTGACCGGTCTCGATGACCCGCAGCAGTTTGGGCTGCAGGGAAGGGGGCAGTTCCCCCACCTCATCAAGGACCAACGTCCCCCCTGAGGCCTCTTCGAACCACCCCGTGCGTCGTCCAGCCGCCCCGGTAAACGACCCACGTTCATGCCCGAATAGTTCGCTTTCGGCCAGTTCGTGGGGCAGGGCGCCGCAGTTGACGGCGACGAAGGGCCCCTGCGGACAGGGACCCAAATCGTGTAGAACCCGCGCCATCAGTTCCTTCCCTGTGCCGCTTTCGCCGGTTACCAGCACCGGGGTTCGGGTGGGCGCGACGCGCGCAGCCCTGTGGCAGGCCAGGTGCAACGCCGCGCTGTCACCAATCAAATTGGCAAAGGCGGGGTCACGCGGGGGCGGGGCAGATGCGGTTTCGGAGGCGCTGTAAAGGTTCATGCCGGTCCTTGTCGGAGGCCCCGGCACGAAGTTGCTTAAATTTCAGAAGGGGGCGTCTATTCGCATTTTCCGTTCTTGCAGGTCTGGGCCCCGGGGCACGCGGTGCCGCAAGATCCGCAGTTTTGCCCATCGGTCCCCAGGTTCTTACAGGCGCCCGAACATTCGGCCTGTCCCGCCGGGCAAGACGAACAGCAACGGAACCCTGTGTCGATGAAGGCGTAGTCTTCGGAAAATGACAGTTTTGTGTTGTCGCAGGTCAGTGCGGGTTGGAAGGTGCTGATTGAACCGCCGCGCACCGCAAAGATGCGTTTGCCACCTGCCGTCGTTCCGCGCTGCTCGTCGGTCCATTCGGCTACGTTGCCGCTGAGGTCAAAAATCCCTCCGGTGGGCGTCTTGCAGCTTGCGGCGTTGCCGACCCGTTCCGGGACTGCAAGGTTCCGTTCAGCGCCGTTGCAGGTGCTGTCTGAAAACGTGGCGCAGTCGTAGGGGAAATAATTCGCTGAACAGGCGCCGCGGCCGTCCTTGCATGCCGCCGTCCAGTCGGTGGCACTACACAGCCGCATCCCGGACCTGCGACATGACTCCTGGGCCTTGACGAAATTGACCACCGACCACGGCATCACCCCGCTGCGTGAACAGGAACGCCCATCAGCGCCACCTTGTTTGGTGGCGTCGGCGTCGACGCGGCTGGCCTCGTATTTGTAGACCCAGACGGATCCCACCTGAACGATGTCGTCGCGGATGCCGCGGCATTCATCGGCCCCGCATTTGCTGAGGGCCGATGCGGCGGGGTTGTCCCAGCTTTCGTCTATCTGGCCATCGCAATCGTTGTCCTTGCCGTCGCAGATTTCGTGTTCAGGTATTTTCACGGTCAGCCCGCCCGTGTCGCAAATCGCGGTCTTGACCTTCGGATCGGCGGCGCATTTCCAGGTTCCCTTGCGTTGACATTCCCCAAGACCGGCGCTGTCAGCGCACGACGTGCCCAAGATGGCGCCCCCAGGAACCGTCACGTGTTCGTCGATGGCGCCGTCGCAGTCGTTGTCCTTGCCATCACAGAGGGTTTCATCCGCGACAACGGATTGGTTATCCGTTGGCAGTGTTTCAACTGTCGCCGGGTAATTGCACAACCAGGTGGGCGTCGTGGTCCCAGGCGCTGCCAGGCAGACCGGACGGGTTCCGCCCGTTCCCTTGCCACATTCGCCAACCTGGGTGCAGAAATTGGGGGACGGGACCATCCCCGGATCGGCGCCGTCAGTTTTCCCATTGCAGTCATTGTCCTTGCCGTCGCAAAGTTCGAGGCCCGACGGGACACACGCATATTCGCAGCCATTTGCCGGCAGGCCGTCCAGATCCACAAAACCGGCTTGGCACGGGCCGCGAACGCAAGACCCTGTCCGGCAAAACGGCACCGCGTTGTCGTATTTGCACGTGATGGCGCAGGTTCCACAGGTGCGCGGGTCGGCCTTCTTGTCGAAATCTTCATCGATCGCGCCGTCGCAATCGTTGTCCTTGTCGTCGCAGATTTCCGTGGTGGGTGAGACCGATCCGGCACAGTTCAATTTACCCACGCTGCACGCCCAGATCCCCAGCTTGCAGGGCCCCATGCAGGCCCCCGTCGCCACGTTGCAGCCCGGGGTTCCGACGGGGAAACATTTTGCCCCTAAAAGTGGGTCTTCTTCGTCGGTCATGCCGTCGCAATCGTTGTCCTTACCGTCGCAGATTTCTCGTCCGGGGCTTCCTGCGCCGCTACACAGAAGCTGGCCCCTGATACACATCATCATCCCCTGTCCGCATTCCCCGACGCCTCCCACCATGCCGCCACAAAGTTTCCCGGCATCCGATGGGGCATCATCAATCATCCCGTTGCAGTCATTGTCCTTGCCATCGCACACTTCGACGCCATCGGCTGTACACAGGTATTCGCAGCCGTCTTTTGGATCTTTGTTGATGTCCAGTCGACCCGCCAGGCAGGCCCCCATGGCGCAGCTTCCCGCCTTGCAGGTGGTGGCGGCCCCGGAGAATTCGCAGATCTTGTTGCACGCACCGCAGTTCTTCGTGTCGGTCTGCAAATCAAACCCTTCGTCAATCTTGCCGTCACAATTATTGTCCGCCCCATCACACAGCTCGACTGATCCGTTCGACTTCGTACATTCACAGCCGTTTTCAGGCTTGCCGTCGGTGTCGAGGAACCCTGCCATACACATGGTCAACTTGCAGGTTCCGTCTTCGCAGGTTGCGGTGCCGCGCGGGAAACTACATACGGTGCCGCATCGGCCGCAATTGATGACGTCGGTCTTCAGGTCGTAGCCGTTATCGGCCACCCCGTCACAATCGTTGTCCTTGCCGTCGCAAACTTCGGAGGTCTTTACACAACCCGGGGCGACCATACCCGAACCACCCGCGCCGCCAGTCCCACCGGGCTGTCCCGTACCGCCCTGGCTGCCGGGGCCGCCCGATGGTCCCCCGTCACCTCGTTTGCCGCCCGGGCCACCTAACACGAATGAACCACCTGCGCCGGGGCCACCAGGGCCGCGCGCGCCAAACCCACCGTCGGTTTCCTGCAACACCGGCTGGCTGCGTGCCTGGCACGCCGTTAGGCCCATCACCACGAACGAAAGAACGAAAATATTTTTCATGGAATTCATAACCTGTAGATCCTTGTGTTGCGTCGGGTTCATGAACGGCGACGACGAACCGCCAATGCCAGGCCGACCAACGCCAGCATCCAGCCCCCGGCCAATCCGGTCGACCCGGTCCCACCCGCGCCCAAACGACACTCACAAGAGGCCACGCCTCCGCCCTTGGCGGAAACCTGGGTCACCTTCCGGTTGCTGTCACGCCCACCGGGGGGGAAGCAATCGGCCTTGCCCGTGCTGGCGTTGACTTTGCACAGATCGCCGCTCAGACAGCGGGTCGTTAGGCATGGATCCGAAATACAGGTCCCCGTTGCCGCGACACATTCGGTTCCGGTCATGCACTGAATCAGGCCGCAGAGGTTTGCCTTGCATTTGCCGTCAGCGGTATCGCAGAACTGGCTGTTGTCGCAGGCCGTGGCCGCACATTTGTTCTCGCCGCAGACGCCGTCCTTGCAGGCTTGACCGTTTGGGCATCCTCCCAAACACAGTTTTACGCATTTGCCGGCCGAACAGTACCCGTCGGCTCCGCAGTTGACGCCTGTGCAGGGGTCTGCAGCGCAGGCATGGTCCAGACACAACTGGCCGTCTGGACAGCGGTTGGTGTTGCAGTCGGTACATACACCCGCCTGGCAGGTGTATCCCTTCGGGCAGGTCACACGCGCGCAGAAATCCGCACATTTGCCTTCGCTGTCGCAGTACTGGCCGTCATCACATTTGACGCCCACGCAGGGGCGCAGGATGCACAACCCGTCCTTGCACATGCGATCCGAAGGACACGAAAATTCTTCGGTACTGCATTTCTGGACGCAGCTTCCGTCGATGCAGATTGATGCTCCGGGGCACATGGCCTCGTTGTCGGCCTTGCCGTCGCAGTCGTTGTCCTTGCCATCGCAGATCTCCGTCTGCGGGCCGACAGCGCCGCGGCACTGCCATCCCCATTTTCCATCGGACGCGGGGGCGCAAACGAACATACCCGCCCGACATTCGCCAACCACGGGTTTGCCCGGGGGCAGCCCTGGGGGCGGACATTCGCTGGCGGGCGGCACCAATTTGTCGTCGACCTGACCGTTGCAGTCGTTGTCCAGGCCATCGCACACCTCGGCGGATGGGCCCTTGTCATTGCATACGATCTTCCCCTTTTCGCACATGCTCATACCGCGCATGCACTGGCCGACCGCGCTGCCGCAAGGGACGCCGACACCGGGCAGCACGCCTTCGTCAATAAGGCCGTTGCAGTTGTTGTCTATGCCGTCACAAATTTCGTCCATTGCCTGGGATCCACCGGCGCTGCAAACCGTCGTGGTGCCGTCAGGGCGGCAAACAAATTGCCCCGTGCGTTTGCAGCCGGACATCGCGCCGTTGTCACAGACCTTCCCCAGGGCGTCCGGTTTGGCAGGATCTTTGAAATCTTCGTCGATCATGCCATCGCAGTCGTCATCCTTGCCGTTGCACAGCTCGGGGATGGGGCCCACCCAGCCCTCGCAGGTGATGCTGCCCGTGACTGAACATTTTTTCTGTCCCAGTTTGCATTCGCCTTCGCATTTGCCCGTAACGGTGTCGCAGCCGACGGTCATCGGGGGGAAACATTTGTCCATAGCGGTGGGATCGGTTTCGTCGGTGACGCCGTCGCAGTTGTTGTCGCGTTTGTCGCAGGGGACTTCCGGAATGGGCGTTACCGCGTTGGCGCAGGCGCTCCACATCCCGGACATACAGACCTGCTGGCCGGCCTGGCAGGTGCCTTTACATTCATAGGTCTTGGTGGTGGGGTTGTAGCTGCACCCCAACATCATCATCGGGAAACACGCCTGCGGTGCCACGTCGTCGACGATGCCGTTGCAGTTTTCGTCGCGGTTGTCGCAGGTTTCTGCCGTGGGTTCGATGGCGCCTTTGCAGACGGTTTTGCCCATTTCGCAGGCGGTCGCGCCCGCCTTGCAGATACCGACCATGTCCAGGCCGCAGGGGACCGACGGAATGGCCTCGTCGATCATCATGTTGCAGTTGTCGTCCTTGCCGTTGCAGATTTCAATACGTTGTGCGCAGGTGCAGTTCAGCCCCTCGTCGATGCGGCCGTCGCAGTTGTCATCCAGGCAGTCTTCCAGCGTCGGGGCCAAACACCCCGGGGCCGCGCCGCAAACTTCGGTCATGGGTGTCCCTGGGACCAAAGCCATCGACGGGCAGGTGTCGGCCGTCGCACATGATGTCCCAGCGCCGTCCACCGTGCAGGCAAACGCGCCCTTGCGGCGGCAACGCCCCAACGCCTCGCGTCCGGTGGTGGTGTCGATGGCATGACAGGTGTCACCCTTGTTGGGGAAGTTCAACTTCTCGTCCCCGTCGCAGGTCGGATCGCAATCGCAACTGGGCTTGGGCAAGGACTGCGACACGATGTCGGCCAGCGCCGCCGTCAGTTCAACGCGGTTGTTTGCGAAATACGCATACTGATTCGTGCCACCGACGACACGCACGGGCGAACCGCCGTTTTGGGCGATCAGGTTCAGGCTGATCTGGTCAGTGCCCGTGACGCTAAATCCAATGACGTAGACGGTGACAGACTGGGTTCCTTTGGTCGCCCCGTTTATCTCACAACGCGAATCTGTGTTGTCCCAGACGCCGCCGTTTGTACAGGTCTGGCGTAGCGCCCGTGCCGCCACTTCCGGACTTCCCCCGCAGGACTCTTCGCCGTCGGTCAGCAGGATGACGTTGTAGCTGCGGCATTTGCCTTTCGGATCGGCGGCGATGACGCCCCCTGTGTTGGCGGGGCCGACGTCGCTTGCAGCGACCGTCAGCCATTCCCGCGCCGAATCCAGCGAGCTTTCCAAAGGGGTGCCGTAGTCACTGCGGATTTCGGGATTCCCCGGTCCCTCGATGCCATCGACCCACGCGTGAATCAGGGGGTAGTTGGACACGCCTGTTGGAAATGGCACCAGCACCTGTCCAGCCTTACACCCGGCGCTGTATCGGCAGGCACTTCCGTTGCATGAGGTCGACGCGAATTTCGTGTTCTTGCCACAGCCCCTGCAACCCGCCGCCCCATCGGTGCAGCCGCCATAAAAAGGGGCGGGGTAGACACATTGGCCGCCGACGCATTTAATGGTGGTCGGGGACCGCCCGACGATGGTCGGGCACTGATCATCCATCGTGCAGGCCTGTCCCAGATCGATGCCGCGAAAACGTCCGAATGCAAACTCGGCCGCGCCGAAAGAAGCGATGGTGTCATCGACAGCGGCCTTGGCCTGAAACAACCGGCTGTCGTCCTGGGCGTTGTTGCCCGTAGTGTCGCAGCCCTGGAAACCAGGAGAACCGTCGCCCTTGGTTCCAACGCCAGCATTGTCTTCGACCATCGACGACGACGTATCCAAGATCAGCACAAACCGTGGCTTCACCGCCTGGGCGGCCGCGGGGCGGACCAGCCCCATCTGGGTACAAAGGGAAACCAAGCCCACCAGGACCCCAAATCCAAACTTAGTCATTGTCGTTTTTCCTCTTAAGGATCTCGTTCGTCGTCGCATAGAAAGCCTTCCGATAGCGTATAGCGGGGCGGTGCGTCTGTAAATTCCTAAATAGTGGTAGGGGTTTAGCGTAGATGCGGGGACTAGGGCGCGGGTTTGCTACATCCGCGTACCAAGTCCTACAGACAAGGCGGGCTGTATTCTCTGTTTTATTCATGTAATGTTTGACACAGGTAATGTCGATGGTGTTCCCATCGTGACCACCACCGCCCCAACCCTGAAGGACTGGCTCGTCGGATTTTGTGACCTGCACAACAAGGCGCGGGTCGGCCAACTGGATGCAGCGGCCAAACCCGCGTATCTTGATGCCCGCGACCAGTTGGCGACCGCCCTGCTGGCCGCCCAGCGGTTGACCCTGAAACCTGGTGAACGCCCCCGGCAGGCCCTTCGGGTGTTGCGCGCCATGAAAGTCGAGCTGGAGTTTCCCTCGGGCCCTGTCAGCGGATTGACCCAGGACTTTAGTTCAGGGGGCCTGTCGGTCATGGTCCCTCATGCCCAACCCGACGCCACCCGGGCGCGATTTTCCTTCAAACTGTCGCGGGCCGCCGAGCCGGTGACCGGATGGGCCGTGGTGATCTCATCACATACAGAACATGGGTCCTCGCGGGTGTCGTTGCGGTATGCCGAAATAGAAACGAACGTTCGTGAAGCCATCGAAAGCGCCGTCTTCGACGAGGTGGTCAGGCAGTTGGGCGGGAAAATTTTGGATTAGCGACCGCCCGGGACCTTTCCGTAGGGTCTGAGCCTCGCGCGCTGCCGAAAGACGCGTTAAGGTACCCGCCCTTCATGGCCAATTTTGTCCCCGACCGCCGCGGCTTCCTGGATCTGGCCAGGAAGGGGCGGCTGTGTTTCGTGTACCGGGAGGTTTTGGCGGATTCGCACACCCCGGTTTCGGCTTATGCGCGCCTGGGGCGGGGGCCGTATTCTTTTCTGCTGGAAAGCGTGGTGGGCGGCGAAAAATGGGCGTCCTACAGTTTTGCAGGGGTGCGGCCCCGCGAAGTGTTTCGTGCCAAGGGCGATCTGGTCGAGATCCTGCGCCCCGAAGGTGACGGATTCGTGGTGAAGGAAAGCAGGCGTGTCGCCAATCCGCTGGCGGAATTGGGGCGGTTGATGGCGCCTTTTACGACTGCGGTTCCGCCGGGGTTGCCCCGGTTTTTCGGCGGGGCGGTGGGATGGCTGGCGTACGACGCCGCCCGTTGGTTCGAACGCTTGCCGTCCTCCAAGCCGGATGAACTGGATCTCCCCGACGCGTGTTTTGCACTAACCGATACGGTGGTCGTGTTCGACAACCTGCGCGGCACCATCAAGGTGGTGGCCGCTGTGGACGTGGCCGTGGGGGATCCTGATCGGGCGTACGATGACGCCTGTGCGCGGGTCGATCAGGTGATCGACACCTTGCAAAAACCGGGGCCGGGGCTGCGTCCTTTGGAAGTATCGGGCGGGGCGGGGGCGATGGGGACCGAACCGGTGTCGCGCACGGGCCGGGCCGCCTACGAGGCGGATGTGCTGCGGGTGCAGGAATTCATCAAGGCGGGCGACGCGTTTCAGGTGGTGTTGTCGCAAAGGTTTGAAATGCCCCGTCTGGGCCTCGACCCTTTCGATGTCTACCGGGCCCTGCGGGTGATGAACCCATCGCCTTATATGTTCCATCTGGAATTTCCCGAGGCCGTTGTGACCGGCGCATCCCCCGAGGTCATGGTGCGCCTAGACGGTCAACGGCTCGAAGTGCGGCCTATCGCGGGCACACGTCGTCGTGGGGCCACCGCAAACGAAGATGCCGCGATGGAGGCCGAACTGAAGGCCGATGAAAAAGAGCGGGCCGAACACGTCATGCTGATCGACCTGGGGCGGAATGACGTGGGCCGGGTTTCCACGCCCGGATCCGTGCGGTTGGACGAATCCATGGTTATCGAACGTTATTCCCACGTCATGCACATCGTGTCGAATGTCAGCGGACAACTAGCCGACGGGAAAAACGCTATCGATGTCATCCAGGCGGCCTTTCCTGCGGGGACGTTGTCGGGGGCGCCGAAGATCCGCGCGATGCAGATCATCGAGGCCCTGGAACCGTCACGCCGCGGAATTTATGGCGGCGCGGTCGGATACCTGTCCTATTCCGGAAATGCCGATCTGGCGATTGCGATTCGCACGCTTGTCACCAAGGGCGACACGATTTACGTGCAGGCGGGGGCGGGGCTTGTGGCCGATAGCAAGCCTGCTGACGAATACCAGGAATGTGTCAGCAAGGCGCGCGCCGTGATGGTGGCCGTGGAAACCGCGCGTACGGGGCAGACCCCCCCTTTGGCGGTGGGTTAACCATGTTGCTGGTCATCGATAACTACGATTCTTTCACCTACAACCTGGTCCAGTATCTGGCTGAATTGGGCCAGACCGTGAAGGTGGTGCGGAACGATGAACTAACAGTGCCGCAAATTGCGGCGCTGGCACCTGAACGGATTGTGATTTCCCCTGGCCCCTGTACCCCGAACGAAGCCGGCGTGTCGTTGGCGGTGATATCCGACCTGGCGGGGAAGATCCCGATTCTGGGGGTGTGCCTGGGCCATCAATCGATAGGCCAGGCCTTCGGCGGCAAGGTCATTCGGGCGCAGCAGGTTGTCCACGGCAAGACATCGCGGATTTTTCACAACGAAACGGGCCTGTTCACCGGACTGCCGAATCCGTTTGAGGCGACCCGATACCATTCGTTGGTGGTGCAGCGGACGACCTTGCCCGACTGTCTGGAAGTGACGGCGAAAACCTGGGACGAGGAAATCATGGGCCTTCGGCACAAAACCCTGCCGGTGTGGGGGGTTCAGTTTCATCCCGAATCGTTCCTGACCATAAATGGGAAGGACATCTTGCGGAACTTCATAAACCAGGGAATCAACCCATGACCGAAGCTGAGGGCGGGATCGACATCAAACAGGCGTTATCCGCGCTGGTCGATCGTCGCGATTTGACCGCCGCCGAAATGGCGACTGTGGTGGGACAGATCATGGACGGGCAGGCGACCCCCGCACAGGTGGGGGCCCTGTTAACGGCCTTGCGGATGAAGGGCGAAACCGTGGACGAAGTGGTTGGCGCGGCACAGGCCATGCGCCAGCGGATGCGCCGGGTGGACGTTTCGGCGCCGGTGTTGCTGGACACCTGTGGCACGGGTGGTGATGGATCAGGCAGCGTCAACGTGTCGACGTTGGCGTCGTTTATTCTGGCCGCGTGCGGGGTCAAGGTGGCCAAACATGGCAACCGGGCGATGTCGTCGCGAACGGGGGGCCATGACGTGATTGAGGCCTTGGGGCTGGACCCGGCGCCTACGCCTGATGTGGCGGCGCGCTGTCTACAGCAAGAAGGACTGTGTTTCATGTTTGCGCCTGCCTACCACGCGGCCACCAAACACGCGGTCGGCCCCAGGCGGGAAATTGGGTTCCGCACGCTCTTCAATCTGCTCGGACCTTTGACCAACCCGGCCGGGGCCCGCTTTCATGTCAATGGTGTGTTTTCCGCTAGCCGTTGTGAATTTTTGGCGAAGGCTCACGAGGCGCTGGGATCAAAACGGGCGCTGGTTGTTCACGGGGCTGGTGGTTTGGATGAATTTGCACCAACTGGAAAAACCCACGTGGCGGAACTGACCGCCGACGGACAGGTGAAGACCTTCGATTTAACGCCGTCCGATTTCGGCTTGCCTGACAGCGATCCTGCGGGGCTACGCGGCGGGGAACCAGCGCTAAACGCGAGGATTTTGCGGGACACGTTGCAAGGGGCTCCAGGCGTTCCAGCCGCGGTTCGTCTCACAGCCGTCATGACCGCGGCCGCGGGGCTTTATGTTGTGGGGATGGCTGCCGATTGGAAAGCGGGCGCAGCGGCAGCCGTGGCGGCGCTGGATTCTAAACGGGCCTTTGAGGTCCTGGAACGTCTGCGTGTTTTGTCAAAAGCCCCGAATACCACCCCATGATTCTTGATGAGATTTTGGTTCAAACCCGTCAGACCGTCGCCGCGGCCCGGGCCGCCATGCCCCTCGATCGTTTGGAAGGGTTGGCCCGCAGCGCGCCCGCCCCGCGGGATTTTTGGTCGGCCCTGCAACGTAAACCCATCGCCTGCATCGCAGAATTCAAACGCCGGTCGCCGTCGGCTGGGTGGATACGGGAGGCGGCTGACCCGGCTGATGTCGCGCGGAAATACGAAGCGGGGGGCGCCGCGGCGCTGTCGATTCTGACCGACGGGCCGTTTTTCGGTGGAAGCCTGGCGGATCTGCGGGCCGCGCGGGCCGCCACCCAACTGCCAGTTTTGCGGAAGGATTTTATCGTCGACCGTTATCAAATCGTGGAAGCCCGAGCCGCTGGTGCCGATGCTGTCCTGCTGATCATGTCTGCCCTAAGTGATGCGGAGGTGTCGGCGCTTACGGCTGAGGCCGGACGCTGGGGCCTAGACGTTCTGGTCGAGGCGCATGACGCGGCTGAGGTTCGACGCGCGGTGGCGCTTTCGGCGCGGATCATTGGGATCAACAACCGCAATTTGAAGACCTTTGATGTGGATACGACCCTGTGCACCCGGCTTCGGGTCGACATTCCGGCGGGTCGTGTGGTAGTAGCCGAATCGGGGCTTAAGGTAGCTGCCGATGTCAAGACAGTGCGTACCGCAGGAATTGATGCCATTTTGGTGGGAGAAAGCTTGATGCGACAACCCGATCCGGGCGAGGCTCTGCACCGCCTGCTGGCAGACGCATGAAGTTCCACATCAAGTTTTGCGGTATCACGTCCCCCAAGGACGCGGCGATGGTCGTTAAGGAAGGCGCGACGGCGGTCGGATTGAACTTCTGGCGGGGATCAAAACGATTCGTCGAAGATTCCACAGCGCGTGAGATCATGGCCGAAGTGCCAAAGGGGGTCTTGCGGATCGGCGTCTTTGTCAACGCCCACCCGCTGGTCGTGACCGAAACCCTGGCGGAACTGGGCCTGGATATGGTGCAACTGCATGGCGACGAAAAGGCCGGAAGCTGGACCGAAATTGCTTCCAAAAGGATCGCGCGTGCGATTCGCGTGTTTGACGAAGCGTCCATGAAGGAGTCCCTGATTTGGGAGCCCGGCCTTTTCATCTACGACGCGCATACGGAAACTTACGGGGGCAGTGGGGTCACGGCGCCTTGGGATCTGATTGCGCGCCAGGCACGGCGGCCCTTCTTGTTGGCCGGTGGTTTGACCCCCGAGAACGTGGCAGAAGCTATCGCGACGGTTCGGCCCGACGGGGTCGATGTGGCTTCCGGGGTGGAAACCACGCCGGGCCAAAAGGATCTGGAAAAGGTGCGGCGGTTTGTGGCGGCGGCTCACGAGGCCGCCCGGGCCGCGGGGCTTGAAATTTAGGCCCCGTGAGTACCAAGTTTTCGATCAACCTGAACAAGTTCGCGCTGCTGAGAAATTCGCGCGGGGGCAATAGGCCTGACGTGGTTTCGGTCGCGGCGCGCTGTGTGGCCAGGGGGGTACACGGGATAACCGTTCATCCGCGACCCGATCAACGGCACGCAAGATACAGCGATGTTTTCGACCTGGCGGGGCTGCTAGCGGCGCACCCGGAGGTTGAACTGAATGTTGAAGGAAACCCGGTGGACGCGTTTTTGCATCTGGTTCTCAAGGCCCGGCCCCAGCAGGTGACCCTGGTCCCGGATGGCGCGACACAATTGACGTCGGATCATGGATGGGATGTGGTGGGGGACGATGGGCGCCTGAAAACCGTGGTGCAGCGTCTGAAATCCAGCGGAATCCGCGTCAGTGTCTTCCTGGATGCAGATCTTGACCAGGTGCAGGCGGCGGCGCAGACGGGGGTCGATCGCATTGAACTTTATACCGAACCCTACGCACGGGCGTTTGCCACGCCAACCCAAAATGCCGTCCTGGTTAGGTTCGCCGCTGCGGCTTCGCGGGCGATAGCCTGTGGGCTGGGCGTCAATGCGGGGCATGACCTGGATCAACAGAATCTGGGCCCGTTTTTGCGGGCTGTGCCGGGAGTTGCCGAGGTTTCCATCGGGCACGCGGTGGTGTGCGAATCTTTGGACGCGGGGTTGGAAGCGACGCTTGATCGATATCTGGCCCTCGTGGCCGGACGTTAGGTGCGCTAAACTGCGCGCCCCATGGCGCACCAATATATCTACACGATGCAGAACCTCCGGCGGGTCCACCCTCCCGGTAAGGAAGTTCTGAAGAACATCTACCTATCGTTTTATCCCGGCGCGAAAATCGGCGTCCTTGGGTCCAACGGATCCGGGAAATCAACGCTGTTGCGGATCATGGCGGGCCTGGACAAGGATTTTTTTGGTGAAGCGAAGGCGGCCGATGGAACCCGCATTGGGTATTTGCCGCAAGAGCCAGTCCTTGACCCAAAAAAGAACGTTCTGCAAAACGTCGAGGACGGCGTGCGCCCGATTAAAGATCTGTTGAAACGATTCGAAGACGTTTCGAATTCCTTTGCGGATGTGGCACCCGAGAAGATGGATAAATTGATCGAAGAACAGGGCAAGCTGCAAGACGCCATTGATGCGGCGGGGGGATGGGATTTGGATCGGAAGTTGGAAATTGCGATGGAGGCCCTGCGCTGTCCGCCACCCGATGCGGATGTGACGGTTCTTTCGGGCGGCGAACGGCGCCGGGTGGCCCTGTGCCGGACCCTGCTAGAACAGCCTGACCTATTGCTGCTGGACGAACCGACCAACCATCTGGACGCCGAAAGCGTTGCCTGGTTGGAACACCACCTTCACGAATTCCCGGGCACCATCATGGCGGTGACCCACGACAGGTACTTCCTGGACAACGTGGCTGGGTGGATTTTGGAACTAGATCGCGGGGAAGGTATCCCGTGGCAAGGGAACTATTCGTCCTGGCTTGACCAGAAGAAAAAACGGCTGCAGACCGAGGAAAAACAGGAATCCGCGCGACAGCGGGCCCTGGATCGCGAACTGGAATGGGTGCGGCAGTCCCCGCGGGCCCGACAGGCCAAAAGCAAGGCCCGGCTTCAGGCCTATGAGGAAATGCTGAACCAAGACAGCAAGGAAAAGGTCGATGCGGTCGATATCGCCATTCCCCCGGGGCCGCGCCTGGGCGATCTGGTGTTCGAGGCCAAGGCGCTGAAGAAAGCCTATGGCGATCGATTGTTGTTTGAAAATCTGACTTTCACAATTCCCAAGGGTGCCATCGTTGGCATCATCGGCGGCAACGGAGCCGGCAAGACCACGCTGTTCCGGATGCTGACGGGACAAGAAAAACCGGATGGCGGCGAGATGCGGATAGGCGACACGGTGAAACTGGCCCATGTTGATCAGTCGCGCGATTCATTAGACGGGAAAAAAACCGTTTACGACGAAATCGCGCAACAGGCGGAATTTCTGGAGATCGGAAAGCGCAAGGTGCCGACCCGTGCGTACGTGTCGGGGTTCGGGTTCAGGGGACCCGATCAACAGAAATTGGTTGGCAACCTATCCGGGGGGGAACGGAACCGGGTGAATCTGGCAAAGGTCTTGCGTGCCGGGGGCAACGTGTTGTTGTTGGACGAACCGACCAACGATTTGGACGTGGACACGTTGCGGGCGCTGGAGGAAGCCGTGCTTCAGTTTGCGGGCTGTGTGTTGGTTATCAGCCACGACAGGTGGTTTTTAGACCGTGTCGCAACCCATATGTTGGCGTTTGAAGGCGACAGCCAAGTTGTGTGGTTCGAAGGCAACTACCAGGACTACGAAGTGGATCGCCGCCGCCGTCTGGGATCAGAAGCGGCCACGCCGAAACGTCTGAAGTACCGAAAGCTTGTGCGCGGGTAATGCAGGCGGGGGAGGGGAAAGGGCCACCAGGACCAGCGGCATCGGCATTGGTTGCGGGGGCCGAATTCGGTGGATACCGCGTGTTGCGCCCGATGGGTGCGGGTGCCCGGGGGGCGGTTTACGAGGCCGTCCATATCGGCATCGGACGACCCGTCGCGCTTGAATTGGTAGCGATCGAACGTCCTGCCGAAATTGACCGGTTTTTGGCCGCATCCGAAGCGGTGGCACGGGTTGATCATCCTCACGTCGCGCGGGTGACGGACGTGGGAATCGTTGATGGGGTGGCCTTTGTGGCGGGGGAACTGTTGCGCGGGGACACTCTGGGGGATCTTCTGTCGCATGCGCCTGTGGGGCTGTTGTCTGCGGACGTCGCGGACATCCTGCTGGCGGCCTGCGCGGGGGTGTTCGCGGTTCATGAGGTAGGCGTGGTGCATGGATGCCTTGGCGTCCGCAGCATCGTTTTGTCGCGTGTGCCCGGAGGCGAATTGCAGCCCAAGATCAGGGATTTCGGAACGGGATCAGGCGATGTGAAGACCGATGCACGTGATGATGTGGTGGCCTTGGGCGCGGTCCTGCATCAAGCGTTGACCGGCAAGGCCTTGGGGGCCGGGGGCGATGTCGTACCAGGGGATTTGGGTGACCTTGTCAAGGCCGCGTTGGCAGGGCGGTCAGCCACAGGGCTGGCGTCGCCACACGCGCTGGGACGGGAGTTGATTCGTTTTGCATCACCCCGCCGCCAGGTTCAGTGGGCTGACTATTATGGCGGCGATCGTGCCCCTATTCAGGTTGGCCCAGCCCGGGTCGTAAACCGCGTTCGGCCCCCGACAAGCCGTCCGCGACAGCGGGGCCAGGATTGAACCCGTCCACGAATCAGCCTGCAGAATCTGATGACGTCATCGACGATTCCGGACCCTTCCCCCGGCGCTTCGGCCCCCGGCACGTGCTGCTGAAGGAACTGGGGCGGGGGCGGTTTGGCACCGTCGATCTGGCATGGGCGGGGGGACGTCTTGTGGCGGTCAAGCGGTTGCAGTCGCGGGGCCAAGTATCCGACACCGATCAGCACGAAGAGTTTGCCCGTCGGTTCGCCGACGAGGTAGCGCTGTTGTCCCGGCTCCATCATCCCAACGTGGTGTATGTGGCGGAGGCCAGTGTGGACGCGGGCGAGCCCTACCTGGTGCTTGAATATGTTCGTGGGAAGACCCTCTCGCAGGTGTGGCGGCGTTGCGCTGATCTGGAAATGTCTTTCCCTTTGGGGCTGGCCCTTCACGTCGCCCGGGAACTATTGCGTGCCCTGGGGTACCTGCACGGCTTAGACGATCAGGACGTTGTTCACCGCGATGTCGCACCCACCAATGTGCTGGTGTCGTATGCGGGGGAACTGAAGCTGTCGGATTTTGGTTTGTCGCGCTGGCGGGATCGGGGCGTGCAAACTGTCATTGGCGAGGCGTGGGACACGGGGCCTTATATGTCCCCCGAACACCGGTCGGGTGCGCGAATCGATGGGCGCGCCGATCTATGGTCGGTGGGCGCCATTTTATGGGAATTGGTAACCGGGCGTTCGATTGAAGCGGTGGTGCCGCCGGGCAAGCCGTTGCCACGGCCGTCGCAGGTATTGTCGCAGGTGCCGCCCGCACTAGATGCCCTCATCATGACAGCGGTTGCGCCCAGGCCTGACGATCGGTTCCCCACCGCGTCGGCGTTCGCGGCGCAGGTGACAATGTTGATGACGGCCAACCAGGATGTGTCGCGGGTGGCGGCGTTCATGTCGGAACTGTTCGAAGACGATCGCGATCGTGCCGACGAGCAGGAAAAACGTTTGGTGGGTTTGGCAAAACGGCTGTTGGCGATGCCAGACAATCGACCTGTCGTCGTCCCACCGCCAATCGTGCCAGCAAAGCCGGCGCCATCGCAGCCGAAGCCGGTCGTCCCCCCCTTGCCCGCTGAGCCGTCGGCGACGATGCGGGTCAGTCCCCCTTCGTCTCACAGGCGCGCGATGTTGCTGACGGGCATTGCGGGGCTTGGTGGTGGTCTGCTGGCCCTTGGTACCAAGAAGTTTTTCGAACGCCCCCATGCCGTCGGGAAGCCCCGCGCCCCTATCGCAGCGGCCCCAGCGCCGACGGCTTCGATTGCAGCGTCGCCTAAGTCCGCCGTGGTCGATGCGACATTTGTCGAACCGGCCCCCCGTCGGGATCGAAGGGCGTCTCGGTCGTTGCGGGTGGAACGTCTGCTGGACCGTGCCGAGGCCGCCTACCAGGAATCAAAATTGGTCGAAGCGATGGACCTTGCGCTGTCAGCGGTGGCCGTAGACAACAGCGTGCAAGGACGTTTGCTACTGGGAAAGATCTATTTGCAGCTTGAACGCCCGGTCGACGCGCTGAAACAATACGAAATTGTGTTGCGCATCCATCCCGACAACGACCCCGCCCTTCGGGGCCAGGCGTTGGCCAAAGGGCGGGCAATCGAACGGTGATCCGGCCGCGGATCAGATCCGGATCACGGTTTTGATGTGGTTGCTAGGGTGGTTGGATCAAATTGGACCTTGCGCCGTTTCTCCAAATCACGGACAAGGGCTGTGAATTGAATCGGCTTCCATTCTTCGAAATAATGGGCCCGCATTTCGGGAAGTGCTTCGGCAAAACTGACGTTTTTCGGCGGGGTTTCCTCGATGTAGCGGGCGATGTAGAAGCCCGTCTCGCCGCTGTCATCGATTATGGGCGTCCATTCCCCTTTTCGTTTTAGTTTCTGCACGGCTGCTCCCACCTTCGGGATGTAAGGCTTCGTGGGTCCTTGAACCGCCCTGGAGTAGGAGATCCCTCGACCTGCCCAGCTAGCGGAGGCGACCAGGGCCTTGACGTCCAGGGTTTCCCGATCCGGCTGGGAGGACAGATATTTGTCCATTTCCACCGCAGTTTGTTGCGCAGCAACCTTCCGTGCGGCAGTGGCGGTTGTCCCGGTAAAGATCGCCATGATGTCGATGCCGACAAGGCGAGGGTGAACGAAACGATTGATGTTCCGTTCGTAAACCGGCCGCAAGGTCTCGGCGGGAATCCGGTCTATCGTCAGTTGGGGCTCGATATCCCGTTCGATAAGCCTTTGCACACGGATAGCTCGCAGGGCCGACGCCAGGGCGGGATCGCCAAACGGGACGCCCACCTCCCTGGCCTTTTCAGC
Organism: Myxococcales bacterium; assembly: GCA_043754455.1. Taxonomy (GTDB): domain Bacteria; phylum Myxococcota_A; class Polyangia; order Fen-1088; family Fen-1088; genus JAYUUT01. The sequence goes on from JAYUUT010000418.1 coordinate 18,253, forward strand.
GAGGAGCTGAAACTTAACCAGTTCCTTGAGCGCATCCTGGGCCCCTACCTTCGATTTGACGGCCTGCGCGGCAACCTGGGAGGCGAAAATCGGAACGCCGCCGACCCTTGCCACCACGGTCCCTAAATCAGGGGCGTCATGAGGTACCCAGGGCGATTCAGAGCTTGCGGACGGCGTTGATTTGCAGGCCAAGAAAGCCACAACGCATACAAGGAAAAACCATCTAATGGGGCGTCCCACGACCGGATCGTATCACGCCGGCCCAGGGACGAAAGTTCCGGCTTTAAGGGGGGGGTAGGGGATGCTACGGTTCGCGGCGCGCGATGACCGAAAAAATGCCATTTGTTGTCACTATTGATGGGCCTGCGGGTGCAGGGAAATCCACGACCGCGCGGTTGCTGGCGATGCGCCTGGGCTTCGCGTTCCTTGACACGGGTGCCATTTACCGGGCTGTCGCTCTCGCGGCCCGGCGGCGCGATGTGGCCTGGGCCGACGGATTGGGGATGGGGCGGCTGGCCGACGGGTTGAAAATTAGGTTTTCGCCGGAGGGTGATCTGAACCGGGTTCTGCTGGATGGGGTCGATGTCACGACCGACATTCGCGCGCCGGAAATATCCGAAGGTGCATCGCAGGTGTCGGCGCACCCCCAGGTTCGCGATGCGTTGCTGGATCTTCAGCGATCCATCGGGGCGCAGGGGCAGGTGGTTGCAGAAGGACGTGACACGGGGACCGTGGTGTTTCCCGATGCTGGTGCGAAGTTTTTTCTGACCGCGACACCCGAAGAAAGGGCCCGCCGGCGCACGGTGGAACTGCAGGCTGCCGGTCGTGTGGCCGATTTCGCGACGGTGCTGGCCGAGATTCAGCAACGAGATGAACGCGACAGCAACCGGGCGGCCGCGCCACTGCGAAAGGCTGATGACGCCGTGCAGATCGATTCGGGGGGCATGAACCCAGCGCAGGTCGTCGAACGCATGACTGACATTGTGCGCGGGCGGGGTGTCTAAACCTTGACCGAGGTGATGGATCGATTGGTCCTAGGCGACAACGTTTTGGCGGCGGCGTTATTTGGCGAACGCAACGCCAACGTCAAACGCATCGAACGTGAAAGTGGCGCCCAGCTTCACAGCCGGGGCGATGAGCTGACGTTCTTGGGAACAACGGAGGCGGTTTCGCACGCGCGGCGGTTGGTGGACCAGTTGCTGCCCATGATTCGTGCAGGCCACCCGGTTTGTCCGGATGATGTGAGCCGGGCCGCAGGTGTGTTGCGCGCGGATGGGGCCACCAACGTCAAGGGGGTTCTGACAGATACGATTCTGGTCGGCAGCCGGGCGCGTCCGATTGCTGCCAAAAGCCTGGCCCAGCGCCACTATGTCGAAGCCATGGCCACACACGATATTGTGTTTGGCATCGGGCCCGCCGGGACGGGCAAGACCTTCTTGGCGATGGCCATGGCTGTCCGTTATTTGCTAGAAAAACGGGTCAAACGCATCGTCCTGTGCCGCCCCGCGGTCGAAGCCGGTGAAAAACTGGGGTTCTTGCCCGGCAGCCTAGAGGAGAAAGTTTCACCGTATCTGAGGCCGCTTTACGACGCCCTTCACGACATGATGGACACAGAAAAGGCCGAAGACTTGGTCACCCGTGGCCATATTGAAGTGGCCCCGATTGCATTCATGCGTGGCCGTACGTTGAACGATTCGTTCATCATTCTGGACGAAGCCCAGAACACAACTAGGGAGCAGATGAAGATGTTTTTGACCCGGATGGGGCAGGAATCCCAGGCTGTCATCACGGGCGATATGACCCAGATCGACCTGCCTGATAACCGCTTGTCGGGGCTGGCCGAAGCGGGCCGGTTGCTCCGAGGAATACCGGGCATAGCGTTCTGCGATTTCACGGATGTTGATGTGGTCCGACACCCGCTGGTCCAGCAAATTGTCAGGGCTTATGACCGCGATCGAGCGCAGCGCGATGCGCCTCAGGCTCGCATAGGGGCGCAAGATCGCGCCGAATCTGGCAAACCGGGATAGGATCAAGGGGATGCCTGTCCCGGTCGACGATCTAGGGTCCGTGCCCGAACAAGAGTTTCACGACGCCGCAAGCACGGCGCAGCGGTTTCGCTATGAACTAGACGAACTGGTGGGCATTGCCCGGGCGCTGTCGTCAGAACGTGACACCCAAAAACTCTTAAGTCTCATCC
>JAYUUT010000419.1:0-4139 GCA_043754455.1 Myxococcales bacterium
GTCGCAGCGGCTGTCCAGGCCAAGCGCGCCGTTCGCGAAGGTGGGGGCGCCGCAGCCTTCGTGCTCATGGGTGACAGCTACGTTCAACTTAACGAGAAGGGCCAGGCCATCGAAGCGTACACCGCTGCCCTGGAAATCGATCCTCGCAACGCGGGCGCCCGACGTGGCCTCCGCAGGACAAAGCAAAAGTGATGAACATGCGCATTTATTCTCAACTCTTGGTCGGGGCCCTTGTGTCGTTGTCGGGTACCGCCGCCCTGGCCCAAGCCGATCCTTTCCTGGTGGTGGGGGTTCGACAGTCCGGTCCCCCTGAATCGGCGCGAGACACCTACGATCTGAATGAAGGCATTCCGAAGCAGTTCGCAAGTGGTCTGGAGTCGGCTGGCTATTCCGTTGCTGTTATCAACGATGCGGACATGTCGGCGCGCATCCGCGATTGCGGGTCGTCCGATTGCTTGCAGGGCCTGCCCCCGCGGGGCGCGGTGTCGCTGGTCGCGCAGGTCAGCGTCGAGATTCATCGTTCAGCAAAACGAGGCCGGGACTACACCGTGTTCGTCACCCTCGCGCGAACCGCGCCCGATCGCCAGCTTTGGCGGGAAAAGCACGCTTGTCGGAACTGCAACGTCGATGCAGCTAAGCATCTGGCCTTCTTGATTGGCGCCTTGCTTGCGACGGAAATTGCCAAAAGCCCACCCCCGCCCGCTACCGCGTCTGCCTCGTCTCCGCCAACTCCCGTGACGCCTACTCTAGCGCCGCTCCCTGTCGCCGCTTCCCCCGGGCCCATTGCCGCCCAACCAGCGTCGCGCCCAGCTCGGACGGGCGCAGGTTTGCCTCGGTATGTTCCGTGGATCGGTATGGGTGTCGGCGTGCTCACAATGGCGGCGGGCGCCTATCTATGGCACGTTAACGAGCGACCTTCTTGTGATCTCACCGATGGCCAGAAGCGCTGCCCGGAGCGTTACGACACGGGCACAATCGGGTCGGCCTTGTTCGTTACGGGAGGCGTCGTCGCCCTGTTGGGTGTGGTTGGTCTGGTTGTCTTCAGTCCAACTACGGACACCACGGTTTCGGTCTCACCATCTGGCCTCAAGCTCTCTGGTACATTCCCATGAAAATCAAGCAAGTCCTAGTTCTGACCCTCTCCCTGCTCACGGTCTCTTCCTGCAAAAAATCGGACCCGCTTTACTGCACAAAAACGGGCGATTGCAGGGGTGGCTTGATTTGCGATGTGCGAACGGCCGAGTGTGTGGCGCCGGACCCGCAGGGCGAGGTGCCGTCCGCCGACGGCGGATCTAGGCGAGATGTGACCGTGCCTGGAACGCGGCTGGATACGGGCGGCATGGTCATGTTTGGCGATGGTGCCAGCGCGACCACGGGGGAACCGGCTGTGCGAGACGGAGCGGTCTCGGATCGCCGAGCAGAGGGGGATGCGCGGGTTGAGGTGGACGTGCCGAAAGTGGCCTGTACGACGACCGCCCAATGCGTACCAGGGGCCCCGCTGTGTTCTCCGGCGGGGATGTGCACAGGATGCCGAGGGGATTCGGATTGCATGGGTCTTGGCGATGCCACGCGGATGGCTTGTTCACCTTCGGGAGCATGCGTTCGCTGCGTGCAGGACACCCATTGTGGTGCCGGAAACCCCGTTTGCGACGGGGCCAGCAACACGTGTGTTGAATGTACGATGGCTTCGCAGTGTTCTGGGAAGGCCCCGCTGTGCGAGGCACGTAAATGCGCTGGATGCGGCACGGACGCGCAGTGCCTGGCGCTTGATGATCCCGCACGGCGGGCGTGTGGCAAATCGGGCGCTTGCGTCCGCTGCGCCGCGGACGCCCATTGCGGGGGAACAGCCACGCCGGTTTGCGACACCGCGACCAACATGTGCGTCCAGTGCACAAGCAATGGCCAGTGCGCGGGCAGCACCCCCGTGTGCGAGGCCAACAAGTGTGGCGCGTGCAAAGTCGATACGCAGTGCCAAGGGCTGAACGATCCCAACCGGCGTGCGTGTGGCAAATCCGGCGCTTGCGTCCGCTGCGCCGCGGACAGTCACTGTACGGGATCGGCCACTCCGGCTTGCGATGTTCCGACAAATCTGTGCGTCGAGTGTATAGGCGACGCGAACTGCACGACGGATCCAACGAAATCATTCTGTGTGGCCAATAAATGCGATTCGTGCGCGAAGGTGGCGCCACAGGCATGTGCAACGAGGGGCGCCGCAAAGCCGGTTTGTGGTGCGGGCGGGGCCTGCGTCGAATGCAACGCCAGCGCGGATTGCTCCCGCGATGTAGGGAAGCCGATTTGCACGGCTTCCGCCTGCGGGCGCTGCACGACCGATGCGCAGTGTGCGGCGAAGGGCGGCGGCCCTGGCGTATGCATGGATCACCAGGACGGGCGTTGTGCCAGTGAGGCAGAGACGATCTACGTGCAGAAGGGTGGAGCGTGCGGTGGCACTGCGGGAACCGCGGCGGTTCCTCTTTGTGGGCCGCAGGAGGCGGCGGCTGCGCTTACGGGCGGTCGGCGGGTGGTTGTGGTCCGCGGCGCCGTTGATGAGTTGAACTGGACGCTTAATGGGCCCCAGGTCTCCGTAGTGGGCCAGCCCTCGGGAGGCGTGGCCGCCACGATCGCAGCGGGTACGAGCCCGGGCATTTCCATTTCGGGAGGAGATATCTATGTTCGGAGCCTGTCTATTTCCTGCGTGGCGGACGTGAGCGACAGGGGAATCGTGGCTCAGTCCGGTACAGTCCTGCGGCTGAACCGGGTGGCGGTGAAGAACTGCGCGAAGGGCGGAATCTTTGTTGATGTTTCCGGATTCGATATTCGGAATACGACAGTGACTGGGAATGGGCCCGGGGACCTCGGTGGTCTTCCGTGGGGCGGCATTCGGGTTCAGGCCTTCCCTCCTGCGGGACCATCGCGCCTTGAGTCGCTTACCATCAAGGACAACAAGGGCCCGGGGCTATCCTGCACAAGCGCAGCCATGGGCTCAGGAGTCCTTGCCTCCGGGAACTCGCCCACAGACATATCATCAAGCTGCGGAGTTACCGCCTGTGGCGCGGCTGGACCGAATTGCGGGGCACAATGAAACGCCAGGATCCCGCGGCCCTAACCCTGGGTCCGCCGTTCGACCTAAAGCCAGGCCTCGCTTGGCGTCAGCTTTTCCCTTCGCGAGGAACGGTGGTTTGAAAACGTCTCGGTGTGTGCACAGGGCCTCTGTTTCAAAGTGTACCGGCTTCGTCGGGGACAAGACGCGCTGCTACACACAAACATTTTGAAAAGAGCGCAAAGCAGATCACCCTTAATGTCGATTTTTCGGGTCTATGACACTCAATGTCGTGTTCATTCGGATCTGCAGAACCTTCCGACTTCGATGACGAGATCGCCTTGGCTGGCCACAAGTCTATCTCTCAGCGGCGGCGTGGGGCAGTACCCTGCCGTCCGCTGGGAATCGGCATCCAAAGGCCGACGTGGCTGACATCGCCTCGACGTCAGGCAATCGCACTTTTCTGATGCCATCCCGCTTTCACATTTCGGAATTGGCGTCCTCGCAATTGTACTCTTTGCTCTCTGTGTCCTCGCCGCGCCCGTCGCTGCTGCGGCGCCACCGCCGAAGCAGCGTGTCGCCTTGCTTGACGTGCGTACATTTGGTGTCGCGCCCCAGCTGGTGCGGCGTGTTCGGGCAGCGGTTCTCGGTGTACTGCGGGAGCAGAGCGCCGAGGCCATCGACCTGGTTGATTCCCACGCCTTCGTCGCCCGGGATTGCGAGGACGTGACGTCGTATGGGTTGCATCTGGCATCGTTTCGTGTGTCCCGCTTTGTAAGCATGCGAATCGAAGGGCGCGCGGACGGACGTGAGCATGAGCTTACTGTGTCCGTGGGATCGCTTCCCGAGGGCGGCATGCCCCATTGGGCGCCCTTGCCGACGACAAGTATTTGTCGCGAGTGCGGTGACACCGAAGTCGCAGAGTCCGCGGAATTGCTGACGGTACGCGCGTGGAAAACGTTCGAGCGGGCGCGGACGCCCATTGCAGCCACTACCGTTACGGCGTAACCCATCCAGCAACGGCGTCATTTAGCACCTAGGCGGGATTGCGGTGACCTGGCATTAGACAGCAGAGGTGTCCTAATGCTTACGAAACGAAGCC
>JAYUUT010000420.1:0-2891 GCA_043754455.1 Myxococcales bacterium
CGCGTGATGAAGAAGGCCGTCGCCCACCTGACACCATTTATGGAGGCAGAAAAAGCCGCCTTGGCCGCCGCCGGTCAGGTTACCAAGGCCCAAGGGAAAATCGTCCTTGCAACCGTGAAGGGCGACGTCCACGACATTGGCAAAAACATCGTCGGGGTCGTGCTGGCCTGCAACAACTATGAAGTCATCGACATGGGCGTCATGGTCTCGTGCGAAAAAATATTGGAACGCGCGAAACAAGAGAAGGCGGACCTGATTGGTCTAAGCGGCCTGATCACGCCGTCGTTGGATGAGATGGCCCACGTTGCGCGCGAAATGGAGCGACAGGGTTTCAAACTGCCATTGTTGGTCGGCGGCGCCACCACCAGCCGGGCCCACACAGCGGTCAAGATTGCGCCGTTTTACAGCGAACCTGTGGTCCATGTCCTGGATGCCAGCCGCGCTGTTCCCGTAACGACCAGCCTGCTCAGCGAAACCGGCAAGGCGACGTTCGTGGCCCAGCACCGAGCGGACTATGAAGAACTAAGAAAGCTTCACGGAGCCCCAAAACACAAATTTGTTTCGATCGACGTCGCCCGCGCCAATCGAACACCGATCAGGTGGCGCGCCGAAGACATCGCTGTTCCTACGTTCACCGGTGTGCGTGTGGTGGATAATTTTCCGCTGGCCACTTTGCGCGACTTCATCGACTGGACGCCCTTTTTTCACACCTGGGAACTCAAGGGCGTATATCCCCGAATCTTGGAACACGAAAAATATGGCGAACAAGCGCGCATTTTGTTTGGCGAAGCGAACGCGCTGCTAGACACCATCATCGCGAACAAATTGATCACGGCCCGGGGTGTTTACGGCCTTTTCCCCGCAAACGCTGTGGGCGATGACGTTCAGCTTTATGCCGACGATGCGCGGACAAAGATCATCGAAACCTTTCATTTTTTGCGGCAACAAACCACCCGAGACAAAAATGAACCGCACAGGTGTCTCGCGGATTTTGTCGCTCCGAAAGAATCTGGACTTGGCGACTACATAGGTGGGTTCGCCGTGACCAGCGGCATCGGGCTGACAGCCCTGTGCGATTCTTTCCGGGCCAAACACGACGACTACAACGCCATCATGGCCGAAGCCCTAGCCGACCGGTTGGCCGAAGCCTTTGCTGAATGCCTTCACAAACAAGTGCGGGCCAATTGGGGCTACGGACAGGACGAAACCCTGAGCAACGAGGATCTGATCGCCGAAAAGTACCGCGGCATCCGCCCCGCCGCGGGCTACACCGCTTGCCCTGACCACACGGAAAAAGGCCCGCTGTGGGACCTGCTTGAAGTCGAAAAAAATACTGGCATGCGGCTGACCGAATCATTCGCCATGTGGCCAGGTTCAAGCGTCAGCGGGTTGTATCTGGCGCACCCCGAGGCCCGATATTTTGGGCTCGGCAAAATCGATAAAGATCAGGTCGCCGACTACCACACGCGCAAGGACCTGACCATAGCCGAGGTCGAACGGTGGCTGGGACCCAACCTGGGCTACGATCCGCGGTCGTGATTCGCGCCGATCGCCTTGATCGCGCCTTGGGCCATCTGGTCCTGCTGCCCACCCCCAAGGACGCCGAGGACCGCGCGGCCTACCTGGACCGACTTCATCCCGTCGAACGCGCGCACGCGGCCACCTTGGGCGTCGCCCGCCAGCCGACCTGGATTGCCGGACGGGTGGCTCTGCGTCTCGGGATGGCCGATTTGGGGATTAACGCGCCGGACCCCATTTTGGCCACCTCCCGGGGCGCGCCGGCCGTGGGCGACGAAGTCGTTGCGTCAATCAGCCACAAGGACAGCCACGCCGTCGCACTGGTCTACCCGCGGAACCCTGACGCTGCCCGTCACTATGTCGGCGTAGACCTAGAAGGCACCGCCCCCCGCGCCTACGATATTTCGCGGCGCATTTTAACCAGTTCCGAACTAACGGTCTTGGCCGCTCTGCCGGAAGACAAAAGGCAACTGGCTGTAACTCTTAGGTTTTCCATCAAAGAAGCCCTGTATAAGGCGCTTGACCCATTTGTTCAACGTTTTGTCGGATTTCACGAGATTGAGGTGAATGTCGACCCCAAGGGGTGCGTCCGAGTAGTGGCAGCCCCTGCCGGGTTTGCCTTCCTCGCAAACTATGAAATGTGGCAGCAACACTGGCTTTCAACAGCATCCGTAAATTGCCTTCCCCCTTGAATTCGTTGCAAAAATCTTGTGGACACCTTGAAACCGTTGACATAGGTTCCCGGGCCATTGACTTTACAGTTCGAAAAACATTCAGAATCTTCTGAAAGGAGACACAGTCCCATGAAGCTAGGAAAACTTATCTTTGCAGGTGTTTTGGCACTCTCGGTGGGTGGCTCGACCCTGACCGGTTGTGACGACGACGAGACCAAGCCCGCCACGAAAACTGACGCCAGTGCGGGCGGCGATGTTGACATGGCAGCCAAGCCCATGGTTGACGGTGCAGCAGCGGCCAAAGGTGGCGCAGGCGGCGGTTCTGGCGGTGCAGGCGGCGGCTCTGGTGGTGCAGGCGGCGGCTCTGGTGGTGCGGGCGGTGGTGCAGGCGGCGCGACGGTTCGCACGGATGGCGGCGCCGATGCCGCTCCCGCTACTACAACCGACGCTGTTGTGGCCCCCAAGACCGACGCGGTCGTGACGCCCGCAACCGACGCGGTGGTCTCTCCTGCGACCGACGCAGCCGTGACTCCTGCGACCGACGCAAATCCTGCCGTCGGTGGCTGATTCGGCTCCGCTGACGTCAGTCTAAGAATGGCCCGCCCGTCCCTGGTGACGAGCGGGCCATTTTTTATTTCTCCGTGCCGGAGGCCTACGCGCTTAGCAAGCCAACTCAAGAAACGTTAACTGCCTTCGGGT
>JAYUUT010000421.1:0-2234 GCA_043754455.1 Myxococcales bacterium
GCGTTGATCTGAAATCCGGTTGCCCCATCTGGGCGAATCAGTTCAAGCGATGCGGGTCGTTCCCAGACCTGCGTGTCCTTGGACGGGTTTGCGTAGATGCCGGTCTTCGAATCGAATAGATCGGGAAGCTTCATCACGATCGACATGGTCGGAATCGCCTTCAGATCCGTTTTTATGGTGCCGCTATACCGGGGATCTTTGATGACATCCGGATCCATGCCGTAATCGTAGACTTGGCTAGTTACGGTGCCGGAGGTGGCGTTGGCCCGGGCTGCAGGCCACCCTGGCGGCGCGACACCGTCTGGCGACTGTTTAAGAACGTCGTCTAAGAACAAATACGTGTGCGTATCGACGTAGGACGTAACGGCACCATCTTTGAACGCCGCGACCCGCAGCGTGGTTGTCGATTTGATGGCAATCGCCGCTGCATAAACGAAGCCTGTGGTGGCCGTGGGCGGGTTGCCGTCAATTGTGTAACGGATGACGGCGTCGGGAATGGTGGGAATCGTCACCGTGACGGCAATGGGGGCCTCATAGAAACCGCGTTTTGGGTTGACGAGGAGATCCCGCACCACGGGTACGATGACAGGTACGTTCATCGGATCGGTTGATGGTCCCGCGTCGCGATTTCCCGGTAATCCATTCCCTCCCGCGCCTCCTAGCGGCGTTCCACCGCCGCCCCCCGCGCCGGCGCCGACCGTCCCGCCGTCGTTAAGGCTGCTGCTCTCGCCACTGCTGTTGCCCTGACTGTTCATACCCCCGGCGCCCAAGGTGCCCCCAGGCGTGCCACCCTTGCCACGTGCCGTGGTCGTGCCCCCGCTTCCAGCAGGGGGGCTAGCCAGGGGCTCTTCGTCATCCTCGCCCACTTGGGGGGGTGTGCAACCAGTGAATCCAGCCGCAACCATCACGCCAATTGCTAGGGCCAACCCACCAAAACAACCCCTGCTAATTCGCAACAACATCTGCGCCTCCTCTGAACATGAGAGGATTCTAATATAGCAATATAGTCAGAGCGTTTTCCAAAAGAAAAGAAAAACTGATGCGCTACAGCCGCCGCAGTCGGGTACGGATCTCCAGATTGGGCATGCCCACACCAATAAAAATGGCCGACGGCTCAAGGTCCTCGGGATCCGCCAATCGGCAGGGTGATATCTCGGCGTGATCCCCAACCTTTTGAAAAGAGCGCTTTTCACCAATGGGCGCCGCAAGCGACACAATCCCCTTGGCCCGCAAAACCGACGGGGGCAACGCCTTCAGGAACGCCAGAAACGCGACGGGATCGACGGTGACAGGCAGGGGAGCCTGGAAAGAGGCGAAGTGGGCCTCGGGATTGTGGGGTCGTGCCGGCAAGGGCGTCGTGCCACTGCCGTCAAGGTGCAGCCGGTCGGGAAGGTCTCGGAGATCGCTTTCGACTTGTACCAGAAGATCGACCAGGCCCTCGGGCGTGATCTCTGCGGCGCGCGGGTTGATCTGCCTGACGGACCGGCGCACGTCAGCCGACCGCGCCTCATCGACTGTGTCGGTCCAGGTAAATCCGATCTGGGTGGCGGTCAGGATTTGATCGGCCTCCATGTGGTTCATCCAGTCGTGCGTGCCGAAACGTAACACGTCCACAACTGTCACCTGCAGGGGTGGTGCTATCTGTTCAAGGCCCGGTGACCCCGTCAGAAGTTCTATCAACCCGGCGGTATCGGTTGTGCCGTTGGCTTCCAGAAGGATCACGTCGCCTGGGACGCCTTTGACGGCGGCCAATCCTTCCAGCAATGCGGTTTCGTTCTGGCAGCATAGGCAACTACCGCTCAGCGCCACCAGGGTGGGGGCCAGATCTTTTAGTGTGGCGGCGTCTAGATCGGCGTTCTGAAAATCGTTCAAGAACACGCGGGGCCGCAAACCACGGGCACCCAATAGGGGCAGCAACGTGCGCAGCAGCGAGGTTTTCCCGGACCCCAGGAAGCCCGCTATCAGCAGCAGCGGGGTCACCGCCATGGGGGGCTCATTGGCATAGGTCGCTACTTACAAGGATCGGCTGTCACAGGTGATGCGGCTTCGCCCGCTTCGGCGGCTCGCAAAAAATCCATGTAGTACCCAATCTCGCGGCGTTCTTCGAGGCGTCCGTCTTCGACCGCCTGTTCGCACAGCGCGCGCAGTTGTCCCACGCGTCGGGAGGGGGGAAGGTTGAACGCGGTCATGATCTCGTTGCCGAGGCCGGGCGGTAGGGGCGGCTGTTTGGCGTC
>JAYUUT010000422.1:0-3018 GCA_043754455.1 Myxococcales bacterium
CTTTGGCGATCCCTTGGCGGTCATCCAGAACTTCGCGGGCGTCGCCCGTGCGCCCGTCAATGGCCTGCTGATTGTGCGTGGATCCGCGCCCGAAGACACCAAGGTGTTTATCGACGGCGCCGAAGTGCCCATCATCTACCATTTCGGTGGTCTGCGCAGCGTGATCCCGATCGGCATGTTGGAAAGCATCGAGTTTTATCCCGGCAATTTTTCGCCCCAATATGGCCGGGCAACGGGTGGCATCGTCGATGTGCAACTGAAGAAGCTTCAGCCCAAGAAAATCGGCGGCTACGCTGATGTCAGCATCCTGGACACCAGCCTATTTCTGGAGGCTCCGTTTGGAAACAAGGGTGGCATCGCGATTGGCGCCAGGCGCAGCTATCTGGATTTCATCCTTAACGCCTTGGTGCCGGATGACGCCGATGTGGGGCTGGTCACGGCCCCCCGCTACTATGATTTTCAGATTCTGGCCAACTACCGTCCGTCGGCCGCACACGATTTTCGGGCCTTTTTTCTTATGGCCGATGATCGGCTGAAACTTTTGTTCAAGAACCCGGCCGACGTCAGCACGGATCTGACCAGCAGTGAATTCGGGACATCGACAACCTTCTATCGATCCCTGATGACCTATAAATACATCCCCAGCGACAAATTTGAGAACACGTTGCGCGTATCACAGGGGCGAAACTGGCTGGCGTTCAAGGCGGGGCAACTGAATTTCGATCTGAATTTCTATACCACCCAGATTCGCGACACGGCCCGCAAGACGTTCAGCGATAAACTGGCCTTGACGTTCGGAACGGACACAACGTTTTCGAAATCAGACGTGGACATCCAACTGCCCCGCCCGCCAAAAGAAGGGGAAGCAGACGGTAATTTCGATTTTAGCAAAACCATATCAACCCGGGAAATCGGTCGCCTGTATTTCTCGCCATCGGTATTCACGGAACTTGAAGCCAAACCCGCCGAAGGTCTGTTGTTGTTGCCTGGGGTCAGGGTCGATCATTTCACCCGCATTCACCAGACCATTGCCCAGCCCCGGTTCACAGCCCGATACCAACTTACCAAACCCGTTACCGTAAAAGGGGGCGTGGGCCTTTTCGTTCAGGAACCCGATTTCGACGAAACCAACCGCGAGTTCGGTAATCCCAATTTGAAAGCTGAACGGGCGCTTCACTATTCATTCGGTGCGGAATTCAAACCGCGCCCCCATCTGACCCTGGACTTCACAGGGTTTTACAAACAACTCTCCAGCCTGGTTAGCCGAACCAACGATTTTTCCGTACAAGGCGACAAAGAAGTTGGGTTGAATTATGACAACCGAGGCAAGGGCACGGTCGTCGGCATGGAAGCCATCCTCCGGCACGAGTTTCATAACAAATTTTCGGGCTGGCTGGCGTACACCCTGTCTCAGGCACGGCGGCGCGATTCGGGCGCCGATACCACCCGCCTTTTTGATTTTGATCAGACCCATATTTTGACCCTGGTGGGTTCGTACCTTTTGCCCCGCAACTGGCAGGTGGGGGGACGTTTCCGGCTGGTCAGCGGGAACCCGCGCACGCCAGTTACCGGATCGACCTACAATTCCATTTCGAACCGTTACGACCCCATCAACGGCGGGGTGAACACGGCCCGCAACGGCATGTTTCACCAGTTGGACGTGCGCATCGACAAACGCTGGATTTACCAAAATTGGATGCTGAATCTGTACCTGGACATTCAGAACATCTACAGCCGCAGCAACCCCGAAGGGCTTTCGTATAACTACGACTACAGCCAAAAAAAGGCCCAGTCCGGCCTCCCCATCCTGACCATCCTTGGCCTGCGTGCCGAGTTCTAAGGATCTGCCTATGCGCCACCTGAAGCATTTTCTGGCTCCCTTCATCGCCGTGACGTCCGCCGCAATGGCACCATCACCCGCACACGCCGAAGAGTTATTGGAACCGCCGCGGCCCCGTCAGGGCTATTTCGTTTCCCTAGGATTACAGGCCGCCGCAAACCAAACCTGGGACGCCGGTGAAGGATTACATGTGGCGGCGGGAAGCGGTTTGGATCTGCGGCTAGGCCAGCTTCTGACCCGGCGGTTTGGCCTGGCACTTCAGATCAACAGCAGCGGTGGCACCACAGGGTCGGGCGACGACAAGAAGACCCTGGGGACCTTCGGCCTGGGGTTCGAGGCGCAGTGGGAATTGGCCCGCAACCTAGCCGTTCGCGGCGACATCGGCCTTGGCGTCATCAGCCTGCTTGAAAAGGGCGACCCCGGTGACGAAAAGGAAAAACAGCGGGGGGGCGTTGGCGCCGCCTACGGCCTAGGCGTCAGTTACGACTGGTTTCCCGGAATCAACCGCCAAACGGGCGGCTGGGCTGTGACGCCCGTGGAAAACGCCCGGTTTATTCCAGGCGGTACCCTGAAGACCTTCGTGGCCACCATTGGCTTTGAAATGACCTACTGGACTGGACTTCCCCGAAACCAACTGGATCTGCCTGAAGGTGAAGCCTACAAGCGAGCCCCGTAGCAGCCTCCGTCGCAAAAAAAAGGGCGCCCCGTTTCCGGAGCGCCCTTTTTAGACAGTCAGCTGTTTACCAGCGACCGCCACCACCGCCGCCGCCGCCGCCGCCACGGCCACCACGGCCGCCACCACCGCCGTAGCCACCGCCACCACCGCCGCCACGGCCGCCGCCACCGCCGCCGCCGCCGCCACGCTCCTGGGCCTCATTGACCGTGAGAGCACGGCCCATGAATTCACGGCCGTTCAGGTTGTTAATGGCCTGGGTTGCCTCGGCATCAGTCGACATCTCGACAAAACCGAAGCCCCGGGGGCGACCGGTCTCACGATCCATCACCAGCTTGGCTTCGGCTACCGCTCCGGATTCGGAGAACAAGTCCCGAATATCAACCTCGGTGGCATTAAAGGACAAATTGCCCACATACAGTCGCTTTCCCATCTTCTCGTTCCTCGTCAGGACCGCGCCGGTTCTACAAAATCAACTTCGGCGGGTGGCGCAGATCCAAAAGAA
>JAYUUT010000423.1:0-6955 GCA_043754455.1 Myxococcales bacterium
TCGTCATGTACCTGTCTTGCAACCCAACGACGCTAGCCAGGGATCTCTGCCTCCTGAAACGCGGGGCCTTGATTCCGACGCGTATCCAGCCCCTCGATATGTTGCCGCAAACGCTACATGTTGAAACCCGTGTCACGCTAGGACCACGTTAAGACCGTTTGTTTCCGCTATGTTTCTCCAAGGCTAAGACTGCACGAACGGGGCCGAATATCCTTTACTTGGCACCCCGGCGCGCTCTTTATTACCCCCCGAAACCGAAACCCAAAAAGGGGGATTCTCTATGCGTCTGAAACTGACCACGTTGGCTCTCGCCCTGCTTTCTCCCATGGCCGCCATGGCCCAGGACCCAGCTCCCGCTGCCGCTGCCGCCGTTGACGCGACTGCGACCGTCGCCGCGCCTGTGGCGATGCCCGACGTTCTGGCCCCCGCGCCGGTGGCTCCGGGCCCTGCCGCGGCAGCTCCCGTCCTCAAATGGGACGGCCTCGTTGATACGTATTACTTGTACAATTTAACGGGAGACCCCAGTACGCAAGGGCCCGCTTTGCGCGCTTTCGACGGTAATGCCAACAGCTTTACCCTGAACTACGCCAAACTCGGGTTGTCGGGCGACACGGACATCTTCGGCTTCCGCGTGGATCTGGGGTTCGGCAACGTCGGCACGATCATCAACGGATCGTCCTTTGCTGGCTCCTCTCCAGATCCAAAAGCGCCTGTTGCGGGTGCCGTGCAGTACCTGGGTGGCTTCATCGCCCAGCAGGCGTACGGAACCGCCAAGTTTGGCAAGCTATCGATCGACGCCGGTCGCTTCGTAACCACGGCCAGCGCCGAGGTGATTGAAAGCAACAAGAATTGGCTGTACTCGCGATCGCTGTTATTCGGAGGCGTTCCGTATTTGCACACAGGCGTCCGAGCTAACTACAAGGCGACCGATCAGGTCACAGCGCAGTTCAGCGTCACCAACGGGACGAACAACAGCGATCCAGATAACAACGGATGGAAGACGATCGGGGCCAATGTGGCTTACGCGTCGGGTCCTGCGTTGCTGGCGCTGACAGGTTATTTTGGCAAGGACGGGCCCCAGGGCAATGAAGGGGACATGTCCGTGCTTGTTGACCTCGTAGGCGGGTACACGGTCAGCGACAAACTCGCCCTCAACATCAACGTCGACTACGCCAAGGTTGGCGCGTCCAACTGGATCGGGGCATCGGTGATGGCGAAAATGTCGATTTCCGAGAGGCTGTACTTAGCAGCCCGGGCCGAGTACCTGAAGAACAAGAACCTCTATGGCGCCGTGGGCGAAGCCAACGTGTACGAAGGAACGGTAATGGCGGGAATCCCTTTGTCCAGCAACTTTGAGATGCGCGCCGAATTTCGTTTCGACGGCTCGAACAAGGAAATCTTCATGAAGGGAACTGACGCCAAGAAGAACCAGGCCACCGCGCTACTCAGCGCCTTGGCGTCCTTCTAAGTCTAGGCACCCCATTCCATAATCAGGGCGGCCCTTGTGGCCGTCCTTTTTTATTTGGACGGGGTGGACGTGGCGTAGTGGCGTCGGGTCCATTCGGCCATCGCGATGCCCGCCGCGACGGTGATGGGGTAGCTGTTGTTGATGCCGAACATCGGGATCGCCACCACCAGATCGCATTTTTCGATAACTTCGGGGGGGATCCCGGCGGTTTCGCTGCCAAACACCATCAGGCATTCGTCCGGCAGATCGGCGGACCACAGATCCACCTGCGCTGGCTCCCGTTCAAACGCAATGGTTTTGAGGCCACGCGCCCGCGCCCACAGAAGCATGGCAGCCTCGTCAGGAAGGAAGACCAAGTTTTCGTAGCGCTGCATGCCCATCGCGGCGCGTTCGTAAAAGGGTTCGTCTCCGACCAAAACAATCTGGTTCACCAGGAACGAATGGGCGGTCCGAATGATTGATCCCACGTTAAACGCGTTTTGGGATCGCAGGATCGCAATGCTTAACGGGCGGCGGATCGCGTCTAGGCTGGCGCGAATTTCGGGCAGGGGCATTTCAAACGACGGGACCTTCACGGCGCCGACGAGGCTAGCAGGTGCTCAGCGCCCCACGCCTCCGCTGCGGCTGAATACCAGGCCCGCCAGGGCGCCACCGATTACGCAGACGATGATGATCACCCAAAACCAGCGCGATCGCGTGACCGGAGGGCGGACAACGGTCGCCTGCACCTTCAACGCCGCGGTCGCCATGCCGACAACGCGTTGCTGCATCCGAGCCGCAACGGCGTCGTCCTGTCGCGTGTCCAGCCGTTCCCGATACCGCCGCCCCGCCACGACCAGTTGCCCCGCGGCCGAACAGTACTTCACGAACGCATCGTGGGCGCCATCGTCGTCCCAGGCCTTGACGACGGCGGCCCAGAACGTCTCCCCTTCGGCGGGCAGCACCAATTCAGGACCGGCACTGTCCGGCGACCACAGGGCAAAAACCAGGCCGCAGCGGGGGCACGATTCGGAATCCGGGATGCGGGCGCGGGTACATTTGGGGCAGGCGCTCGATGTCATCTCAGCATTTCGATCGGCAAATCCGCGCCAACACTAAAACGCATGGGGATCGGCATGAAAATTAAGACGAAAATGATAGCCACAACCCAGAACATGACCGCACGGTTTGTAGGTAGGGGTTGGTCGTCAACCAACGGATGGTAGCGGCCTTGCGCTGCGCGTTTTAAGAACCACAACAACACAAACCAGGTCAGCCACATCAGGCCCGGCCCCACAGCGATGGCGACTTCTGATAGGCCGTCGGGCAATTCGCGGCCTCCCAGATCCCGGCTGATCAATACGAACACCCAGGCAAAAACCGACACCGCAAGGGCAGGCAATGTCCGGTGCAGAATTCGGGCGGCTGATTCGTAACGGTTTCCAAAATACGCAGCCGCCGCGTGTCCCCCGTCCAATTGTCCGATGGGCATGAGGTTCAACATGGTCACAAGCAGCCCCGCCCACCCGGCAAACGCCGTGGGGTGCAAAATCACGTCGTGGCCGTTCCCGGGCAGCCATTGCCCCTTGAGGGTGAACTTCAGCAGCGCATAAAGGATCGAGTTGCCTTCCTGTTGCCCAATCCCCATCAGCGGCTTCACGTCGGACAAGGTAAGCCCGTATACAAGGGCCGGAATCGCAACAGCCAACCCGGCAAGGGGTCCCGCGACCCCAATATCAAACAGCTTTTTTCGATCCGCCGTCCCACCCTGCAAGATGACGGCGCCCATCGTCCCCAGAATCCCGAACCCAGGGGGCAACGGTACAAAAAATGGTAGGGACGCAGGCACCCCGTGAATCCTCGCCACAAAATAGTGCCCGAACTCGTGGCACAGCAGGATGGCCATCAGGGGTACCGAATACGCCAGTCCATCCGACAGGGGGAACATCGATTCCTGGTGCAGGGCCAATGCCCCCGTTGCTGTGGTCGTGAAACAGGTCGCAAGAAACAGGATCAGCGACAGACGCCACCTTGGACCGGATTCATCCTCGGTCACACGCTGCCTTTTCGCGCCGCAATAAGCACGTCTAACGCTTGTTTTCGAGGCAACGACGACGTGTCGATGGCCGCAGCCAAATTGGTCAACAAGACCTTCATCTCATCCGTTAGCCGCACAGGGGTTTCAACCACGATGTTGATGTGGGCGTCCCCTCTGGGCTGGTCACTTCCCCGAGGCAGCCCGCGTTCTCGCAGCCGAAAAACCGCGCCTGACTGGGTGCCGGCGGGTATACGCATACGCACCACACCCTCCAGCAAGGGAACCTCGACCTCAGCACCGAGCGCCGCCTCGGACACTGTGACCGGCAGGTCAAGGATCAAGATACCGGTTTCGTCACGATAGACTGGACTTGGCAAAACCCGCACCGTTACAAACAGATCGCCCGAAGGCCCACCGCGCCGGCCCGGTGCGCCCTCGCTTTGGACGCGCTGAACAGCGCCCGCGTGGGATCGCGGAGGGATGCGCACCATGAACTCACGATCCCGCTTCACCAGGCCCGTCCCCGAACACCCTTGGCATCGGATACGCGGGACTTCCCCGCTACCCCCACAGGCTTGACAATCGCGACGCGCGGCGAATACCCCCTTTCCCGCACGAATGACGCCCGCTCCTTCGCAGCGTTCACAGGGCCGCAGCCCCGACACACCTTCTGTAGCGCCGGTTCCCGCACAAATCCGACAATCCTCTGGCCGCGAAAACTTGATTGTCCGTTCACATCCCGAAGCCGCGTCTTCAAACGATACTTCCAGCGTGTATCGCAGATCTTGGCCCGTCGCCCGCTTCCGTCCCACCCCAAAAAGATCGCCGAACACCGATTCAAAAAAATCGGTCGCTAGGCCGATCGTGGTTTCACCGCCCAGCGGGCCCCGTGCCGCCACCGCCCCAAATCGATCAAACTCTGCACGTTTCGCCTCGTCGCCTAGCAGCGCATAAGCGACCGCGACATCCTTAAACCGCTCCTCCGCCCCGGGATTGTCGCGGTTGCGATCGGGATGGAACTCCATCGCCAATCTTCTATAGGCCGCCTTGATGTCCGCTGACGACGCGGCTCGCTCGATGCCCAGAACCTGGTACGGATCTTGGGACACGACGCTCAGCCTGCCGAACCCGCGCCCTGAAAGGATTCGAACAGCTTCTGCGATGCCACCTCTAACGCCTGGAATGCGGCAAGCGCTTCAGCGTAATCGTTCCCCTCCAGCGCTCGCTTGCAGGCGGACACCAAGGCCAGCACCCGGCTCTTCTCCAAAGCGTCCACGGTTGCTCCGTATTCGGCAATAGCGCCATCGGTCGCATACACCAACGTATCGGCGTTGTTCCTCAGATCTGCCCATTCCCGTTTCCGTGTATCAGCCTCACGATTCCCTTCGGCGGCGGTGATGAAGGCCTGGATTTCGTCGGCCGACAGCCCCGAGCTCGATTTGACGTCAACCTTTTGCTCCCGCCCGGTGCCCAAGTTTTTGGCCGAAACGCTAAGGATTCCGTTTGAATCGATGTCGAACGAAACCTCGATCTGGGGCGCGCCCCGGGGTGCCGGTGGAATCCCCGTCAGTTGAAAGGTCGCCAGGCTTTTGTTGTCGTCCGCCATGTCACGTTCGCCCTGCAGGACGTGAACGTTGACGTAGGCTTGGTTGTCAACGGCGGTGCTAAATACCATCGATCGACGCGCAGGCACCGTGGTGTTGCGCGGGATGATCTTCGTAGATACGCCACCTGCGGTCTGCACGCCCAATGACAGAGGCGTCACGTCCAGCAGCAAGATGTCCTGTTTTTCACCCGAAAGGACGGCCCCCTGCAGCGCAGCCCCAACGGCCACGACTTCATCCGGATTAACGCCCCGCGAAGCTCGTTTTCCGAAATAGGTCGCCACCCGTTCTTGAACCAAGGGCATGCGCGTTTGCCCGCCGACAAGGATGACATCGTCCACGTCGGTCTTGGTCCAACCAGCGTCCGCGAAGGCCTGATCGCAGGGAAGGAAGGTACGATCAACCAACGTTTGGGTCAGCGATTCCAATTTTCCACGAGTTAACGACATCACCAAATGTTTGGGCCCTTCGGCCGTCGCGGCGATGAACGGAAGGTTCACTTCCGTCTCAAGGCTGGTTGACAGTTCGTGTTTGGCGCGCTCCGCTGCTTCACGCAACCGTTGCAGCGCCATGCGATCCTGGCGCAGGTCAACAGCGGCGTCCTTCTGAAACTCGTCGGCAAGGTGGTTCAGAATCAACACGTCGAAATCCTCGCCACCAAGGTATCCATCACCGCTTGTGGCCTTGACCTGGTAAACTCCTTCTTGCAACTGCAAAAGCGAGATATCGAAGGTCCCGCCCCCCAGATCGTAGACCGCCAATTTCTTGGTCGCCGCCATACTGAGGCTGCCATATGCCAAGGCCGCCGCCGTTGGTTCATTAATGATCCGCAGGACATTCAACCCAGCGATTCGCCCCGCGTCCTTCGTGGCCTGTCTTTGCGAATCGTCGAAATATGCCGGGACCGTAATCACGGCATCCGTCATCGGTTCGCCTAGGTAGTCCTCGGCGGTCCGTTTCATTCGTTCGAGAACCATCGCCGATATCTGGGCCGGAGCAAACTGTTGCCCCCGCGCCTGAACCCAGGCATCACCGTTACCCGCCGACACGATGCCGTAGGAAACGGATTCACGCTGCTTTGCGACGTTGGAATCGCTCACCTTGCGGCCCATCAGCCGCTTGACTGCATGGACCGTGTTTTCTGCGTTCGTCACCGCTTGACGTTTGGCAATAAGGCCCACCAACGGTTCGCCCTCATCGGGAAAACCCACCACCGACGGCGTGGTTCGAGACCCCTCAGAATTCGGTATGACCAAGGGCTCGATGCCCTCCATCACGGCCACACAGCTATTTGTGGTGCCCAGATCTATCCCGATAACCCGGCTCACGAAGGCTGGCCGTCGTCCTTTGTGGGCTCATCGGGGGCGGCCGCCGCCTGAGGCGATGGCGGCGCAAGGGCCACAATCACCAGCGCGGGCCGCAGCAGTTTTTCGCCAAGGCGATATCCCCTTTGCAATTGCCCCAAAACCGACCCTGGCGGCACTTCTGCCGACGGCACCTGCGACACCGCGTCGTGAAGGCGGGGATCAAACGGTTCCCCTTTCGCTTCAAAAGGCCGCACGTCATGTCGTTCCAGTTTCTGCTGAAACAGTCGCAGCACAAGGCCCACGCCCTGCTGGACAGCCTTAACGTCTGCCTTCTCATCGAAGGCTGTGGCGCGCTCCATGTTGTCCATCACCTCTAGGACGTCGCGCAAAATGGATTCCTTGCCCTTGGCTTCGGCATCCGACATCTCTTTGCGGGTACGTTTTTTATAGTTCTCGAACTCGGCCGCGATGCGCAGCATGCGTTCGCGCATGTCGTTCTTCTCCGCCTCCATCGTCGCAAGGCGTTCCTCGGGGCCGGGCGGTGGCAGATCAGCCTGTA
>JAYUUT010000424.1:0-5437 GCA_043754455.1 Myxococcales bacterium
GAGCGCAAGGCGCGACGACGACCAATAGCCGTAGCTATTGCGAGGAGGAGCAACGCTGCGCTCGGCCCGGATCGTCGGCCGGACTTGATGCTATTTCGAGGACGGTGCACTAGCTACTGCAGGCCGAAAAAGCTGCGCATGCGCATGACCAGGTTCTGACGATTTTCCGTCATGGCCGCCGCTGCCTTGGCGGTCAACTGGCCACCTTTTTCTGCCAACTGGGCCTGTCGTGTCGAAAGCTGCAACGACATATCGTCTGCGATTTGTGGGCGGAGGTTTAATACCCGCTGGAAACCGGCATGATCAATGACGAAACAGGCGACGTCGGACACGGCCGTGCACGTGGCCGTGCGTGCGTCTCCAGTCATCAAGGTCATCTCGCCGATCAGGGTTCCGGGCCCCAGGGTCGCCACTTCTTGGGTGACGTCCCCGGCTTGCAGCCACACGCGGACATCACCGCGCGCAATCAAATAGGCGTTGTCGCCCGCAGCGCCCTGGCGAATGATGGCCTCGCCCCGCGCGAACGCGACGGGGATCATGCTGGCCGCCAAGGCCTCGCGTTCGTGATGTTCTAGGGATTTGAACAGGTCCACCCGCCCCAGCAGCGCCAGGCGTTCAAGTTGATCGTTGGCATCGGTCGCTTTCGTGAATTTATCATCCGGTTGGTGCAGATGGACGGTGCGAATAGGGAAGGGGATCTCCAGGTTTGCGCGTCGTGCGGCGTACCAGATGCGCGAAAACACCTCGCCCTCGATATCCCGCTGGCGACCGATTTCATCAATCCAAAACCGCAACGCATAATCCACCGAGCTGTCACCGAATTTTGTGGGGAACGAATCGGGGGCGGGATGGGACAACACACCGGGGGCGCCGCGGGCGGCGTCGATCAAGATTTCCCGCACATCGTTGGGGGCATGTCGGTAGTGAAACCCGACATGAATCCAAACCCGGTGGCGCAGTTGCGGACGCGAAAAATTGTAGACCTCGGCGCCCAGCATCTGGCTGTTGGGTACGATGATGACGTCCCCATCGGTATTGCGCAGCAGCGTTGATCGCCACCTGATCTGCGCAATCTGCCCGGTCCGGGTGGCCACCTGAATCCAGTCGCCAACACCCAGGGCGCGATCCATATACAGCATCAAGCCTGCGAACACGTTGGCTATCGTATTTTGCAGCGCAAGGCCGATGACCGCCGTTGCCACCCCGGCGGTCGTCACAAGCGGCAGCAGATCTAGACCGCTTTGTTTCAGCGCCCCAAAGGCGATAAGGACGAAGGCCGCCGCCTGAATGACATCCCTGACCAGGGACGGAAACCGCAGACCTAGGAGGCCCGGCAGAATTTCCAGCAACACCTGGATGCCAGTCCCCACAGCGCCCATGGTCACGCAGAACGTGGTGACCACGGACAGAAGGACCCCGCCGATGGAAGCGCTGGCGCCGGCTGCGGCGAAGACCAATCGCAAAATTCCCAGCAACACGCCCACCGACAGGAACACCGTGAAGGCGCGGCCGTGATGACGATCCTCGGCGGGCAGCAACCGGCGGGCGCCAAACAGCACCCCCAGTGCCACCACGGCGGTGCCCAGGCTCATACCCGGGCCTGAAAACGGGGATGCGGAGGTCAAACGGAGCAGCTGCTCCCAAATGGTCATGATGAGCCGTGCATTTCAGCACGAATCCCGCGGTCGTGCGCCCTTTAGCTAGCGGGGCCCCCTACTGATTTACGCCGCTGGCCAAGAAGCCCCCATCCACGGACAGAATTTCCCCGGTGACGAAACTGGCCGATTCGGACGAAAGGAAAACCGCCGCACCTTGCAGTTCGCTGACCTGCCCGAATCGCCCCATTGGCGTGCGGATTTTGAATTCCTGGCCGCGCGGGGTTTCGTCCAGCAGTTTTTGGTTTAATGCCGTGCGAAACACGCCCGGGGCGATGGCGTTCACGTTGACGCCGTGTTTGGCCCATTCAACC
The DNA here is from genome assembly GCA_043754455.1 of Myxococcales bacterium. GTDB lineage: Bacteria > Myxococcota_A > Polyangia > Fen-1088 > Fen-1088 > JAYUUT01. The sequence goes on from JAYUUT010000424.1 coordinate 1,970, forward strand.
GCCAACGTTTTGGTCAACGACGCCACGGCGGCCTTGCTGGCGGCATAGGCGGCGACTTCGTACAGGGCGACGAATGATGACAACGACGCGATATTAACGATACGTCCGTATTTTTGCGCCAACATGGATCGGCCAAACACCTGACACGCACGCAAGGTACCCATCAAATTTGTGTCCATGATGCCGGCAAATTCTTCGTCGGACACGTCTATGGTAGGGGTTCGTTTGGTCCGCCCGGCGCAGTTGATCAAGATGTCGACCTTGCCGAATTTTTCCAATACGGCGTCATGCAATGTGGACAGGCTTTTGCGGTCACTGACGTCGCAGGTCAGGCTGAGGGTTTTTCGGCCGGCGGCTTGTACCGCGGCTGCTGCCGCCGCAACTTCGTCGGCACGGCGCGAGGTCGGGATCACGTCAGCCCCGGCTGCGACCAACCCATCAACTAGGGATCGCCCGATGCCCGTTGTGCCGCCGATGATGACCGCTACGCGGCCAGAAAGATCCATGCCTTGAAATGCCATACCCCTTAGATCGACGATGGGGTCGGTTCACGCAAGCAAAAAACGTCCGAAAACGTTTCCACGGCTGCCTATTTCCCGGCGCGTCGTCCGGCGATCTTGGCCAGCAGACGATCGACCACCTGGGTTTCATAGGCGCCGCCGTATAGGGCGTTGGCCTCCAGGATGCCCGTGGGGCTGGTGACGTTGATCTCGGTCAAATGCCCCCCAATGACATCCAGTCCGACAAAGAAAAATCCGTGGTCGCGCAAGAAGGGGCCCACCTGGGATACGATTTTTTTGTCGCGGTCATCTAGTGTGGTTGCGGTGGGTTGCGCCCCCACGTGCATGTTGCCCCGGGCTTCGTCAGCGGCCGGTACGCGCAGCACCGCGCACAAAAGATCCCCATCGACCAGCAGAATCCGTTTGTCGCCCTGTCGCACGGCAGGCAAATACGCCTGCGCGACAGTCCAGCGGCGCCCCAGGTTTGTGGCCTGTTCCAGGATCGACCCGGTGTTCGAATCGTCTTGTCGAACGTGAAACACGCCGAAACCACCCGAGGCGTCCAGGGGTTTGACCACCATTTGACCGCCCTGCTGCACCAAGAACGTGCGCAGCCGCCGGGCGTCCCGCGTGACGATCATAGCCGGGGTCAGTTCAGGGAAATTCAGCACCGCCAGTTTTTCGTTCCATTCGCGCAGGCCCCGCGGATCATTGATAAGCAGGGTTTTGCCGCGCGCCCGTTCCAGGATCAGGGTCGCCGTGTAGTAGTCCACGTCGAACGGCGGATCTTTGCGCATTAACACGACATCGAAATCTTCCAGCGCCCCCACAGCTTCAACGCCCAGGCGAAAATGTTCGCCTTTCACCCGTTGGACTGTGGTGGGCCAGGCCGTCGCCACCGCGCTGTCGTGTTCGAGGCCCAGATGACGGGGTTCGCAAAACCAGCATTCGTGGCCACGGGCCTGCCAGTCCAACATGATGGCAAAGGTGGAATCGCCATCGAGGTGGATGCGATCCAAGGGATCCATTACGAATAACGCCTTCATGACGAGGCCTGTTCTGGGGTTCCGTCTTCTCGTGTGGGCATCAGATGTTCCAGACCGTGTTTTCTCATGCGGTAATACAGCGTCGATCGGTTGATGCCCAGTTCGCGGGCGGCATGGGCGATGTTGCCGTCTGAACGATCAATGGCGGACACGATTTCGCCTTTTTCCTGGTCGGAATGTCGTTTGTAAAAGGTTCGCCCGGATTCGGTCGTCGGGGCTTCTGTGGCGATGGGGGCGGGGCGGGGCGGGGGCGGTCCCCGGCGTCCGAAATCTAGATCCGCCGGCGTCAATAAGGTCCCCCGGGCCAAGATGATGCCCCGTTCGATGACGTTTTCTAGTTCGCGCACGTTGCCGGGCCAGGCGTAGGCCTGTAGTTCGGTCTGCGCCGCCGCATCCAGACCGCGAACGTCCTTGCCCACCCGGGGCGCGAATTTCTGCACGAAATGTTCCGCCAGCGCCCCCACGTCCGAAGGCCGTTCCCGCAGCGCGGGCAACCGAATGGGAAATACGTTCAGCCGGTAGTACAGGTCCTCGCGGAATTTTCCTTCGGTGATAAGCGTCTCCAGATCGCGGTGGGTGGCCGAAATCACCCTGACATCCACTGATACGGTTTCGACGCCGCCCACCCGTTCCAGTTCGCGTTCTTGCAGCACGCGCAACAGTTTGACCTGCACGTCCAGCGGCACGTCCCCGATTTCATCCAGAAATATGGTCCCCCCATGCGCCAATTCAAACCGCCCTGGTCGTCGCGCGACGGCCCCGGTGAACGCGCCTTTTTCATGGCCAAACAGTTCAGATTCCAGCACGCCCGTGGCCAGCGCCGCGCAATTGACCCGTACGAAAGGTTTGTCGTGCCGGGCGCTGTTGATGTGGATGGCCCGCGCCACCAGTTCCTTCCCGGTGCCTGTTTCCCCGCGTAACAGCACAGTTGCGGTGGTCTGCGCCACCTGTTCAACCTTGGCCAGGACATCCTTTAACGCTGGGGCGTCGCCCACAATGGCGCCGAAATCAAATTCGCTGTGGGCGTCGTGGGCCAACATGCCCGCATATTCGGAAAGCTGTTCCTGCAGGCGCCGGTTTTCGCGCACCAGGTGGAACCGTTCCAGCGCGTGCAGCAAGATCCCGCGCAGCTCCTTGCTGTCCCAGGGCTTGGTGACGTACCGGTAGATGCGCCCTAGGTTGATGGCCTCGATCAGCACTTCGGTGTCGGTGAAGGCGGTGACGATGATGCCAATGGCATCGGGGCGCAGATCGCGCATGGCCTTCAGAAGTTCCAGGCCCGTCATCCGGGGCATGCGTTGATCGGTGATCACGACCGCCACATCGTTGGCGCGGGCCAGGTGCAGCGCGTCCTCGGCGCTGGTGGCCAGATGCAGCTTGAAGCTTTTGCCGAAATTGAATCGAAAGGCGTCCAGATTGTCGGGTTCGTCATCGACGACGAGCAACGAATACTGGGCGACGTCAAGACCTGTCACCCTCATGATGCGAAGACGGTAACATACGAACCCGTGACTGTGCCCGCGAACCCTGCCCCCCCCGACGGCCGCCCCGATGGCCCTTCCCCCCGGATGCAGGCCCTGGTGGGGCTTGTCACGTTCGCGGTGACGATCCTGGGCACGGCGCCCACGCCGTATTTGCTGGATTCGGCCGAACTGGCGTCGGCAACCTTCACGCTGGGCATTGCCCATCCCCCTGGGGAAACCTTTGCGCTTTTGTGGGGGCGTCTGTTTTGTTGTCTGCCACTGGGGTCAGTTGCGTTTCGGGTGGGGCTGGGGCAGGGCGTGGCGTGCGCGGGGGCCGCTGTGATGGTCCTGCATTTGGCGGGGGCCTTGTTTGCGGCGCTTGTGGGTACCCGACCCCATCCGATGCTGGCCGTGCTGGCGGCTCTGGGATTTTCCCTGGGGCCGGGCATCGTGGGCAAC
>JAYUUT010000425.1:0-7495 GCA_043754455.1 Myxococcales bacterium
TTTGTGTTTCCCCCTTCCCCTTGCCCAGTGGGCTTGGGCGTTGAGTCAGACGCAGCGCCACAGCCTAGGCACAAGGCCACAAGGGTGCTGAAGCCCTGAAAGTGAGACGAACGTGGAGAAAACGACATGGGGGTACTCCTGAACAAGGGGAGCGGGACTTCGCCCCTTGTAGGGAACCGTGAGACACGAATTCGTCAAAAAGTTTCGGGCCTTTCCTGAGGGAAAACGGCCAGGGCAACCTTGACGTTCTGGGTCAGGGAGCGAGGAAGGCGGGGGTGGCGGTGGTCTGGGCGATGATGTTCAGGATGTCCCAATTGCTGCTGTCACCGGAGCCCACGATCTGGTCGGTCGAGGGCATGTCCTGATCCCTAAGCTTTCGGTTCAGAGCATATTCCAACCATTTTTGGGCGAAACAGGCGCGCGCCTCCTTGCTGGCAGCAAGTTTCTTCGCAAGGGCAATGGCCCCCAGGAAAGGTCCATCGATTGATGAGCCCCCGCTGAGGTTTCCCGCCGTGTCGATGGTCTTGCCGTTTTCGGTGGTTCGAAACGCCCCGGAGGCGTCGAAATTTTCGAAACCGAACCCGATCGGGTCGACGAGGGTGTGGCAGGCGGCACAGGCGGGGTTGGACACGAGGGCGGAATATTGTTCCCGTCGGGTTAGTGTCGCCGACCGTGGCGGCGGGGTCAGATCAATGCCGGGGGGGGGCGGGGGGACGGGTTTACAGAGGATATTTTCGAGAACCAGTGTCCCCCGCAACGTCGGTGATGTGGATCCAAGCACAGTGCCCATGACCAGCACGCTGGCTTGGGTCAGCAGGCCCGCGCGCTCGGCCGGATTGAGAGCTACTTGTTCGAAAGTGTTTCCGTTGGCCGAGACACCGTAGAGATTGGCGAGGGTCTTGTTGATGTGCGAATACGGGGCCGTCAGCAGGGTGTCGAACCGACTGACCCCGTCGAAGGTGACGGCAGAGGCAAAGGTCCGTGTCTCGGTCAGCATCGCGTCGCGCAGGGCGGGGGTCAGCGTGGGGAAAAATTTTGTATCAAGAACAACCTTCGCCAACCGGTCTAGGTGCAGCCACCAGACGACGAAATCCGCAGGCAACGCGCGCGCCCGGGGATCTTTGAGCATCTCCGTGGCCAGCAGGCGCACGTCAGCGGGTGTTTTGGTTCGTGTGGCTGCCTGGGTCATCAATGTCGTGTCGGGTGTCACCTTCCAGAGGAATTGCGCCAGGCGTGTGGCGATTTCCTGGGGGCCAAGAGCCAAGGGTCCGGGTGTGGAGGCATCGGCCCTGGTGCCGGGGGCCGCAGCGTCGTTGGGCAGGTTGCTTGGTTCTGCCACGTCGGCGGGGCGCCTGGCATCCAGCAGGGCTGGCGTAACGGCGGTCACACCAGCGTCAGCGCGATCTAGAACCTTGGGTTCTAAAGTGGCGACAAAAACGCTGAAGTGCGAGACGTTCGCCCGAACAGTCCCCGTGGTTTCGTCGACGGTGGTGTCGAGTCCCACGAACGCATTCGATCCCCGGGGTGCCGTGTAGATGCGGATCTGGCGGGGCGTGGTGCCCGCCGGGAGGGTGGTGGCGTCGTAAGGCACGACGACGGTGACGGGTTTCAGAAAAGTTTGGCCTTCGGGCCCCAGCAGCAGGGCGCGGCCGACAAACCGTGACGCCAATTCTGGGGCGTCGGGAGTCGCGACGGTTTCAACGGTGATCTGGGTGGGTTGCGCAAGGGCCCCGGCTGGCACGATCACCGTGCCCCCGGAGGGATGGGCCACCTGGCCCCCTGCGGGCGCAATCGTGGTCGACGTTCGCCCTTGATCGGTTTTAAGGGTCTCAGCCGAACAAGCCAGAGTTCCAAACACGAGTCCCAAGGTCACCGCTGTCCGCTGGCGCATCTGGCTATGCTACGGCGGAAGGGGCCGCGTGACAACGTGAAATGAAAATGCCTGTGACGCCACTACGAATTGCACGAAGTCGGCGCCCCAGCAAAAAAGAAAAATTCACGTACCATCGGGCCGTGATCCTTCCCTGGGTTCTATTTCTGGCCACCAATCCCGTTGTCTCGCGGGCCATTGTGACCGTGTCGTTGGATCGCCCGCTTGGCGATGTTAACCGCTTCATTTTAGGGAACAACGTCGAAACCGCTGCCCAGGGGGATCCCGAATTGTCAGCGACTGGCCGTGGTGTTTGGCGGCCCGAGACGCACGCCCCTGCTGCGGGCGTCCTCGCCCTGGCACGCAAGGCGGGCATTGCCAGTCTTCGGTTCCCTGGTGGATGCGGGGCTCACTATTGGGACTGGCGAACGATGGTGGGCCCTCTTTCGGAACGACCTCGCCAGGCCTTCGGTATCCCAGAGTTCTTGCAGATGTCAGAAAATCTTGGCGCCCAATCGGTGATCACGTTGGGCATATTCGGCCCCGACAAGACACCCGCGCATTTCGCCGATCTGGTCGAATATCTGAATGCACCTATCGGGACAAATCCCAACGGGGGCGTCGCTTGGGCTGAAAAACGGGCTGCGGATGGGCATCCTGCCCCGCACGGCCTCACCCTGTTCGAACTGGACAACGAGACGTATCACGGGGGTCACCAGAACCATTACGATCTGATGCAGGGCCGGGTTGAACGGATGGACAGCGCGACCTATGCAGCCCGGTTTAGGGCCATCCGCAACGCCATGCAGGGGGTCGATCCACACATTCAACTGGGTGCGGTCCTAGGAAATGAAAGTGATGCACATCTGTCCCCGTGGACCGACCAGATTTTGTCCTACCTAGGTGCCCAAGCAGATTTCTTCATTACCCATCTATATCTGCCGTCGGGTTTGGATGGTCCAGCGGCGCAAAGCCTTGGCACCGATACGGTCTTCCGGTTGGCAATGGCCGCGCCCGTTCAACTGACCGGTACGCTGCAGCTTTTGCGCCGTCGCATACGAGAATCGGCCGGACGCGATGTCCCGCTGGCAATCACAGAACACAATATTGGATTGGCGTTCGCGACACCACCGTGGCGTTTTTCATTGGGGGCAGCAATTCATACCGCCGACACTGTTGGGATATTGTTAGATCCGCAATTGGGAATTCTTGCGGCCCACTACTGGCATTTGACCAACGGATTCTGGGGCCAGATAAAGGGCGACGATCCGTATGTGTCTCGTCCGGCGCAACATGTGTTTTCGCTGTGGTCGCGCGTCGGGGATAAAATGGTGGCCACTGATGTTGTGTCGGGCACCTTCAGCACGCCTGGGGGCCTGGGGGTTCATCCAGCCCATGGCGTTCCCGAACCTGCGCGCCCGTTGGGGCGAGAGGATTGGATGGGGGCAAGGTGGCAGATCGTTGCCGATCGCGACGGCGACTTTGTCACAACCGCGGACGATGCAGGGGGCTTGACGGTTGCCATCCGAGCGACCCAAAAACCGAGAGACTATCGCCACGCCCGTATGACGTTTTCGGCCAGCGCCGGGGTTAGCTACCGCATGAAAGCACGGGTTCAGATTGAAGGGCTAAATGGGGCCAACGCGCGGTTCTGGGTGGGTGATGGGCGTGGGTGGGAGGCGACGCGATCGGGGACGGATTCAGGGCCGTTGGTGTCAGGCGCCGAACGCGAGGTGGTGGTCGAATACACCGGTCGTCCTGACGGCACTGAAGGTGAAATCATTCTGCGGCGCCCCGCAGGAACCACGAGCGGAACAATCAAGATACGCAGCATAACCGTTCAGGCCATCGCACCTGCACATCTGGGCGCGGTGCCCGTCCTGGCGGCGTACGCAAGCGTGCGCGGGCGGGACGTCACGACGTTTCTTATCAATCGTGGTTTGGTGCGGACCCAGTCCGTGCGAATTCGTGGGATTCCGGCCGGTAAGGCCCGGGCCACGGTGATGGGTGGGGTGCCTCCCGAAACCGACAATGAGTCAAAGGAAATCATTGAAACCAGACCCTTGAACGTGCGCCGGATGGGCCGAGACTGGGTGCTGGATCTTCCCCCATGTTCCTTTGCCGTGGTCGAGGTGAAGGCGTCTCGATCGTTGGTGCCCGAACCTTTCTGAACCGCCCCCCGGATCTTGGGAACTTGCGATGAAATTCAAACTTTCTGTAGCGCCGGGCCGGTCTCACGACACGTATTGAAAAGCTCATGAACCACCCCTCCCGTTTTTGGACACCGCACGCCCTTCTTCTGGCGCTTACAGTGCTGACCTCTTCGAACGCTGCGGCAACCCCGCGCATTGTCACCGCAACCTTCCTGGGAGGAGCGGGGCACGAAGCCGTCAGGGGCCTGCGGATTGCGTCGGACGGAACCATCGTTGCGTCACTTTCCACTTACGTAAAAACCATGACAGTCGAAGGCGGGGTCGAAAAGGCTCACTACGCCTGGACCGCGTCCCGTATCGTCCGTTTGGACAAAGACGCCCGCAAGGTTCTGTGGGATAAACCCGCGACCGACGAGATCTTGGATCTTCAGCTTGCGTCGAATGACGACGCGTACTTGCTGGGCAAGACCATGGTTTCAAAGATAGCTCTGGGGGACGGCGCGCTTGTCGGAACCCCGGCGGCACTTCCTTCGGGGCCGATTGGTTTCAACGTCACCCCTGCGGGCACAGTGGCGGTGCTGATCGGTGGCAAGATCCTTCGCCTCGGCGTCGACCTGGCCCTGATCTCAGAATTTAGCCACGGCATCCAGGTGCCGTTCGCCGTCCTTATCGATCGTGACGGCGGCACCTACGTCTCGGGCGACGCCAATCCGGGCACGGGTTGCGAACCGTACCGGGTTCCCATTTTGCGCCATTACAACACGGCGGGCGATCGCGATTGGCGATTTTATGATTTTCCGGGACAACTTGCGCGGCTTGAAGGCGCCAGCTCGCGCGAGTCGGATTCATCTATTCGTGGGCTCACAGCGGATCCACAAGGCCGCCTGTGGTTCCTCGGTTGGTCCGATGGCATGAACACCATGTTGTCCCAAAAGGTTTGGAATCCGAAAGACCGGAACCCTTTTATCGACGCCGCCTGTTTCCCTGGCGTGTGCCCTTATCCCCGTGGCGCGCGATCCTATATGATGGTCGCGCGCATGTTGGATACCTATGATGAGGTGGGACGCGCCACCTGGTGGCAGGCCGCCAGCCAGCGGCCCCCGGCTTTCGGCGGGGCCGAGCCCCCCGCGCCCTTCACCACTTGGCTTGAAAAATTCCCTCTTTGTGGCTGCCGCCCGCATCCCTACGCCACATCCACCTCTGCAAAAATCGACGGGGTCGCTTTCCACGACAAAGACGCCGTGTTTTGGGGAGACAGCGACAAATACGCCCCTGCATCTGCGGACGCGTGGTTCGGCCGCATTGTCGAAAACGGCAGCATGTTCGTCGGCATTCTTGACCAGGAACTAAGCCAGGGACGATTCGGCGCGACAATCCCCGGCACATCGGGCCCTCTGCACCAGGCTGTTGGCGACCTTCGCGGTGGGCGGCTTGTGTTGGCCGGTGGGGCTATCAAAGAATTTCCTGCCCGTGGCAATCCGTTGCAGGCCACTTTTGGCGGGGGTGATTCAGACGGCTTCATATTTGTCTCGTGTTTGGACGAGGCCACGTGTGATGGCCCGCTTCCCGCCTTGACCCCTGCCGCGGCAAAACCCCTAATTAAGCCCGTTCCTCCCCTGCCTGAACTGTCCCGCTGCATGCGCGGCCCACCTCTGGTGCCAGCGAAGATCATAAACGGTGCCTTGCCTGATTTCGGCATCAACTACAGCATGGCCCCAAAGCCGAGCGATGGCGGTGTCCCCGTCGTGGTGGCCGGGCCTGTGCGCGATGCGGGTCCTCCAGAAAACCTCGATGCAGGATCCCCAGGCTCAACGGGTAGTGGTGGCGACGCCCCTTCATCCGCCATCAATCCATTATCCCGCTCAAAGACATCTGGCTGTGGCATTTCCGGATCGGAAGGGGTTGCTGGGGATTGGGGCGTCTTTGCTTTGCTCTTGGGTGCCGTCCACGCCACTAGATCGGGTCAGCGCGATCGCCGCCGCACTTCACCGGGCACCACTTTTTCGATAAAGCCGGAACCGCCCCTGGCTGGCGACCAGTGTCAGGGCCCCCGGCGCGGCGTTTTGAAGCGGGTCGAAATCGGGTTTGCCAAACGGCGTTTCCACCAAAAAATGATCGAACCCCTTGCTGTGCTCGTTCCAGTCGAACCGATGGATATCGCCCCAGGGCGGATGGGGGGGCGGCTCTTTGGGGGTGATCCAATAAGATCCGGGATGCCCTCGAAGGATGGGCGTGGCCCGGCCCCCACGGCGTGCGACCTGATACTGAATCAGGTACGGATGCCCCAGGGTGTAATGCACATCAGGATTTTCGAGCAGCATCAGGGTGTCGCTGCCCGGCGGAATCTGGGCGATGGTTTCGTCGAACCCGTACAGGATCTGGGGTTTCCAGAAGATCTGAAAGTCCCAGGTTAAAAATAAGGCGAATCCCAACCCCAGGGCCCAAGACGGGGCCACGAACAGCGGGGCAAGACCGCGCGGGCGAGGTGAAATGGCCGCAATGGCCATAAGGACCAGCGGGGCCACACAGCGAAACCGAACACCCCACCAATGGTTGGGCCAGGTCAGTTTGTCGGGCAGGAACAGGAACCCCAGTGCCAGGCAGGCGCAGCCCCAAATCAGCACGGCGGTGTGCCGGTGCGCAGGCGATGGGCTGTGCACCCCGCGAACAATAAAAAACAGCAGGCAGATAAGGCCCCAGATGGGAACCAGGTCATCCCAGCGGGACGTAAAACCATCTCCCAGCCAGGTCACGAAAATCTGAAGATCTGCGGGCCCTGGCAGGTGGGTCGGACGAAGCTGCTGTTTGATCCTGAACAGGACTGTCGCCAGGTTCGGGGCGGGCCCATGTGCTGTGGTCAATACGGTACCCGTGGCGGCGGTCCCAATGCCCCCCAGGAAAAAACTGCGAGCCCACGCCCCCAAAAACAGCAAGGTTGGAATTAGGCAGGCCAGGCGCAGGGCGATGCGTCCCATCCGTTGGCGAAAAAACGGCAACTGTTGATCGGGAAACAGCAACGCAGGTCCCATCACCATCAGGGTCAAGGCCAGGGAAAACGGATGCGCCATGGCGACGAACAAAACCGCGACCGCAACGCCCAGATGATTGCCAACTGATGGCGTTTGGCGCACGCGAAGGGCAAAGGCCAGGGCCACGATCAAGCCGGTGACCCCGGCGCTGCTGCCTAAAAACCCGAACCAGATCTGGTGGTGGTAGGCGAAGGGGAAGGCCAAAAACACCAGGGCGCGGGGCCGACCGACGGTTCGCAAAAGCAATAGCAGCGCGAATATCGGACCGGCCAGGCAGAAAATCGCGACGAAAAGCCGCAGTGACGTTTCCACCGACATCCCGCCCCAGCCCCAAAGGGCAGCCCAGCCGAAATAAAGGACAGATGGAACCAGCGACAGGTCGATGTCGTAAAAATCTGCAATGCGAGCCGCCGGATCGTCAACCCGTCCCAGCGCCCCCGACA
>JAYUUT010000426.1:0-2808 GCA_043754455.1 Myxococcales bacterium
CTGCGGCTGCGGCTGCGGCTGCGGCTGGGGTTGCGCTGCTGGTGTCGTCGTCGCCACAGGCCGAAAATGCGAGGGCGCTTGCGAAGGCCAGACACAGGCTGCTCATTCTTATGGTCTTTTTGTTCATGTGGCCAATCTCCTGACCTATGAACGCACCGAAGATCTCCGCGGTTACAAGAAAAAGACATGATACGTGCTGGCCGTTTTGACCAACCGCGCATAGGCGGACCATGCCCTCGTGACCAGCGCCGCAAAGAGATAAGTGCCGCCTAGTGCACCGTCAATGAACATCAACTTCCCATTTTTTCGGAGCGGAAGTCACCCCGTCCGTTAGGGCAGCCGCTGGCTGACCACCGCCGCCCGTTCATTGGTCCATTTAACCATGGCCTCGTGTACGGCATCCACACTGCACATCATGTCCCGTTTGGCGCCGCAGAAGATCTTCGATGCCGGCGCCGCGTCCCAGTCTTCCTTCTTGAACTCCTTGACGCCCGCCTCGATAACCTTCAGCACGTTGCCCGGGCTCAGGACATCCTTGACCAGCGCCTTCATCGTGTCGTCAAACTTGGTCTTGAAGTTCTGGATGAACAGATTCTTGAGCCGACTGAATCCCAGCGAATTACAAACAACGGTCATGGGTGGCGGTGGGATTGGCAGTTCGCAGGTTTTTCCAATCGGTTGATCCTGGAATGATCCGATATACAGGGTCACATCTGATCGCCACGGCCCCAGCCCCTGTTCGCCGCCGAACCGACCCAGACCGAAGTCCCATTCAAAATCCTGCTGGATCAGGATCCATTTGCCATTGGACGGCTGTTTGTAGAAATACATATTGTGAAATGTGTCGTCCCACACCCCAGACCAGTTTCGGATGGCCATTGATTTGGCCAGTTGGTCCACATCCCAATTGGCCTCGAAATACGCCTTAACCTCGGGCGACACATTTCCCTTTTTGGCGGCAGCGTCTAGGTCGGTTACCAGTTTCATAATCTGGCCATACCCGCGGTAGTCGTAGTTGACCCGCGGATAGGTGGCCTCGTACCGGGCCGCTAGATTGAATTGCGGGCATTTGGCATTCATTCCGATCGGGAACAGATCACCTTTGGCCGCAGGGCCCTCGTCACCGCCGGGGGCATCGTTCTTGAACATGTCGCCCACGACTTGTCCCTTCGCGGCGTAACGGGACATCATCTTTTCGTCGACTTGCTCAGTTTCCGCTACGTAGTGGTAATAGGCCCCGTTGATGTACAGCCTATCAAAACGAACCTTGTAGGTGGGAAGGTTGGCCGCCTCAAACAACTTGCTCTCAACCCAGGTCACTGTCCCAGGGAAGCCCTGGTACTGCTTGTTCAGTTTGATGGTGGACGCCTTTTCAAACTCTTTGAACTTTGGGAACTTGACCTTCCAGCTCAGTGCCAAAAGCGGGTTCATCCCGGGGAGCTTCGGACCGGGCGCCTTCCAATTTGGAATCGGCGCGCCGTTCCTGCGCTGGTACCGGCTGCCAGAATACGCTGCGACCACGTCAAACACTTCGCCCTCGTAAATGAAGGTCGCCGGAACGTTTTCGTCCCAACCCGCATTGCGGATGCAATTCTCGTTCGCCGGGATACGGCCAATGGCCAGCCAGTTTTCCAGCCGGGTCCAGTCCTCCGGCGTGATAAACAATTGATAGGTGCGCGACGTTGTCTTGATATCCGGCGTTACGAAATACGCGTTCCATTGAATCGGATCGCTGGTGCGGGGCGACACCTGTTCCAGTTTTCCCATCCGCGTTGCCCAGACTTGATACCGCACCAACGTGCCATCAGCCTTGGCCGGCAAGGTCACAGTCCAGGTGGTGCCCGCCACGTCCGCCGTCATCGTCGCTTTTTCCCGTGGTTCGTCCGATTTCGTAACGACGTCGTAGAAATATCGTATTTCAGCACCCTCGACCTTGGCGAACGCCGAAAGCTGCGCCGTCACCACCACTTTGTCCTTCGCACGGACGATCAGCCCCGTACCACCTTCGGGGTTGATCCCTTGCTGCAGGGCAATGGGTTTAACGGGCCCTGCCACCCCGTTGACCTTTCCCGGGGTCGATCCATCCAACGCCGACGCGTCCCAGTTTGCCGGATCCGACGACGCCCAATCGTTGCTCAGGCGTTCTAACGACCGGCCCTTGTATTGGTGTTTTGTGATCGGCCGCTGGGTTGGAGGCAACCATTCTTCACCAACCCCCAGCGCGTCGGCCGACAGGGGCCAGGGCAGACGGTCGTCGAATTTCACCTGGTCAATCACCGCCCCCATCGCGTCCGTCAAGACCAACGTGTCGCCTTTGTTCTCGAGCTCTCCCGAGTAGTCACCAAACAACTCGGTCTCGAGCAGCGCCCAGACGGTCGCAGTGGCCTTCTTGTTTTTCGCTATGACACGGTACTGCCCGGGGGCGATCATGGCGCCCGCGGGGAATTCAAACTTGACGCCGTTGGCGCCGCTTTCCAGGCGCCATTTTTCCAGGGATACCACCTTCGCACTGCGGTTGAATATCTCGACAAACTCGTGAAGTTCGTCGTCCGAGTCTTCTTTGACCGCGTGGTACATGATCTCGCTGATGACGACTGTCGTCGTTGCAGGAACCGGCCCAGAAGGGGGCTCCATATCTCCAGGCGACACGGCGGCACCCCCGTCGGTCTTGCCCGGCAGCCCCCCGCCCGTGCCCGAATTCGACATTCCCGACCCCGCTGTGCCCCCCGCACCCTTCTGGCCACTGCCGCCTTTGGCCTTGGATGCCCCACCACTGTTCGGATCGCCGCTGGATCCTGGTTCTCCATC
>JAYUUT010000427.1:0-41354 GCA_043754455.1 Myxococcales bacterium
GGCTATCGACTGACGGTGGTCGGCGACTCTGTTCCCGAGACGGAATTTGAGCTGATGGAAACCAGACGGGGGCCCCAGAGGCTTTCCCCTACGTGGTACGCGACAAGTGGAGGGGTTGTTGTCGCCGGTTCGCCGTTGCGTGACACCGTCCATGGGTTCGACTGCAGCTTCATGACGACCAGTGACGGTGCCACCCGCTGCCTACCGACGAGACCCCGGGCGCGGTCGCTGCCGGGTATTTCGCCAGCGTATTTTTCCGATGCGTCCTGTGAAGAACTCCTGCTGCAAGATTCCTACGACTCGTGTTCCACCGGACCGGAGCTTCGTGGGACCAAGATAGCAGGGGGACGTTGCACGCCGGTGGCGACTGCCATGACGCTCCCGCAATCCAGTCAACCGTTTGTCGAAATTCGGGCGCGGTCGACGATCTCGGATGATGGGACCTGTCAATCCAAGTCCGATGGTGGATCATACCCCGGGTTTTTTCGGTCGTTCGGGAAACCCATTGACGACTCTGAATTTCAGGCGGCCGTGATTCGCATGGACTAGCGAGGCAGTGGTGGAGCGGGGCATGACTCAAAAAATACGCCGTATTTGGATCGCCGCCTTATCTGGGTCGTTGCTCTTCCATCTGGCCGTAATCTCGATCGGGATGTTCGGCCCGAAAGATTCTGAAAAACTGAGAGAAGCGCCCGCATCTGAATCGGCCGTGTTGGAATTTCAGCTGGTGTCTTCGCCCGTAGTTGAGAGGCCCGAGGCGCCTGAGCGGCGGGTGGCCCCGGAGGTTCCTGCCCAACCGCGGCTTGCCATTCGCCCCCGTATGCGGCCCGTCGTTGTTCCCCCTCCCGTCGTCGGCATTGAGGCTCCGGCCAAAGGCGCGTCGGAGGGGGAGGTGAGAAAGGATGTGTTGGAGGTATTTCGAACGGCTGGGAGTGGGTTGACGCCGCGGGTGCCATTCGTTCCTCAGGTGGCCACATCTGACCGTTTGGCATTCGCCCCGGCCCCAACGATTGGCTCGCGGATTAAACCGCCAGAGGAGTTGAATAGAATTGTAAAGGGGTATGGCGGCGTGGCGGCGCAGATTGCGGACGATGGGTCCATCAGCTTCAAGGCTCCAGGCCAATTTTCTGATCCAAAACTGTGGATAGGAAAGGAGGTGGTGGGAGTCCACCTAACCTTTGACCTCACTGAAATGGCCATGAACGCGGCGGGGATGGATCCCCATGTGTCCGAAAAGCGGCGAATTTCAGAGGTCACGCGAGAACGGCGGCTCTGTATGGCGGAACGGGATCAGGACCGTCGGCGTTCCGAAGCCTTGTTCAACATGAAAAACACGCTGGCGTCGATCATTGGGGCGGTCGAGCAGAGTTGGACCGAGCGGCGCGAAGCAATTCTCGACCTTTGGGACGGCTGTACCCAGGGCGCGGGACATGACGGTCAAGATCTGGCCGTGGCAGCACGCGCGACCATAATCAAGTTTGTCAGGGAACGGCTGCCTGCGGGTGGGGACCACGCGTTCACATTGGCTGAGCTGGTTGGGTTCAACCAAAGGCGCTCGCATGGGGAGATCTTCGATCCATACGGCTCGGCTGTTAGGGGCCCATCGTCGGAAGGGCCCTAACGTGTCCGGCACCGAAGGGCAGCCGCTTGGGCGCTCTGGGCGACGGCTTCGTCCGGATCGTTGGTGATTCCGTCCAGAACGCCCAAGATGGTTTTACGGTTTTGGGCATCGCAGGCCGCGTCCAAGGCGTCGACGGCGAACCGCCTCATTCCCGGACGATGATCGCCAATCAGAGACGCGGCGGCCGTCTGGGCTTCACCTTTTGAAAGGAGTCCGAGGACTTGCAAGGCTTCCCCCAAAACTGGCTCTAAGGCCATATCGGCCTGGGATTCAATACGCATGCGTTCGATGGCGGCCCGAAGCTCAGGGGCTGCGGCCGCGTCTCCTAGGTCTGCAATCAATGCGACGGCCCGGGCCCGCATGGCGGCAGATTCGCGGGCGCGCCCGGCCACGCGAAGCAACGTCGCGCGCGCCTGCGGAACGTGACACGACACCAGTCCTGCCAAGGCACTGCGCCTGACCTCGTCCCCATCGCGTTCGACGGCACGCGACAGCAAGTCATCCACGCCGCCGCCGCAGATACGTCCTAGGGCCGTCACCTGGGCACGTCGCACGCGAGGCCACGGCTCCTGTTTCGCCCCGGCAATCAGTAAATCCCGGGCGCTGGCATCGCGACGGACGCCCAGTTCCGTGGCCGCCGCGTCCCGCACCCGCGGATCGTTGTCGACCAGCGCATCCCGAAGCGCGGCCGTTGCTGCGGCCCCGGGCTGTTCGGTCAATCCCTGGATCGCGAACAGTCTTAGAACCGGGTCGGGGTCGGTGTTTCGGACAGCCATCAGAAACGTGAGCGATTCGGGGATGCCGATCCGCCCGATGGCTTCAATCGCACGAGCACGCACAGTGAAAGGTTCACGGGGATCGTGTGCGGCTTTGAGCAGGGCAGCGGGTACGGCCTCTGCTTTCTCTCGTTTCGCAGCCACGCCTAGGGACAACGCCAAATCCGATCGTCGCAGGATCTGATCATCCGGTGTATCCGTGTACGCCGCCACCAGATCTGCGGCCCTGCGACCAGCCACGAAACCACGGATGGCCTGCCGAACCTCAGGAGATCCCCGTCCCACCAGATCTAACAGCGCGGCGTGCGCCTGGTCGCCTGTCACGCTCCCTAGGATCCGAACCGCCCGCACCTGGTCATCCGATGTAACGGCCTTATCTGTGATGATCGCCTGCAAACCCGATACGGGGCCTGGTTGGGTCGTAGCTACAATCTGCCGCAGGGCGGATTCCTCATCGGCGCTGGCCCCCCGAACCGCCGTCAGGATCACCCGGATGGCATCGGCCTGCGCGGCCTTGGCGAATACAGGATCGGCCATCGCGCCCGCAAATGCGGCCAGCAGGCATTGGCGAGATCCGGCGCTGGCCGATTCTATGGCCCCGCGCAGGCGTTCCGCTGCACCAGTGGATTCGATCCCCAAGGTGCGTCCTGCTTGGGCACAATCTGGATGATCGTCTTGCGCCAGCCGATTGACAACAGCGGCCGCATCGGTGACTGCGGTCACAACTGAAAAATCACTTATGGCCACGCCCTTTTGGCCCCCTTGGGTTTCTCCAACCACGATTTGTACACACGACGTGGCGACCGGGTGGGGCAGGGGGATAAGGAAGGGCCGCCGCACGGACGAAAGGTCGGTGGCAGGAGGTTCGCCTATCAGTTGAACTTCGAATTTCTGATTATCAGCAGGTCCCAGAATCAACGTGAGAGACACAGGCCGGGCTGTCGATCTGAACGCGGCCAGGGATTGCACAAGTCCGGGCATCAGGCGAACCGCGCTGACCTGTTCAATACCTCCTCCTGATCTTGCAACGATGGTTTCGCCACGGCCTGGGCCTTCGCCTGATCGCCACCCAGTTGCTGCATCGTCGTCGTCCAGGGACTGCGGCACCACCAACGCCGTCGCCTTGCGTTCGCCCCCCAAAATCGAAGACACGCCGACCACGCGAAACCGTGACTTTGCAAGGGATACGGGGTCGCTTCGCTTTGCTTGAATTTTCAGCGTCGCCCCGTGGGTTTGGGTCGAGGCCACGGCGATGAACTCTTGACGTGCGAAGTCCCATCGGCGGGGAAAAAGCCGCAACGACTTTTGATCGCAACCAACAAGTCTCGAGGCCCCCTGAACTTCCTCGATGGCCTCGGCTGTGACATGGACGTCTATCCAGTTCTCCGCGTCCGCGTCCAGCGCACCGACAGGTCCTGTCCAGATCAATCGTGGCCCCGTTGCCAGCGGTTCAGCAATCCAGGCCGACCCCCTGTCCCCCGCAGCGTTCATGGCGCGCAGGTCGACAACCCGCCTGTCCCCTACCTGGACGATGCGCACCGACAACCGTTCACCGGGGCCCGCATCCAACAGGTGGACCCGCAGCGGGGGGGTTGCCCCTAAAATCTCGACGTCAGATCCGATTCTGCGCGGCGACATGTCGGCTTGCGCGGGATGTGGCGCCCACGCCAATATCACCGCAGCTACGACTGCCCCGTTCCTAAATTGCCCGTACATGCTGCTGATCCGGATAACCGTCCAGACCCCGGCCGTCAAGTCGACAACAGTTGATCGCCCCAATGCGGTATAAGAATCGCACAATGACGACCATGAAAGATCCGTTGCCCCCAGGTCGGTTTGG
This sequence comes from Myxococcales bacterium, assembly GCA_043754455.1. Classification (GTDB taxonomy): domain Bacteria; phylum Myxococcota_A; class Polyangia; order Fen-1088; family Fen-1088; genus JAYUUT01. The sequence goes on from JAYUUT010000427.1 coordinate 4,238, forward strand.
CGCGCCGGTGATTGGGGAAACGCTGCGAATGTTGAAGGATGCGTTTGCGTTCGTCGAAGGTGGCGTGCGGGCGCATGGTCCGATTTTTCGCACCCGCGTGCTGGGGCGGAAAACCGCCGTCATTGCGGGCGCGGACGCCTCAGCCGCGTTCATAAACAACGACAACATTCAACGTTCCGGCGCGATGCCACCGCACATCCAGACGCTGTTCGGCGGAGAATGCCTCCCGGTACTGGACGGCGACGCGCATTTTGAACGCAAGTTCTTCGTGATGAACGCCTTCACGCGTGACGCTTTGTCGACATATATCCCCATCATGCAGCGGATCTGCGCGGGTTATGTCGGACGGTGGGCGAATGCGGGCGACATGCGCTGGCTGGATGGTTTCAAAAGCCTGTCGATTGAAACGATTCTTTCGACCATGATGGGTCTCCAGGCGGGGGCCGTGATGGATCAGATCCTCGCGGATTATGAACGGGTCGGGGCTGGTTTCAGCAGTTTGCCTATCCCGTTGCCTGGGTCGAAGTTTTCGCGAGCCCGGGCTGCCTTGAACCGCATTTTGGCGATCTACACGGCCAGTGTTCAGGAACATGTGAACGCGCCATCGCCGGAACAAAAACTGGACGGGCTGTCACGGATTCTGGCAGCGCGATCGCCGAAGACCGGGCGGGGCATCACCGTGCACGAGGCGAAAACCGAAATGCATCACATCGTGGTCGCGGGCTTGATCGTCTGGGCCTGGATGGTCACGGCTGTCTCCAAGCTTTCGGCGCATCCCGACGTCCGAGCAAAGCTGCTGGCTGAAATTCAACAAAAGGCAGGGGTTGGCTCGCCGGGCCTTGATGCAATCGACGCCATGCCTTACCTGGACCTGGTTACCCGCGAAATTCGCCGCATGAGCCCTGTCGTTTCGACGTTTTTTGGTAAGGCAAAACAGGACTTCTCGTTTCAGGGTTGCGGGATACCTAAGGGCTGGATGGTGCTGTGGGGGATTACCGCCTCGCACATGCGGCCACAGATTTACAGTGATCCCGAACGGTTTGACCCCGCACGGTTTGCCCCTGATAGGGCCGAAGACGCAAAACACCCACAGGCCTTTGTTCCGAACGGCGCCGGCGGTGAATTGGGGCATAAATGCGCAGGCTACGAATTTGCGCCGTATTTCTTGAAGGTGTTCCTCATTGAATTGCTGCGCAATCACTCTTGGCAATTGTCTCGGCCCGTTGTCGACTACGACTGGCGCAAGATACCGCCATCGCCCAAAGACGGACTGCGCGCGGTTGTAAGTTCAAGATGACAGATCTGCGCTTACAGGTATTTGTGTGCAGGGGTCTGCCAAAAACCTAGAGCGGGGGATACTGTCAGGCGGAGAGGTGTTCATGCGGTATCCGTCACCTAAGTCCCGCTGTTTGGCTGTCGTTGCTCTCGGGCTCACCCTGGGTTGCTCGGGCGAAATCGACCAGAATGAGGGGATCCTGGGTCAAAAGCCTGGGAAGCCCCCTGCGCCTTCCGCTGTGCCAGGTTCGAACGGGGCGGAGGTTCCGAACATGGAACCGGGTGGGGTTGGCCCGGCCCCCGCGCCGCCAGGAACGCCGGGTCTGCCTGCGGTTACGTTGCCGGCAGTATGCAAAACGACGAACCCGGGGCCTTCGCCCTTACGCCGGCTAACACGATCCGAGTACGCCAACACAATTCGTGACCTGGTCGGTATCACGGACAGCCCTTCGGTTGCATTTACCCCTGACGCCAAAGCGCTTGGTTTTGACAACATCGCGTCTGCCCAAAACGTCAGTCAGTTGCTGGCCGAACAGTTCGAGGACGGGGCTGTGTCCTTGGCAGCGGTTCTGGTCCAAGACGTGACCAAGACCCTGAACTGCGATCCTGTGGCGATGGGCGAAGACGCCTGCGTGAAGAAGTTCATCCCTGATTTTGGTCTGCGCGCCTATCGGCGCCCTTTGACGGCCGCTGAAGCGACCAAGTTGAGTGGTTTTTTTGGTGCCCAGAAGGCCAAGTATGGGTTCGCCCCCGCGTTGGAACTTCTATTGCAGGTAATCCTGCAGTCGCCGAATTTTCTTTATCGCGTCGAATTTGGACAGATCGATATGGCCGCAAAACTCACACGGTTTTCGCCCTATGAACTTGCGTCTCGTTTGTCGTACCTGTTCTTGGGAAGCATGCCGGATGCCCTGTTGTTCCAGGCTGCGGTTGCCAACAAACTGTCCACCGCCGCCGAAGTGGCAGCCCAGGCCGAACGTTTGTTGTTGGATCCGAAGTCCCACGCGACGGTGGCCAATTTCCACCGGCAGTGGCTGGAATTGGAAGACATCGAGAATCTGAATAAAGACGTGACGGCGAATCCCAATTACAAGAACAGCCTGCGTCCCTTGTGGAAACGGGAGACCGAATCATTTCTGGAAGATTTAATTTTCAAAGGTGATGCCCGTTTGGAAACGATGTTTCAGGCGGACTACACCTTCGCCAACCGGACGCTGGCAGCGTTTTATGGATACACAGGTCCCGCGTCGGACAGCCGGTTCGACAAGGTCAAACACAACGATACGCGGTTGGGCCTGATGACCCAGGCCAGTCTTATGGCGCGGCATTCAAATGCCAATCAATCGTCCCCGGTGCTGCGGGGCAAATTTGTGCGCGAACTGCTGTTCTGCCAGGAACTACCGCCACCGCCCAATGACATCGATATCAAACCGCCGCCCATCAAGGCCGGCCAGTCCACGCGCGAACGGTTCGCCATCCATACCCAGGTCGCGCTGTGTGCGGGGTGTCACCGGCTAATCGACCCGGTCGGGTTTGCGTTCGAGAATTTTGATGCCATCGGCCAGTACCGGGTGATGGACCAGGATCGACCTGTAGATGCGAATGCCGAACTGACCGGAACCGACGTTGATGGAAAATTTGTCGGGGCATCAGAATTGTCGCGTCGGCTGGCGCGCAGTGACGATGTTCGCACCTGCGCGGTAAAAACCTGGTTTCGTTTCTCCCAAGGGCGCCACGAAACCGCTGAAGATGAATGTTCCCTTGCGATTGTGCGCGAACAGTTCAAGACGTCGGGGGGCAATATCAGAAAGCTGCTGGTTGCGTTGACCCAGACGCCCGCCTTTCTTTACAAAAATGCCGGAGGTGCGCCGTGAAATTCGCAGCAACGACGCTGGCCGCGCCGATTGGCAGACGAACCTTTCTGCGGGGGGCGGGAGGGGCCGCGATTGCCTTGCCCCTCCTGGAAGCCATGGGGTCCCGCCGCGCGCAGGCGGCAGCCCCCAAACGTTTTGTTTTTTTCTTTTTCTCTAACGGCACCACCAAGGAGGCCTGGACCACGACCGGTAGCGACAGCAATTTCACCCTGCCGGTCGCGCTGGAGCCCTTGAAGGGCCTGCAAAAGAAGCTGCTGGTCTATCAAGGGATCAATATGGAGACCGCCAGGAAAAACCCTGGCAACGGACACAACGTCGGGATCACCAACCTGCTGACGGCTCGGAAGTTCCTGAAGGAAAAAGACACCGAGTTTGGCGCCGTGGGATGGGGGGCCGACGCCACAATTGACCAGGTGATCGCTGCGAAGATCGGCGCTTCCACGAAGTTTCCATCCCTGCAGTTTGGGGTTCAGTCGTTTCGGTTTTACGGAGCCAACGCCTATTCGAACATTTCGTATTCGGGTCCGCAGAAAACCGTACCCAACGAAGATGACCCCGTGAAAATGTTCAACCGCATCTTCTCGAGCGTAGGAGCGACCCCCGCTTCGCAGCAGGAACGGCTGGACAAACGGAAAAGCGTCCTGGATTTTGTGGCTGAAGATTTCAAGCAATTAAACGGTCGGATAGGTGGCCCCGACAAACAGAAACTAGATGCACACCTGTCCGCCATTCGTGAGGTCGAACGACGGCTGTCGGTGACCATCCAACCCAGCGCGGACTGTAAACGACCATCCGTGGTGAACCCCATGGGAGGCGTGAATTCCAATGCGAATTTTCCCGCCGTAGGGAAACTGCAAATGGATCTGTTGACGATGGCGTTCACCTGCGATTTGACCCGTGTCGCCACCCTGCAATGGGGCAGCGCCCAGTCAGGCAGCACTTTTAACTGGCTGAATTCAACGATGAGCCATCATCCGATGTCGCACCTGACAGACGCAGACAGCGTCGCGCAGCTTATTCGCATTCAGACCTGGTTCATGGAGCAACTGGCCTATCTGGGTGGAGCCTTGGATGCGGCCATCGAACCTGGAGGGACCATGCTGGACAATGCCGCGGTCTTGTCCTGTAGCGAGGTGGCCGTCGGCAACACACATTCCTTCGTGGACATGCCGTTTGTTCAACTGGGCGGTTGCGGCGGCGCCATCAAAACCGGAAGACTGGTCAAGTACAGCAATGCGCCTCACAACGATCTGTTTACGTCCATCATGAATGCGATGGGCATTGCCGCCACGGGGTTCGGCGATCCCATGTTCAGCCGCGGTCCCCTTCCAGGTCTGGTGGCCTAAGTCGGGCAGGACCGGTCGAGGCGCCGCCCGGGCCAGCGGCGGGAAAGGACGAGGTCGCCCTGCCGGCGCCCGTGTTGGTCGAGTTACTGGCCGGGGCGAGCGGGTTCGACGGTCCGAAACGTGGGCGTCGTCGGCGAGCGCGCGCGGCCAAAGGTTCGGCGTCGGAGATCTGCTGATAGCGGGCATAGCCGCCGAACACGGCGCCCGCGTCTGGTCATTGGACGGTGACTTCGCCCGCATGAACCGGCTTGGGTTCGTGCGTCTCTTTGCCCCGTGACAACCGGCCAGCCATGGCATTCCTATTCTAGGGTCCAGGTCGGCATGAGCCTGTCCTGGCTGCGATCGGTAGCCTGTCCCCGGTCGTTGCGGTGGCCGCACGGATTGCCCTGTAGACTGGGCCTATGGATTCACGAATTGCGGTTTTCGCGATCGGTCTTTTGACAGGGGGAGGTCTGGTTCCCCAGGCCCAGGCTGCGGCCCGCTACTATTTTGTGGTGGGGGAAGTCAAGGGGGCGCCCGACACGGATGAATCGACGAAGGTGGCGGCGCGCACGACTCTGATTGCTGATCTTGCCGGGCGGGGGGAATTCACGGCGGATTTGGGGAACGCGGCGACCGAAGGGGCAGTGGTTGATGAACTAAAACGCCGGAAACTGAGGGGTTTTTCGGTCACGTTGCGCATTGATGAACTGGCCAAAGCCCTAAAGCCACCGCGGCCCGGGGGCCGGTTGAAACAGCTTGCTGTGCGGATCAAGGTGTCGGTGTTCGGCAGCACGTTGCCGGGTGCGAAACTGGCTTTCAGCGGCGAAGGTGAGGCGAGCATCGAAGCTGAGGTGATTGAAAAACGCATGGATCAGGAAGCTGCGGTGGCTGTCCAGGATGTCCTGGTTCAGGCTGTGAAACAGGCTGTGGACCAGGCTGTGGCGAAACTATCGGCTCCCCGGGCTATGCCCATGAACGAGACTAAATCGCGCGGAAAACGGAAGAAGAGCTGATTGCATGAACCGCTTTGTGCTTCTGGCCTGTGTGGCCTTGTTAGGGTGCAGAAAATCCGTGCCGGCGACGCCGACGGTGGCCGAAACGTCGCTACCACCTATCGAGGTCAGCAAGGACGGGGCGTGGTTGTTTACCTACGTCGACGATGCAGGCGCGTTTGCTACGGTGGACAAATTGGACGCAATCCCGGCCCCGTCGCGGCGGGTGGTCAGGGTGGTTGACGCCACGCGAGGCGCGGCCGAACGCCGCGACAGCGCCCAGGTTTACGTTGTGGACGCCGAGGCGCTGGGAAAATTGGGGAAGGTGAAGGCCAAGGCGCTGTCTCGTGAGGCCTTCGAAACGGGGGCCCTCAGCCAGTTGCCACCCGGTGAATCGTCGGCCTGGCCGCGAAACACGGCCGATCTGATCGGGGCAGGGGCGACAGCGGACGGGGGCGTCGGTCTTGACGGAGCCAACAAGGCGGTCGTGACGGTTTACGGCGCGTCCTGGTGTGGGGCGTGCAAGGCGGCCAAACAGTACCTATCGCGGCGGAAAATCCCCTATGCCGAATTCGATATCGAAAAGGACGAACGGGCGGCACGCGCGTTGGCGGAAAAGGCAGCACGCCTGGGAGTGTCGGCGGACCGCATTCCCGTGATCGAGGTCCAGGGGCGGTTGCTTATCGGGTTTGATGAAAAACGGCTGGAAGCGGTCCTGGGCAATCCGATCTGATGGAAACACGATTTCCGTCGATGGCCCTTTTGGGGCTGGGTTATATGGGGGGCAGTGTGGCCCTGGGGCTACGGGCAAGGGGGATCGTTGATGCCGTGACCGGATACGACGTGGATGCGGCGGCGGCACAGGTGGCGTTGCGGCGAGGCATCGTTGACAAGGTGGTGGCGTTTCCGGAGGAATCGGTAAAAGGGGCGGACCTTGTGGTGCTGGCCACGCCCGTGCGGGCTTTGGGCGACCTCGGCCGTCGCATCGAAGGTCATGTGGCCCCGACGGCGTTGGTTATCGACCTAGGAAGTGTGAAGGGGGACGTGCAGCGGCAGATCGATCTTCTATCGCTGGCCGGCCAATTTGTGGGCTGTCATCCGCTGGCCGGCACCGAAGTGACAGGGCCGGAAGCGGCGGATCCGAATCTGTACGAAGGCCGGTCATGTTACCTGTGTCCCGGGCCGAAGGTTCGACCCGAATCCGTCGATGCGGCACGGCGGATCTGGGCGGCCCTGGGGGCGCGGACGATGGTGCTAGATGCTGTGGCGCACGACGAAGTGATGGCGGCAGGCAGCCATCTGCCGCATGTGGCGGCGTTTGCACTGGCGTTGGCACTGGAACCGAAGTGCCAGATGCTGGTGGCGCGAACCCCGGGGGCCTACCCACCGACCAGCCTGCGGGACACGACACGAATTGCGGCTTCGAATCCTGCCATGTGGCGCGACATCTTTCTAATGAACCGCGACCACCTGCTGCCGGTCGTTCGCCAGTTGCAAGATGCCATCAGGGTGCTTGCGGATGCCATCGAAGCGGGCGACGCCGACAGGTTGCAGCGCAGCCTGGAAACGGCGCGTGCGGTTCGGATGGCCTTGGTCAAATCTGCACCCGAAGGCGGATGAAAAAATTCGCAGCCAGCTGCCTGTTTGTTGCGGCGTCGGCCTGTGCGACGCCTGGCCCCGGCGGTGCCTTGGCGCCACCGCCCCCGGCACGCGGTCCCAATCTGGCGGGAAACTGTGCGGCCCTGTGGAACCTGGTTCCCGCCGGGGCCGAAGCCGTGGTCGCCCTAGATTTGGGCCTTGTACGCACGTCGCCTTGGACACAAGCGTTGCTGAACGCAGGGCAAGGGCCACAGCGGACAGCGACGGTCCAGCAACACGGGTTCGACGAAGTGGCGGATATGGATGCGCTGTTGATTGTGAAGATGCCGGGCGCAGCCCCCCAGGCGCCGTCGCTGCAGCTGATGCGGGGACGGTTCGACAGCCTGCGGGTGCAAATGGCCTTCCGAAAACGTCATCTGGATGCGCGGGCTGATGACCTTCATGGGCTGATGCTGCTGGACACCGGGGACGAAGCCCTGGCGGTTGTGGCGCCCCGAATATTGGCCACGGGACCATCGAACGCGGTGCGGGCCGTGATTGATCTGCATCGTGGTCGGGGGCATCCCATTGGGGATGAAGCCTGGCTTGGACAGCTCCGGGACGGTTTGGCCACGGCGGGACATTTGTCCCACGGGGCCGTCGCGATGGAACTGGTGGTCAACGCCGGATCGGCATTGCAGACCGAAATAGCCGCGATTTTCGAAGGGCTGGTGCTTCCGGCCCAGGTGATTGCCGTGGTGCAAATCGGCAGCGGGTTGCAGGTGGGGCTGCTGGGGGCCGCGCCCGATCGGCGCGCGGCCGAACAGGTGGCGCGGCGGATTGAGGACATCATAGGCCGGGTGGCGCGGCGCCCTTCGGTGGTGGCGCTGGGCCTTGGCCAAATGATGGAAGGGACCCGGGTTCAGGTTCATGGCCCGCAGGTTCTGGTGACGGGCGGGTTAAAAGACGTCGAACGTGCGGTGGTGGCCGAACGACTGGCCGCGGTGGCGAAGATCATCGCGACGAAAAAGGCTGAGGCCCAGCCCGACGTGGCCCCTTAGATCCGACGACGATTTCTTTAGAATCTCATGCGGCCCGAAACGAACGCACCACCTGACAACGGCGCCATACTGATCTCGGTATTGGATTTTCCCGACGCCAGGGCCAGGTAGGCGCCGCCGATGGCCGCCAGGGCCCCCAACGGCATCAGGACGTAGGACGTATAGGCCTTAGGTTTGGCGCCGTCACATTTGCTTCGGGCGCTGTCCAGCTGGTTCGCCTTTGCCAGTTTGTTGCAATCGTCCATATCCGACTGCGCACCACGGTTGATAATGATGCCCCCCACCAAGGCCGCGACGCCAACACCCGTGACCACCCAACCGATGGTTGCCATATTGCTCGTTGGTCCTGCGGGGGAAGTGGGGCTGTCATTTGCGCCACTTGGTTCATCGGCGGGGGCGGTTCGGCGTCGTTCAGTGCGCGCAGGTTCAGCGGGGGGCGTTTTTGCTACCGGGGCCGGTTCGGCTGGCTTGGCTGTGGCGGCGCCTGTGACTTCCCTTGCTGCTTGAACGCGCAGGTTCAAATTGGTGATTTTGGTTTCGACTTCTGCCTTGTCCTTGGCTTCCGGGGCCAGTTTTAGGTAGGCGGAATATGATTCGACGGACAGTTCAAGGTCGCCGGTCTTTTCGGCCAGGCGTGCCAGGTTGAAGGCGGTAAACGCGTGGGGAACCATTTTTAGGGAACATTGGTAGGCCTTGATAGCCCCCACGTCGTTGCCTCCGGCCTCGGCGGATTCGGCCTTGCCGAACCATTCTTTCGCGACGGATCGCCGCTGCTGAGAGTTTTCCGGAACGTCATTCGGGCAGCCCATCTGGGCCTGGGCGGTCGCAGCGCCCCCGGCAATCAGCAGCAGTGCCAACACAGTGGCGATTCGCGATGAAAAGGTCATTGATTTTGCCTTGTTTCAAAAGGGGTTGGGACGTTTCGTCTTATCGTTGGGGGAAGGACGGTGTTCAGGAGCCACTGGAATTCCTGGGTTTTTTCGTTTGGACAACGATGGGGTTCTAAATTTCGGTGCCAATGCCGGGCCCGGAGGCAGGGCAAGTACCGGCACTTGAGCCGGGGCAAGCTGTTCGATCCGCGGCTGCGCAACGGGCGCCGGCGGGGGCGCTGGAGGTGGCGTTGAAAACTGTGGCTGGCTGGGCCTGGCCAGCAGCACGACCAGCAGCGCGACCGCCACCACCGTCACCGCCAGCAATGCATACACCGGCCAGCGAACGGTCGGCGGGGCACCGACGTTGGTCACCGAAGCCAGGGTGGTCGTGGTGGTGACCGACGGCGGAGGCAAGGTCGGCGTAACATCAGGTTCAGATGGCATGGCCAACGCTGCCCGAATCGTCTGTTGCCACAACGATAGTTCCGACGCAAAGGCGGTTTTCATCATGCCGGCCAGTTGGGCGGTCCCCACGCCGCCCTCTTTAGCAATAAATTTTTCCAAGGCCGCAGCCAGATCGGCGGCCGTTGCGTAGCGGTGGTTCGGGTTTCGAGACAGCGCCTTCATGATGATGGCGTCTAGGGCCGGATCGACGGCGGTAACCGCCGATGGTTTGGCGATGGGGTCGTAAATCAGGGCCCGCATGGTGGCCAGTTCGTTGTCACGCTGGAACAAACGTTTGCCGCAGACGGCTTCCCACAACACCACCCCCAATGCGAAAATGTCGGTGCGTTTGTCGACTTCTTCGCCCTTGGCCTGTTCGGGGGACATGTACCCGAACTTGCCTTTCATGCTACCGGTGTTGGTGTCGGTGATGCGGCCCATGGCGCGCGCGATGCCGAAATCGATGACCTTTACGGATCCTTCGTAGGACACCATGATGTTCTGGGGTGAAATGTCGCGATGGACGAGGCCTAGAAGATTTCCAAGGGGGTCGGTCATCCCATGGGCGTGGTGAAGGCCCTGTGCCGCCTGCGCGACAATGTAGGCGGCCAACCGGGGGTCCAGCGGCTGTTTAATCTCGGCGATCTTGCGCGCCAAGGCCGACAGGGGGCGTCCTTGCACCAGTTCCATGGCCAGGAAAAATTCCGTCCCGGCCCGACCCACTTCGTAGATGCGGACGACGTTCGGATGATCCAGCAGCGACGCGATGCGGGCCTCGTCCAGAAACATGTCGATGAACTGTTGGTTGCATGCCAGGTGCGGCAGAACTTTTTTGACCACCACGGGCGTGCGGAACCCAGCCAATTCCCCGTGCAGCGCCAGATACACCTCGGCCATGCCCCCCGTGGCGATGCGGGACACAACCTGGTAGCGCCCCAGTTTCGCCATGGCAATCGGTGTGGGGGTCATTCCTGCGGCGTGCAGCCCCGTCAGGGTGGGCCGTGGCCGTTCAGTCGGGCGTTGGCCCGGCCGTTCATGACTGGTCACAACCGATCGCGCGCCGGGGGGCGCCGTCACGATGTCAGGTTTTGCGTCGCTGTTAGACATCTATCGGCCCCAACCTTAAAATTAGACCTTCACTGCAGTTTACCATCGGCCGTTTGTGGGGAGGGCTGGAGAAAAAGAAGATGTGGCCCGACCCGGGGCGGATACAGGCGATATGTAAGGGAAGGGCGCGCTAGTAGGGAAATGCGAGGTACAGACCCAGGCTGACGCCGGCAAACCCGACGCCCGCCAAGGCCCCCCCGAAAGCGGGGCCACCTTTTGAATCGCCCGATCCTCCGTAAACCAAGGTGGCCCCGACCACAATCGCGGCGATGCCGGCGGCGGTCAGCAGCGCGGGTCCCAGCCGCGATGGGATTGGTGCCGCAGGTACGGGGGTCGGCGACGGCATCACGACGCGTTCTTCCAGCAACGGTCGAACGTCATCGGCCAGTCGCATCATGGCCTCGCGGGCTTCTTTGGCGGTGCAGACATCACAGGGGCGGGTTTTGGTTGAAAGTGGCAGGGCGGCAGGGGCCGGGCCTTCGGTGCTGAACACACGGGCGGTCATTCGATAATTATTGCCCGTCGTTTGCACACGGACGCGCAGGGCGTGTCTAACGCCGATTTTTTGGCCCAGTTGTTTTAGGCAGGGCGAGGTCTCGCATTTTTGAAGTTCGGGCGTGCCGGCCAAACGACGACCGATGTCCACAGCGTCGACCACATCCACGCCGCCGGTCACAAGCGACAGCACGAAGCCGTCCTGCAACTGCATGCTCAGGGCTGGCGATGAGGCGTCGCCGTCAAGGACCAATTCTAAAAGTGCGACGCGGGGACGTGGTGGGGGCACGGCGCCCGCCGCCCCGGCTGCATCAGGTGCCATCAGCAGGCCGCCCGCAAGGACGTAGGTCAGCATGTTCAAGATTACGGTGTGCACGAGGAACCTAGATTTTCGCACATTGCGGGCAGTCCGTGGGGCGGAAGGCCGAAACATGACCGGGTGGGGCCGGGACTTGTAAGGCGAGGGCAGCGTCCCACGGCCCTGCATCGGGCTGCGTCCTGGCCAGGTGCGCAGGCAAAAATCGCCCGGGTGGTGGCGCCGCGCCCGTCGAGTTCGACCCGCGCGCTGCCGAGGGCGTCCGTGCCCAGAAGCCCACTGACTTCGGATCCCAGGGGGCGAACTTCCTGTCTTAGGCCCTGCAAGAATGGTGTGGCGTCGTCAATGACCGCGACTTCCAGATTGCCGCCCAATTCCAGGTATCCGGCGCTGGTCCGGCCCAGGGAGGGTTTGTCGGTATCGCGGTCACAGGGCAGGGGACAGGCCCCCGATGTTGGGGTTTCCACCTGTCTAACGGCGACCTGTTCCAGCCGCCGAGCGGTGGCCAGTTCCTGGCAGGGACCGGGGTCACTGCGATCATTGACTTCGCGATCAACCAGAGCAAGACGGGGCAGCCGTGTCCATGCGGCGGCGATAGGGGTTGGGCTTTGGGCCAACAACAACGGACGGCCTGGGACTGGATCCGCCAACGTGTTGCCGGCCTTGGTGCGCAGGCGGTTCCAGGCCGCCTGTCCCAGGATCATCGGGCCGGTCCCGGTTGTCAGCAGCAGGCCCAGATCGATGCCCGTGCTCAACGCTGTGACATTGGATCGGCAGCAGGTTTGGGGCAAGGGAGCGTGGTTGTCAAAAGCGTCTGGGTTGGCACACACCCGGGCGATAAGGCGTGTTGCGGAAAATGCGTACGCGCCCCGTTTTCCCAACAACACATCAGGATCGCGCAATTCGATCGAACCGCCCCCCAGACGGGGCAGATCCAAAACGGCAAATCCGGCCGCGGATAGAAACCAGGTCGGGGCTGGTTGTCGATCCCAATGGGTCAGGCTGGGGCCAGAAAAATCAATCTCGATCGACTGTCCCAAGAACAGATCGCCACCTAGAAGCCCCGCTAAGACCTGCGGATTTTCTGGTAGGCCCACAGGTCCCACGGGGGTTTCAAAGACGCGGATGCCCCGGCGAATGCTGCGACCAACATCGGTTTTTGGATCCAGCACGGTCACGGTTTGTCGCCGCGCGGTCAGGGGGAATGAAGGGGCCGTGCTATCGGCCAAGGTGACGGGCGATCCCAGATCAAGAACCGCCAGGCCGGGCGTGCCGGATCCGAATCGAACCCGGGTTAGCAGTTCGCCGCCGGGGCCGCGCACCAAGGGTGTGGGATGGCCGTCGTCTTCACAGCAGGCGGGCGAGCAGCCCATAGAACACAGCGCCGCCAGCCCGAAGGCGCAGCCCCAAATCCCGCGGAAACCCAGCGCAGTCTGAACCACGTCCGGTTCAACCACCCTTAGCGTCGAGCTTCTTCTTCATCCGGTTCAAGAGTCCGTCGAACCCTTCCTTGGTGATGAGCTTTCCGAATTCGGCCCGGTAGTTTTCCAGCAAACTGACGTCGTCCGTGATGAGGTCGTACACGACCCAGCGGCCCGCCTTCCAGTTGACGTGGTATTCGATGGTCATCTGGATTTTCTTGCCCTTACGACTGGCATTCAACACACCAAAAACCTTGCCGTCGTTCCCGTCTTTTTCTTCCTTTTTTAGGTCCAGTTGGTAGTCAGGTTGGCCGTGGACGCTGCTGATATAGCTACGCTCGACCAGCGCACGCAGGGTCGTAATGAAATCGGTCCGCTGCGGGGGCGTCAGGCCATCCCAATGTTTGGCCAGCGCGCGTTTGCCCAGTTCCTCGAAATCCAGAAATTCGCCGACGACCTTTTTCATTTCGGCGTTCGTTGCGTCGGCCTCCGGGGACCAGGACGGCGCCTGTTTTCCAATAACTTTTTTCAGACGCGCGTCTGCCAGTTTCAGGTCGGTCAGCGGGCTGGAATTGGCGGGTGGTGTGGCAGGCCCTACAGGTTTGGCAGGCTCGGGTGCGGCTGCGACGGCTTTTTTCGCCGTGGCTTTGGTGCTGGTCTTTTTCTTGGCAGCGGGCGCGGGTTTGGCCACCGCCGAGGCGGTGGTTGACCCGACGGTCAGCGTCAAGACGGCCAGGGCGGTTAGCATCAGGGTGGGGAGGTGGCGGGTGGTCATGGGGACGTCCTTTCTACTTTGGACGGGGCGGCAGGGAAAGTCATCCTATGGAGGTCCGCTGCCGAATAGGTTGGCCTGTGATACGGTGAAACTGCATGTCGGCCTCTTTTGATCCGAAGAGTTGGCTCCACCAAGCGACGTCGGACTACCGTGAGGGGTTCGCCCGTAAACGGCGGGTGATGTCGTTCCCCGAGTATTTCAGCCTGTTTTCTGATGACACCGCCCGTCAGACGCGGTCAGCTGGGCAATATCTGAAGGATGCGATCGATCATTTTGGCACTGACACGGTTCGCAGCCCGCGCGGGCCAGTCACCAGGTGGCGGGTTTTTGATTGTCCGTGGGACGAAGGGCGCGACCGGCTTGTGGGGCAGGAAGACGTGCAGGCGGCGGTGTACCGTCTCATTGCGAATTTCACCCGGGAAGGTCGCACCAACCGGCTGATTCTGCTGCATGGTCCCAACGGAAGTGCGAAATCCACGTTTGTCGCGTGCTTGCAAAGGGCGCTGGAACATTACTGCACCCTGGACGAAGGGGCGGTTTACAAGTTCAACTGGATCTTCCCGGCACAGCGGTTGGGCAAGGGCGGCATAGGGTTTGGCAACCCGTCAGAGGTTGTGGCAACGGCCGAAACGTACGCGTATCTGGAAGAAGATCTGGTCGAGGCGAAGATTGCCGACGAACTGCGGGATCACCCCCTGTTGCTGTTGCCGCGTGATCAGCGCAAGGCCCTGATCGAGGCCCAGCTAGGGGCGCAGTTGCAAGTTGGGTTGCGGCCGTCGCAGCAATTGTTGCTGGGCGACCTTTCACATCGCAACCGACAAATATTCGAAGCCCTGCTGGGCGCGTATCATGGCGATCTGGGCAAGGTGCTGCGGCATGTGCAGGTGGAACGGTTCTTTTTCTCGCGGCGGTACCGTCAGGGTGTGGCGACGGTAGAGCCGCAGATGGCCGCCGACGTGCGGGCACGGCAGTTGACCCAGGATCGATCCCTGTCATCCTTGCCCCCAGCCCTGCAATCGCTGACACTGTATGAATTGCAGGGTGAATTGGTTGATGGCAACCGTGGGATTTTGGATTTTGCCGACCTGCTGAAACGGCCGCTCGAAGCCTTTAAATACCTGTTAGGAACCGTTGAACAGGGGCGGGTGTCGCTGGACATGGCGAACGTAGATGTGGATACCGTGTTCATGGCGTCGTCCAACGAAGGGTATCTGGCCGCGTTCAAAGAAATCCCCGAATTCCAGTCGTTCAAGGGGCGAATGGAACTGGTGCGGGCCCCCTATTTACTGGACTACCGGGCCGAACAAAACATTTACGAGGCCCACATCCGTGGGTTTTCTGAAGGTGAAGGCGGGCGGCACATTGCCCCCCACGTTGCCTGGCTGGCCGCGCTGTGGGCGGTGCTGACGCGCATGCGAAAACCCATGCCGGAAAAATATTCGAAATCGCTGGCTGAACTGGTCTCGAAATTGTCGCCTGTCGACAAAGCCCTGCTGTACGCGGGCGAACTGCCCCCAGAGGGCTATAGCGCTGAACAGTTGAAAGAATTACAGCAGGCCTGTGACCGCATCGCGCGCGAATCTGATTCGTATCCCAATTATGAAGGCCGGACCGGAGCGTCGGCGCGGGAAATGAAACAACTGTTGATGAACGCCGCGCAAAGCACCAAACACCAATGCCTGTCCCCGTTTGGCGTGCTGGATGAACTGGAAGAACTGGTCAAATTAGTCTCGATGTACGATTTCCTGAAACAGGAACCGTTGTCAGGTGGTTTTCACGAAAATCGAAAGTTCATTTTCCAGGTGCGAGATCTGTTGATTGATCGCATTGACGACGAAGTTCGGGTGTCCATGGGCCTGGTCGAAGAACGACGGTACCTGGACCAATTTGAACGGTATGTGTCCCAGGTGTCGCCCTGGGTGCGTCGGGAAAAAGTGAAAAATCCCGTCACGGGCGCTGACGAAAAACCTGATGATAATTTTATGGCCGACATTGAACGGCAGTTAGAAGTCGGGCCCAGTGAAACCAAACGGGAAGAATTTCGCAATGAAGCCATCTCGCGTATTGGCGCCTGGTCATTGGACAACCCAGGAAAACGGCCTGATTACGAGACGATCTTTCCAGGTCCGATCGGAAAACTGCGGGAGGCGTTCTTCGGCGACCGAAAGGTCCAAATCCGCAAGATTGCAGAAGATCTGTTGGTGGCGATGACCGAAGGGCAGGGACGGCTGCAACCCGAAGCCGCCCGCGCGGCGGACAAGACGCTGGTAGCGATGAAGGCCCGTTTTGGATACTGCGATTCTTGCGCGAAAGACGCCTTGGTGGCCTTGGTTCGCAAACGGTACAGTTAGGGCCGGATCATGGGACGGGCCATGCGACGGGCGGGGCTGGTCAGCCTGTTGGTCTTGACGGCTTGTACCGGGCGGGCGCGCACGGCAGACAGGGGTGATGCCGCTTTCGTGGCGGGGTGCCCTTCAGATTCGAAGGCGCTGCTGGCCATTTCACCCGTGTCGGTCAAGGCGCGTGTCCGAATCGACGCCCCTGGGTTGCCGCCCCCGTGTCAGGACGGCGAAGGAAAACCCCTGCGCGTCGTGGAATTTGTAGCGCTTGATCCCGGAGGCGTGTCGGCGCGTGTGCCGGTGGGCTGTGAAGGGCATGTCAATGTGTCCGTCGATCAAGGAAGGTATCGCGTTCAGTTGCGAACGCTTTCAACGACGGTGGCCGGGGTGTTGCGCCTTCGCGATAGCGTTCAGATCGGCCCCGGGGCGTTAGATTTGGGTGTTCTGGCCGTGGCGCTGATGCCCGTGTCTGGTGTCGTGCGGGGGCGTGCGGAACAGGCGATTTTTGGTGACATCACTGAAGGCAGTTGTGCCGATGTCATTTTGTACGAACGTGAAGGGCGGGCTTCGGTGTTTATCGACGTGTCCTGTTCTGACGGACGATTTTCCGGCCTAGCCCCTGCGGGGATTTATGTCGTGGGTGTGTCGGGACGGCCTTTTCCGTGGCGGCCTATGCAGCGTCCGGGGCTTGCGTCGGGCCGCATGATTTTCAACGAAAATGTTGAATTGGGTCGTGCGGGGGACGGACTGGATCTGGCGTTCGACCTGACCCGGTTTCGTGGACGTATTACGGATCTGCTTTTGCCCGAATCGCCCAAAGACTCGGCCGCGTGTTTGCGCAGCAGCACAGCGTTGCTCTTGCGTCCCAGTTCCACCGTGGGCGATGAACTGCAGGTGCCTGCTTGCGATGAGGTTTTCGATGCGTGGGTTCCCGCGGGTGCCTACGGGGTGCTTGCGGCCCGACGTGACGATCAGGGATTTGAGACGACCTTGCCGGTTGATGGCGTTGTTCAGGTGCAAACGGATGCCGACGTACACGTCCTGCGCGCGCGGGGATCAACCGTTTCGGGGATTGTTCTATTGGATGGGGCACCCCTGCACGCGGCGGCGGGACAGGGACCGCCGGCCCGAATCATTCTGGATGACCGTACAACCGGTAGGCGCATTGTCGTGCCCGCCCTAGGCCGGACGCCGATATCGTATGTGGGGCGCGTGCCTTCGGGGCTGTATCGGGTGACCGTGGCTGCGTCCACCGGGGTGCAGGGGGTGCCGATGGCCGGGCTTGTTGTTGCCGGGGATTTGGCCCTTTTGGACAATGTGCAAGATGTGACCCGAGATCTAGATCTGCGACCGGTTCGTGTTGCAGGGTCCATCATGATCAACGGCGCCCCGCCGACACCGGATCGCTGCGGTCAGGGGGCGCGGATCCTGTTCCGGGGTCGGGCGCAGGAAAATGATCTGCGGATGCTGGACGGCAATTGCCAAAACGGGAAGCTGGTGTTCGACGGTGTGGTCAATCAGGGGTTGTATTCGATCGAAGTTGCGCCGCGGGCGTGGACGGGAGGGCGGGGGATTGTGGTGAATCCCCAGATTGAAATCGTCGATCATTTACCGGGCTTCGCATTCGATATCCCGGAACGACCGTTCAATTTCGAAGTTCCATCTGTGACGTGTTTTGCGAACAGCAGTGCCATGTGCGGCGACGGACAACATGACAGTTTCGATCTGGCGGTGGAAGATTCGATGCGCCGTTATCGGTATGTGTTTACGGATCTGGCACCCGGCGGCCCGCAGGTTGTGACTTTGTTTCCGGGTCAATACGAAGCCGTTTTGACCCTGCGGCGCTGTGGGGTTCATGCCACCGCCCAGGTGCTGTCGTCGTTTCGGATTAAAGGGCCACTTGATTTAGGGGGGCCCTGAACCACGTCACTTGGGCGCGGTGAGCTTCAGTTTGCGGCGGAACACCTTGTCGACCGCGCAGGCATATATGTACGACCGCCCGGGGCCTGCGAAGGCGATGTTGACGGTGGGGCGGGGGCTGGGCGGCGCGATGATTCCGCCCATACGTCCTGTCCAGTCGAACATCTGGATGCCCAGATGCGAACACACATAAAACCGCCCTTCGGGGTCGGTGGCCATGCCGTCTCCGCCCGAATCTTCACGTCCAAAAGGGGTGCGCAGGACCATCCACGGCGATCCCTGGCCAAGGCCGCCGTTCGATTCGACGCGATAGGCCCACACATGCTTGCCGCCATATTCGGATACTGCCAGGGTGCCTTCGTCAGGGGACAGGCTCAGTCCGTTTGGTTTGAGGAGGCCACCAATAACGGTTCGTCGTTGCCCCGCGGCATCGATTAGAACCACCTGTCCCGCGTTGGAGTCCGTGAAATACACGTCGCCTTTGCGGGTCACCACAAGGTCGTTGGGGGATACGTCCGGGGCCAGCACGGTCGCGGATTTTTTGGCGGGCGTGTAGGACAGGATCTGCCCTGTCTGCCCATGTGCCGCTACGAACAGGCGCCCGTCGGGGCCAAACTTTTGACCAGTGATCTTAGGGGCATCGCCCCAGAAAAGGGTTGGACGAGCGGGTTTTTCCGTGGCGGCGACTCGATACACCTTGCCCTTGGGCGTGTCGGAAAACACGAAGTTACCATCGGGGTCCGAACAGGCCCCGTCGGCGAATCCAAACCCGTCTGCCACCTGTTGCCAGCCTTCGCCGTCGATGAGAATCTTGGACAGGGCCTCGTCGCCCCGCAGGTTCTGCGCGCGGGCCGCGCTGGCGCCCACAAAGGTTGCGGCGGCGGCAGAAACAAATCCCCGCCTGGTGCTGGAAGAAGAAGTGGTCATGGGCGTCCTTTGATTCATTTTTTTGCCCCTGCGCGGGGATAGTCGCGCCAGATCCAGCGCAGGGCATCGGGCAGGACCGCGCCCCCGTGTTTGCCGTTGTGTCCACCTTCGCCATATTCGAATTTGTAGTCGTAGCCGGAAAATTTCAGCGCAGCGGCCATCTGTTGGTTCGCCAAGGGCCAGTTACCGTGCAGGTTATCCAGATCGCCGCTGCCGTCTTGTAGGTGAACGCGAATCGGTTTCTTTTCGGTTTTGCGAATGATCCCGGGATACACGTCGCCGCCGCGAATGTTGGTGAAACTGCCCACCTGGGTAATGACTTTCGAAAATTGATCGGGCCGTTCCCACGCCACGGTGAAGGCACAGATGCCGCCTGAACTGATGCCAACAATGGCCCGACCTGCAGGGATTGCCGTGAATTTCCAGGTTTTGGCCACTTCGGGCAGCAGTTCATTCAACAAGAAACGGGCGTAGGCATCACCCAAGGAATCATATTCATAGCTGCGGTTGGCGCGCGGTTTCTGGTCGGGGGTGGCGGCGGGCACGCTACCGGGGTTGATGAACACGGCCAGAATGGGCGGCACGTCGCCCCGGGCGATCAGGTTGTCAAGGACAATGGGGACCCGGAACGATCCCCCTTCGCTGATGTAGGCGCCGCCGTCCTGAAACACCATCAACGCCGGCGGCGTCTTGGCGTTGTAGGAGGCTGGAACATAAACCCAGTAGTCGCGTTCGGTGCCGGGAAAGACAAGGCTTTGTTTGAACGAAAATTTCTGGACCTTGCCCTTGGGTACGGCGGGATTGGGTTGGGCGTCAGGGCCGGGTTTGTAGTCGTCCGCGGCGCTGGCCGCCCCTACCGACGCGAGGCTCAGGACTCCGAATAACAACAGGGCATGGGGACTGCGCATGGGCGGGGACGGTATCACGCCTTCGCACGATTTATCCGCCAGGTCGCATGGCTTGGGCGATGGCGTTGGTGAGGCGTTTTATGACGAAGGGTTCTTCGGGAACGATGTCGGGTGTGACGCCGCGATCTTCCAGGGCTTCAGCGGCGATGGGGCCGATGGCGGCCAGTTTTGTGCGCCGCATGGCTTCGGCCAGACGGGTGGGCAGCTTGCGTTCTTCAGCGACGTTCCACAGCCTGTCGACCTGGGCCGCGCTGGTGAACGTCATCACCTGAATGCGGCCTGCGGCCATGTCATCAATCAGTGCCACCACCCGGCTGTCGTCGGCCGACGGCGCATAAATATAGGGGGCAACCGTATGCACGGTGGCACCTGCACCTTCTAAAAACCGCACCAGGGGAACGTTGGGCTCTGTGCCGTATAGCTGAACTCCGACGCGGCGGCCGTTCAGATCGTGCGTGGACAGCGTTTCCATTATGCCCTGTGACGTGGGGTTAGGCGTGGGGATGTCAGCGGCAAGTTTTATCTCGTGCAGCGCGCGGGCGGGTTTAGGGCCCCGGGTGATGCGGCGGCATTTCCCAAGGGCTGCGACCACATCGTCGTGAACACCCAGCACAGTGGATCGCGACAGAAGACGGCGCAGCCCTTCCCCGGTCAAGAAGATCAGATCGTCGAAACCACCTGCAATCAACATATTGAGCCAGGCGTCGACGGGGGCCGCATCGGGGGCGTCAAGGATTGACACCAAAGGGCAACGCACGACCGTGGCGCCGTCTGCCTCTAGGATGGTCGCCATGCGATCCAATTCGCGGGTTTCAGCAAGGGCGACAGTGATGCCAATCAGCGGGGCGGGAGACATGCAGCCGGGATTTTACGTTACCGGGGGCCCGCGTACCGGGGAAGGCTGACAGACCTAACGGGGGGGGCGCAGGTAGACGCGTGCGATAGCTCCCTCGTCCAGCACGCCCACAAATGTCCCCGTGTCGTCGATGACGGGGATTTCGCGCAACCGGGTTTCTGCCATGCGAAGGCAGGCGGCACGCAAATCGTCGTCGGGTGCGACAGAAACGGGCGGTTGCATGACGTCCGCGGCCAATGCCCAATGTGTATCGCTTTTTTCTTCGGCCAAAAGCCGCAGCGCGGAGGCTGTGACGATCCCGGTGATTCGTCCCTGGTCATCGATAACCGGGATCAGATCGCGGAAGGTGGCGTCAGCACTAAGTTTCAGCATGTCGGCCCCGGTGGTTGCGGGATCGAATCGCAAGGGTGGGGCACCGACGGTCATCACGTCGCGGACGCGCAGGCCCCTCATCACGTTGCCCAGCAGCGCATCCCGGTAGGCGGGGGATTCTTCGGGGGTGGCCACCTGTTCCCGGTACAACGTCCGGTTGCGCAGCATCACCACGGCTATGGGTAGCGCGAACATCAGCGGCACCAAAAGGTCGTAGTTGCCGGCCATTTCGCAGACCAGAACCAACGCGGCCAGCGGCGTGTGTGCGATCCCCCCATAAAATGCCCCCATGCCCACCAGGGCAAACGCAGCGGGATCTAGGCGTGGGTCATGCAGCAGCAGCGAGGCCGTTCTTCCAAACGCGCCGCCTAAAAGGGCACCCATTGCCAAGGATGGTGCGAAATCCCCCGCGCTGCCTCCCGATCCAATGGTTAGTGAGGATCCAACCAGTTTTGCCACCGCAAGCAACAGCAGCAACTGCACCCCGATCCATCCCCCCGGCAGCCAATCGGCGCCCGCGATGGCGACCTGCGCGATTCCGTACCCACCCCCGAGGATCCCCAGCCCCCGCCCCGGTCCCGCCAGCCGGCTGCCGACCAACGTGATGAATCCGGTGGCCAGACCGCCTAGCAGCAGGCCGCCTAGGGCGGGGCGTGCCCAGATGGGCAGTTGTGATTTTTCAAACCAGCGCCGCGTCCACCCCATCGCCGCCACGAAACCTGTAGCAAAAATGACGATCAGCAGGGCCAGAATCGCGAACAGCGGCAGGTGCGCGGGGACGAACGGAAAACGAGGTGGGTGCGACAGCAAAGTGCTTTCGCCATAGATGGTGATGACCACGGAATACGACACAACACTGGCCAGAACAGCCGGGATCAGGGCATCGGATTCGAACCCATCGCGGTACAGCACCTCGACCGCCAGCAGCGCGGCCCCAAGCGGCGTGCGAAACATCGCCGATATTCCGGCCGCGACGCCCGCCACCAGTAGGATTCTTCGTTCGCGTACCCCGATGGCCAGGTAGCGGCCTACCAATGACCCAACAGCGCCGCCAACCAGCATGGTTGGGCCTTCGCGGCCCCCCGCGCCGCCGGTTCCTAAGGTGGCCATCGACGTGAGGATCTTCAACGGAATGACCCGGCGTCGAATCGCACCGCCCTGTTGATGAAAAGCGCGGATCATAATATTGCCGCCACCGCCGCCCGCTTCTGGGGCAAACCGGCTGATTAGGCCGCAGACAAGGCCCCCGAAAGCGGGCATCAACACCAACAGCCATGGGCGGAATATACGCGGCGAATCAGCAACGGTGACGGCGGCCATTTCTCCCGCGGCGCGCAAAGGAACGTAACCCGTCCAATCTTCCAGCAACAGGTGCTGGGCGTATTCAAGGGCGCCAAAAAAGAAGGCCCCGACAAGGCCGCACATAATTCCCACGGCGGCGGACTGCAACAGCGTGCGACCCAGAATCCTTAGATCAGGAGGCGCGCTATCCGCAAAAAACGCAGGCAGCGAACCCAGTTTCTGGCGTGACCAGAAGGCCACGACCTGCCTCAGTAGGTTACGCATCTCCGGGCCGTCTGGGGTCAGCCGATGATCGGCAGTGCCGGTTGCTGCTGGCTAAGACAATGCAAGGTTCCCAGGCCCCACACCAGGTCCAGCGCGTGGATGCCGATGACCGGGCGGTCGGAAATCAGATCCGCCAGCAGTCCCAGGGCGATCCGGTCGTTGGGGTCATTGAACGTGGGCACCAACACGGCGGCATTGCAAATGTAGAAATTCGCATAACTAGCTGGCAGGCGCTGGCCTTTGAAAACGATCGGCGCAGGCATGGGCAAGGGGACAACGGTGGGCCGGTTTCCGTTTTCCAGGTGCGCGGATTGCAATCGTTCTAAATTGTCAGCCAGGGGGCGGTGGTTGGCGTCCCGTTCGTTTTTTTCCTGGCAGAGGACAATGGTGTTTGGGTTCACGAACCGGGCCAGATCGTCGACGTGCCCATGGGTGTCGTCACCCGCGATGCCCTGGCCCAACCAAATCGTGTTGGTGGCGCCTAAGGTGTTGCGAAATACGGTGCCGTAATCGGTGCGGGTGAATCCTGGATTGCGAATTTGGACCGTCGGATCCAGCAGGCATTCTTCGGTGGTCAGGATGCTGCCCTGGCCGTTAACGTCGATGCTTCCGCCTTCCAGCACCACGTCGCGTCCGTTGTGGGTCACTGGCATCAGGGGAACATTCAGGGATGCCGCCGCGTGCAGGGGCACCTTGTCATCCAAATCAAAGTCGTTGTATTTGGCCCAGGCGTTGAACCGAAACTGTGCGATGGCGATCGTGGGGTTTGCCCCGGGCCGGCGCACGAAAATGGGTCCGGAATCCCGGGTCCAGACACGGTTTGTGGGCAGGTGGTGAAATCTCACGGTTTCATCCGTCACCGGGATGGCTGATCGAAGCAGCATCCCGCGCGCCTTTTTTTCCTCGGCGGCGTCGGTCACCATCAATTCGACGCGTTCAGCGCGCGCGATCTTTCCAATCAGATCGGCGTACACCCACGGGATGGCGCTGAACCGGCCCGGCCAGTCGGCTGTGTTGTGGGGAAAGGCCAGCCAGGTCGCGTCGTGCCGTTCCCATTCGGCGGGCATGATGAAACCGGCGGCTCCCTCCGGGCTTTCTTTTGTCATGACGGGGACAGCGCGATCAATCCAAAAACCGTTTGTCGATGCCTTCGTAGGCGTCGATGCGGCGATCGCGAAGAAAAGGCCAGTTGCGGCGCACCTCTTCGATGCGACCAAGGTCGATCTGGGCGACCAAGATCTCTTCTTTTTCTACAGACGACTCGGCGATCACGATCCCGAAGGGATCGCAGATAAACGATGTACCCCAAAATTCCAGACCCGCGCTGCCCGGCAATCCAGGTTCATGCCCAACACGGTTTACTGCGGCAACGTAAACGCCGTTGGCAATGGCGTGGCCCCTCTGAATGGTTTTCCAGGCGTCCTGTTGCGAAGCCCCATATTGGGCCTTTTCATGCGGGTGCCAGCCGATGGCCGTCGGATAAAACAGCACGGACGCGCCCCGCAGCGCCGTCAACCGCGCGCCTTCGGGGTACCACTGATCCCAGCAGATCAACGTGCCGATTCGACCCACCGACAGGTCGAAGGCCTGAAATCCCCGATCTCCAGGGGTAAAATAGAACTTTTCGTAAAACGCCGGATCATCCGGGATGTGCATTTTTCGGTATAGGCCGACCGTCGTGCCCGTGCGGTCGATGATGACGGCGCTGTTGTGGTACAGGCCCGGCGCGCGTTTTTCGAAAATCGGTACCACCACCGCGACCCCCGCGCTTTTGGCGACAGCTGCCATGGCTTCGGTGCTGGGCCCTGGCACGGTTTCAGCCAGATCGAACAGCTGCTGATCTTCGCGCTGACAAAAATAGGGGGTGCGGTACATCTCGGGCAGGCAGACGACTTCAGCCCCCTTTGCCGCGGCTTCTTCGACCTTTCGGGCGGCGGCACGGGTGTTGGCGTCGGCGTCCGTGCCCATACGCATCTGGACCAGGCCCACACGGAAATTTTTCGGTTGGTTTGCCATCGGCAGCCGCGCCTTTACTTCATTTTGGCGGTGATGGTGACTTGGTTTTTGGGTAAGGCCGACAGGGCTTTCTTGTAGGTCTTGGTTTTGAACGTGTCCTGCTCCTTTTCGGCGCGCTTATCCGTGGCCGCGTGCATACCCAGGGTCTGAAACGTAACCGCTGCGTGGGCGGCGATGGTTTCCTGTAAACGCGAAAACCCCGCATCGAATTGCTGGCGCGTCATGGTGATCCGCAGTCCGGGTTCGCCCTCGATGATGCCGACGAAACTTATCTCTTTCAGGTCGGCCACTTTGTTCAGCAAACTGGTGGTAAATTCAATCCAGTACCCCATAGCCGATCCGTATTTCAGATCCTTGCGGAACTCGTCCTTCCCGCTTTCTAAAAACGGATACGTCACCTCGACCGCCTGTCGCGCGGCATCCAGTTTGTAGCTGGGCCGGTTCTTGAAGGCATCGTCGAAACGTTCCACCTTCTTTTTGCTGTTCAATTTGCAACTGTCGTTCAGATCTTCTTCGTCGCCGTGGCCCGTGCTGGCGGCAAAGGCCCGGGCAACCTGTTCGACAAGGTCATAAGAAACGCGGTTGTCGCATTTGGGTCCAATGTCGGACTGCTGCCGGGTGATCCGGGCCAGGACTTTTCCGTCCCCGCCCGCCGACGCCTCGGCCTCGGTCGCATAGACGTCGGCAACAAAATGAATCGGTTCGAACGACGTCCGGGTCATGGCGTGGCGGTACAATGTGTGCAGAACTGGATATAGAGCGTCGCGTTTGACCGCCTGTTTTAACCCCACGCGCATTTGCACTTTCTGACCGTCCGATGGTCCCGTCACGTCGTCAGCCACAACCTGAAACGGGCTAACCCCGGCGGGAATCGTCGGTTGGTCGCAACAGGCCCGGGGCGCGGGTGTTTTTTCAGACGGACAGCCGGAAAAGGGCAGCAAGGCGGCGGCGAAGGCGAGGGGGCGAAGAAGGGCGCGCATGGAACAACCTCCGGGAAACGAAGGGCCTGACGCTAGCAGGAAGTTCCACTGCGGGGAGGGCGCCCATGTCGATTTGTGACCCTCCCGGTCCACATGCCGGAACTGCGAAGGAATGAATGCGTCTATCCGTATCGTGGGTTTCGCCCTTCCCCTGTTGGTTCTTGCGCACAGGGCCGGGGCCCAAACAGTCGTGGTGGACTGGGGAAAGCCGACGGGACGTCAGGCGACCGCCCGACAATTTGGCCTCAATCTATTTCAGGGGCCACGTCCCGACGTGGCCGGAACGCCTGGAAATGCGTCCTACAAATCTGGCCTTGTGATGATGCAGCCGGGTTTGGTGCGGCTGCATCACGCGGGCCTCATCCAGGACTCAAAGACCAGTTCGGGCTGGGTCGTGAACCCAAGCGGGGCCGATTACCACTGGGATGAACAGAAGATTCGCGCGGCGCTGACAGGACACCCGTTACGGGGGGCCGTGTGGATCATGGACATCACCCGCTGGCCGGCGTTCCTGGGTCCCGGCACGCAACCCTTGGCTGCCGCGCAGATCCCAGCGTTTACTGCGTTTGCGGCTGCCCTCGTTCAGATCGTGAACGTCAATTTGAAGTTTGGGGTTCGGTATTTTGAGGTGCTCAATGAAAACGAAGCGGTCTATAAGGACAAACCGGCCGCTTGGGCGGCACTGGTTGTCGCCGCCTCGGTCGCCATGAAAGCAGTTGATCCAACGATCAAGGTCGGAGGCCCCGGATTTGCCAATCCCTGGGGAGCTTCGGTCGAGCCATTCATCAAAGCCGCCGCCGCCGATCTCGACTTCATCTCGTACCATACGTATTCAACGGGGGATCAGAAAGGAACGCCCGACGATCTGTTCAACAGTGCCGCCGGTCTGGGCGGGATCGCGGGTCGCATCCGAGGTTTCATCGCCAAGGCCACCACCCGGCCGGTTGAGATATTTCACGACGAATACAACATCAGCTACGCGCCCCCCGATCCGAGAATGACCAATGGCGTGGGCGCTGTTTTTGACGCTTTGGCGATGATGTCTTTCGTAAACGCAGACGTCAGCGGCGCCTGTGCATGGAATGAGGCGGATGGCTGGTATGGGAAACTGGATTCCAGCTTTCGTCCCCGGCCCGCGGCCCACGTGTTTCGGCTCTTTAATGCCTTCGTTCCAGGGGCGGTGATGTCGGCTGTGTCCACGGCGCCGAATGAAGTCAGCGCCCTTGCCACCGTAAAGGAGGGGCAGCTGTCATTAGTACTGGTCAATCGGGTCGCCGAGGCCCGATCGGTCAAAGTTTCATTCGCGGCCAAAACGCCGAATGGGCCCGGTTGGAAGTCCTACCAAGTCAGTCGCGACGGGTTTTCGGTTACGGATTTGAAGGAGGAAGCCGCTGGAATCGGTGTGGGGCTCCCAGCGCAGTCCGTCACAGTCTTGGTGGCGGGTGGTGTGCCCTTGGCCGTTGCACTGCCTCCTCCAGCCGCGCCCCCTAGCGCCGAGGCGCCTGCGCCTCCAGCGGGGCCCCCTAGCGCGGAGGCGCCTGCGCCTATTGCACCCGACGAGATCGGGTCGGCGCCTTCGCCCCGATCAGAGACCGTAACCGGCAAGATGCCCGCTGTCGGGCACCCGGCCCGTGCGGAAGGCGCGGCGGGTGGTTGTGACGTGGGGTCCGCCCGCCCCCATCGTTGCTGGTCAGGGCTGCTGATTTTGGGAATTTTCGCACTTTTTGCCTCGCGGCGAAGGTGATTGGGACGGCGTCTTGGCGGCTGGCAGGGCGAAGTATTGAAGTGGCACCTTGCCCACGCGTGTCTGTCGTTTCACGAAGTTTTTTCGCGCACGGCCCAGGCGTGCAAATGCAGCGGCGGTAACAAGGATGTCGCCCGCGGTAGCGACGTCTTCGCCCAGTTTGGACGCCAGATTCAGCTCGGAGCCGAAAAAATCGTGATCGCCCACCATCAGGACATCGCCATAGCCGATACCGATGGATACGTGGATGTCCCAGTCTTCTGGAAGTACTTCGTTCATCCGCCCCAGTTCGGCGTGAATGCGTTTTGCTGCCGCCACCGACTGGGCCACTGTCGAAAAGACCGCAAAGACATTGTCAGCCTCGGATATGACGACGCGCCCGCGACCATGCCGAATAATTGGCACAATCGTGACCTGCATGCGCCGAATCATCGCGAGAAAATGAATGATTCCATGTTTGATCGTCAGGCGCGAAAATCCCGCCATATCCAGCACCATGATCGCGTGCCGTTCCAAGAAGCCAAGATTGATTTTGCGATCAACCGCGGCCAGCTGTTCAGGATGTTCGTTCCGCAGGTCCAGCAGGGCTTCTAGTTTCTTCAGCGTTTTTGCCACGCCCATTTATGTCACGTAAGTCCCACGGGACGCTATCGCCCGGTCCGGGGTATAGTCCCGAGACCAAAAGGAGCCATCAGCATGCGCGTTCCCGTCTGTCTTCTTGTTGCCTGGGTGTCTGTTCTGCCGTTTGTACGAACTGCGGCAGCAGCCGATCCGGGTTTTGTTTCGCCTGACCCCATTCCCGTCGACATCAAACCCGAACCCGGGTTCGTCAAGATTTTTAACGGCAAAGATCTGTCGGGATGGGAAGGAAAGGACGGGCTTTGGGTGGTCGAACGGGGTCTGTTGATAGGCCGCAGTCCGGGGATCAAACAGAACGAATTTTTAGGTACGAAAGCCAGCTACAAAGATTTTGTGATCAAGTTCCGTTTCCAGCTTGTTGGACACGCGGACAAAGGATTCATTAACAGCGGTTGCCAATTTCGCAGCCAGCGTGTGCCCGGCAGCACCGAGGCCTTCGGCTACCAAGCCGACATGGGGCAGGGGTGGTGGGGGGCGCTGTATGACGAATCTCGCCGCAAACGGTTGTTGGTAGCGCCCGATCCCGTCGTGATCGCGAAGACCGTGAAAGAAAACGCCTGGAACGACTACACGGTGACAGCCCAAGGCGACAAGATCGTGCTGGAAATCAACGGCACGAAAACCGTCGAATGGACCGAAACCGAACCCGTCGACAAAGTGGCGCGTGACGGTCGCATCTTTTTCCAGATCCACAGCGGCGGACCGCTCGAGATCCGCCTCAAGGACATCCGAATCAAGAAACTGACAGCCGCGCGCCTTTGATTCAGATCCACTCGATCCCTATTTCGGGGCAGGGCAGGATATCGGATGGGACGGGTCGACCGCGACGTCATCGATCCACATCTCGATCGGGATAGGCGATGTCTGATAGTTTTCCCAGCCGAGCCGCAGGCTGGTGAAGGTCGGGGCCACCCATTCGTTATCCTTGGGGACGGCGTTCACGCACCCGGTTCCAAAACGGACAATGGTGGTGTCGTTCAAAAGTGTTCCGTCCACCCAAAGCCGCATTTCATTTTTTCGTCCATCACCGGCTGCATTGGGCGATCCATCAAATTGCCATTGCACGCAGGACCATTTGCCCACGGGCCAACTGGTTTTCGACGACTTTGAACAATCCGGCGGCCAGTAGTTGGCCATGACTTTTTCGAACATCGCGCCCCATTGGTAGGCAGAATTGGCTTTCGTGTCGGGTCGAATTCCCGTCGCCTGGATGTTGTTCCAGTGCACGGCACCTTTGGGCGCAGCGCTGAGGAACGTCATCATGCGGCCATAGATCGCGTTATTGACCAGCGGAAACACGGACCTGTCGCGGGTCATCCAAGCGCTGGCCGTCATGCCCGGTGTCGTGATCAAGATCGACTTGGTGCCGCTGTAGGCCTTTTTGTCGTCGACGACCAGCGTTCCGCCCTTGCTGGTGCTGACCTTCCAGCCGCCCCCGGGCGCCGCGGCTGCGGGGTAGGCCTCGAAGTCGTCGCAGAGCTTGGCGTCTTTGCATTCGACGGAGCTAAGATTTGGGGCTGGGGGCAGTGGGGCGGAATCACGCGGGTTTCCTGCGGGCGCCGCGTCGGGCTTGAAGGTGGGTGTCGGATCGGGGGTGAACGATGCGTCTTTTTTCGCCGGGGAACCGCCAGATCCGTCAATGACGACCGGTAGTCCGAAGCCACCTCCCATTCCTCCGGCAGATCCACTCGTGCCTCCTGTCCCTGGGGGGGTGCCTTTGCTGGGATCGGGTTTTGCAACCGCGCCGCTGTCTGGGGCTTGGTTGTTTTCCCCCGAGGTGGTGGGGTTGGTCGCCCCCTCGGCGCCGACGTCGGTGGCGCCATTTTTACAGGACAGGGAGATAGCGGCCGCCATGCACAGGGCGGAGCCGATCGACGCGTTGCTCAGGCGAAGGAACTGCATCCCTTAAATATGGACGAGATTTCCTTCGACGGGAAGACAACAACCGTTGACACCACCGGACGGGCCTAAGGGCCGAACCGTGCCTCGGCGCTATAGCCGCACGATGGTTGGCTTGATCTCGTACAGCATCGCGAGCAGGTCCTTCTTGGTGGCCTCGTCGATTCCGTGTTTGGCCAGCGCGCCCATGATGTCGTCGATCGCTGCCAGGTATTCCTCGCCGCTAATGTTCATGCCCCGGTGCGCCTCGACCATGTTCTTGCCCGTGTATTTCGCGGGACCACCGGATGCTGCCTCCAGGAAATTGCACAACTGTTGCAACGCGGGGTCGAGCCGCGCCGGATCTGCGGCCAGCGGCTCAAACCGTTTGGCGATGATCGGATTGGCGAGGTGGGCCTCGGCGACGGTGTTGACCAGCGCGCGGATGCCGTCTGTGCGCCCAAGGCGCTCGTACATTGAGCTCATAATGGTGTCTCCTGTGAGGACTGTGGTTGCTTCGACCGTCCGGAATAGACCGATCGGTCTGTTAAATAATAGACCGGTCGGTCTATGTCAACAGGAAACGCAAATTCAGGCAGACGTGGCGCTCTGGAAGTAAAAATCCAACATCTCGTTGAGCGGATCCGGGCAGCGTTTGAGGCGACTACGAAGGGCGGCGCCTTCCCAGCAATTTACAAGCAGCATCGACAACTTCCGCGGTTCGACGCGCGCAGATAGATCCCCTCGCTCTTGGGCTTCGGTCAGACAAACCGCGAGATGGTCGGCGATCGTCGTCAAACATGAGTCGATCTTCGTGCGGAAGGCATCACTTGCCCCGGCCAGCTCTTGCCCCAGGCCGCCCAACATGCACCCGAGGTAGCCCTCGGTCCGATAGTGATCACGCGTGGCCTCGAAGAAGTTCCGGATCCGCTGTAGGGGAGGCGCTGCCGCATCGGTGAGACAGGCGCGGAGGCCGTGGTGAACGCCCTCCATATAGAGGTCGACGACTTGCAGGGCGAAGTCCTCCTTGCTTTCGAAGTGGTGATAGAATGATCCCTTCGGCGTGCCCGTCGCCTTGAGCAGATCCTGCACCCCGAGCGCGTTGTATCCTCGCTCGAGCAGTAGCGAAAGCCCCGCATCTAGCAGCTGTCGTTTGGTCGTATGCATGGGAGCGGGCATGTTGATCAACGAGGCCGATCGGAGCGCACCAGGAACAGGCTGGCACCTAAGAGTCCCAGATTTCGTGCCACCGTCAGCCACGACACAGGCCCACTGTTGTTGCCGAAACACCCACAGTCCGTGTTAACGCCGCGGACAACCACCGACACAACCGCTACCAGAAACACAGCCATCACGGCGGTGGACGCCAACGCAGCCGCCTGCCGCCAGTGTCGCCACGGGCAAAACAGTCCCAGCGCGATCACGATTTCGGTCATCGGCAAAGTGGCCGCGACGAACGAAGCGGCGGCCGGGAAAAGCTGAAAATTGGCGACTTCTTGTGCAAACCCACTGGGGTCGCGCACCTTCAGGATACCGGCTGCTGCCCACAGGGCCGCAAGAGCAATCCGAATGACAATGACCAGGGCCCGCATCGGATTACCTAAAAGTTGGTAGGCCACAGGTAGGGCAAGGGCCAGCAGCGCAGGCCAGGCCAGCGGCCTGCCAGGCTGAAAAGCCGCCCGCGATGGCGATCACCCGCACCCACGGATTGGGCAGCCGTTGTTTCACGCTGGCGGCGACCTTCTGGGCCTCTTCGGTCGAATCGCCGTATACAACGACGGTTTTTTTTCCCGCCATCTGTTGCAGGGCCTGCGAAGCGACGTCCCCGGCGGCCCCGCAGGGCAGGTGAATGGCGCCGCTGATATGGCCCGCCGAGAAGCGATCTTCGGTGCGTGCGTCGGCGACCAGCGCGGTGGCGTCGGCGCACAACGGGGCCACAAGGGCCGGCGCAAGAACTTCGACAACGGGGACAAGGGCTGTCGGTTTTGCAGCGGTGCCCGCTGTGACACTGCACTGGGCGGCACTTGCAACGGGCCCGATCGGGACGCCGTTTGGGCGCACGGTGTTTACCCCAAAGCCCAGTGCCAGCCCGGTGGCCAAAAGGGCGGCGGTGCGTGACAAAAGATGAAACATGCGCGCGGTAACCCTAGCGTGCCGTCGTGATGGCGACGACTTCTTTTAGACTGTGGTGGTACAGGACCCCGTCGCTGAAACTGGGACCCGCCAGGGCCCATGTCGATTCGATGGGGCCCAGATCATTGATCGATACCAATGCCCGTTCATCAAAGATCCGGGCCCGCGTGTCGATGACGTAGGTGAGACCCAACATGGTTCCCATATACAGAAAATTCCCCAGCAGGATGGGGCTGTGGAAGAACGCGGGAATGGTCCAACCATCGGTGCGCGACCGCTCTTCTTCGGCAACGTCTTGCCCCTGATTGTCCAGTGGATGGGCCTTCAGATCGTGCCCAAAAAGGAACTTGTCCGGCTGGCCGGGTGACCGCTGCACACCGACCGGGACTTCCAAATATTCGACCTTGCCGCTGTGAACGTTGACCCGGCCAATACAGTGCGCAGGTCCACTGTGGCCGCGCGGCGCATGGCTGTTGCGTCGGTTGTTGGTCGATGTGAAGAAATAGTGATGATCGCCCGCCACCAAATTGCCGTGCCAGTTGGGCAATACATGCAGGGCTTCGCCGGGTTTCAGTGGATAGGCCGGTGAATCGGGCAGGGCACGGATGTCGATGTTCTGGTGAAGGACGTATTTGCCCTGCGCCTCGTCCCACTGTCGAACGTCGACGTTTTTTTGAAGCGACTGGGTTCGCAAGAGCTTGCCAGTATTGATGTCCAACACCATTTGCGATTCTTCGGGCGCGTTGCGGAACCAATACGCGTGTTGGTCATCCCAGGTCATCGTGTAAAGCGCCATAAACGTGGTGCCATCGACCGGCCCGCCCGGCACGGGTGCGGGCTCCCAGTGCCATAGGGTCTTGCCCTGTTTGCCAGGGGCCAGGCTGGTCAGCGACAATCCGATGGGGCGTTCGGGCACGTCGTGCGGGCCGCCACGGCCATGCAGCACTGCGGCCGTGCCGTCACGCAGTCGCCCCATCACCGGCGTGCAATAAAACGTGGTGCCGTCCTCAGCTATCCAGCGGGTCTTGCCGGTACGTTTGTCAATCCCCCGCAGAAAACTCCAGTCAGCCCGATCGGCGCGATAACCGGGTTCATCTGCGGCCAGCGGTTCCACACTGACAATCGTGTCGTCGATGGCGAAGGGCTCGTGCTGGCGGTTGAAGGGATATTTTTCGGGCTGGCCTAGAAATGGACGTCGCCAGACTTCGGTGCCGTCGCGATCGTAACAGCCCATTTCCCCCGTGGGATTGAAGAACCAGACATGTGTGCCGTCTGTTATAGGTGTCCACGAACTGGCGTCGCTGTAGGCATACAACATGGGGCTTTTGCGGGTTCCGGTCAGCCGCACCGACCACAAGATCCGCCCGGTAGCCCGATCCAGCGCATGCCCCAGAACGACGTTGCTGAATTTCTCGCCACCTTCGTAGGCCGGGAACGTGCTGACATACAATCGATCACCCCAGGCGATGACACCACCTTGCCCGCCGCCGGGAAGGGGGGTGCGCCACAGAATGTTCTGGTTCCGGGCGACGCTCCATTTTGTGGGCGCGTCCTTTGCGGCGGCGCGAAACGTGCCAGCGGGACCGCTGGCTTGGGGCCATGGTGCGGGTTTTTCAGGTCCAGACGGTGGGGCCACCGGGCCTGGGTGTCCGCATGACAGCGAAGTGCCTGTGGCCGCAAGGCTGGCGCCTTGCATAAAGCGGCGGCGGGTCAATTCAGAACGAACGGAGGATTTGTGTGCAGGGCGAGGCATGACAGCGTGGCTAGCTTAACGCCAACGGCGGAAACAGGGGGCATTGTGTAAATTGCGGCTTCATGTCCAATAGCGCGCTTCACAACACGACCTTTGTCGTCTGGTGGGATCACCGGGACGGAGGCAGCGGCCAGATGGTGCGGTCGACAAAGGATTTCAAACGGAAGGACGAGGCAGCCCTTTTCATCCGCAAGCAGCCGCATATCGTAAAACATCCGGACGGTGCCGGGTGCCTGATGCGCGTCGAATCCAAGCAGACCTTCAGCGACGGGAAGACGCGAACCACGACGGTGGTCGAAGACGTCTGGGTCTACCGCGAAATCGTGGAGATGGCGCGCGGGTAGCCGTGCCATTGGGCGAGGCAGCGGGGCAAGCCCCGGCTCGCTGAGATTTTCCGACAGAGTTCCCAACGTGTCTAGAGTTCCCCCAGGGGCAGGTACGTCCGCCCCAGCCTGACCGCGAACACCCACTTGTTGCCCCCCGCCTTGGCACCCTCCCGTCAAAGTGGCACCTGGCGAGGAACTTCGGGGTGCTCTCGTCGCACAGCAAGCTGCTAAGCCAGATAGTGTGCGGACAGCGGCGGTGGCGAGGTGGATGACGGACAGAGCGGCTGGTCAAAAAACCGCAACATCGGCACCCACGTGCCAAGTGGGCGGAGCCGCGCCAAGGGGGCGGGTTTCAGGCAAAAACGGTCGGCCTCAGGGCTGAAACCTATGCCTGAAAGCGCCGCCACGAGGGCTGATGCCGGTGACTGACGACGTTGCGAAAATGAACCGGGCCAGGAAAATGGGCTTCGATTCGCTTATGCTCCCACTTTACTCATGCCACCTGTGTTCACTGAACGATGCGCACTTTGACTTCGACCAAGGGCTTTCTGCCCAAGCTTGTCGCCGCCTTCACGCTGGCGGTTCTAGCAACCCTTGGGTCGGTCGTAGTCGGGGTCCTGTTGGTTCGATCCCTTCAGACTGATGTGATCGGGGTGGAGGCCCACTCGCATCGACTTGCTCAGGTGCACGAACTTCGCTTCGATCTGGAACGGGCGGTAGCCACGTCCCGCGGTTACTTAATGTCGGGACAAGTGGGGCGGAAGGAAAAAGCGCGATCCGCTGGGAGCGCTGCGCGAAACTCCCTGCAGGCACTCGAAGTGCCGTCCGTTGATCCAGGGCTCGGTCCTCCCATAGGAGATGTGCACCGCACGGCAATGGCCTATCTTGACGCGATCGAGAAAACCCAAATCGAGACATGGAAAGGTGCGAAGGGTGCCGATCTCGTGCAAAACGAGCTCGCTCCCAAGCGTGATGAATTGAACGCGGCACTGTCAGCTCTTGTGGGGGCCGAGGACGCGCATGCTGAGGCGGAATTCCAGAAGTCCCAAGAGAGAGCGTCACTCGCTCTGCTGCTTCTACTTGGACTCGGCAGCTTCTCGGTTCTTCTCTCGGGCGGCTCCGCGTGGTTTTTTGGCAGGAGACTCCTTCGCTCGTACCGAACGGAGCAGCATGCGGTTGAGTGTGCCGAGATGGCATTGGCCGCGAGGGATGACCTGCTCGCGATCGTCGCTCACGACCTTCGAAGTCCGTTGAGTGCGATCATGATGAAAGCGGCGCTCATTCGCCGACAAGCCGAATTAGATGAACGAGGCGCCAAGTTGGCGAAGCAAGCAGAGTCGATCGAAAGTACGACAATGAGAATGGAATTCCTGATAAAGAGCCTCCTCGATGCCGCGACCATCGATGCTGGCAGTTTTTCGGTTGCCCTCGAGCCGTGTAAGGTTGGAGACCTTCTCAAGGCCGCGTTCGAGATTTTCGAACCTCTCGCAAGTCAGAAGTCGATTCGCCTCACTATTGCGTCCCCACCGCCAGAGCATCTAAGCGTCCGCGGGGACAAGGAACGGGTCATCCAAATCTTGTCAAATCTCTTGGCCAACGCGATCAAGTTCACGCCCGAGGGCGGAGCCATTACCGTCGGCGTGGAACCTCTCGGCGAAGAAGTCCGGTTGTCCGTGAGCGATACAGGATCGGGAATCCCAGCTGAGCATTCCCCGTATCTCTTTACGCGGTACTGGAAGGCCGAGAAAGGCGGACGCCGTGGCGCGGGCCTGGGGCTCTTCATCGCGAAGGGCATCGTCGAAGGCCACGGCGGGAAGATCTGGGTCGACAGCACGCTCGGAAAGGGCAGCACCTTCCTTTTCACCTTGCCGGATGCCGGGGCGTCGCCCAAGGACCCTTCGCCTTTGGTGGCGCCACCGGGGACGTGAGCGGTTCGATGGCCACGCCGTTCGGCTTGCGCATGACGGTGAACAGGGGCTCCGAAGAGTTGAAGGGAAGGCCTCCACACGAGTTGGGACACGACCACATAATCCGTTGCGCGGCAAAATGCGGGTGAAGCCGAAGGTCAGATCTCGCCCTCTATATTGCTGTTGCCACCCCGCATTGCCAAACGCCAGCGGAAATCGCAACGGATAATGACGGCTCGCAACGCGCGAAGGGCCCGGGTCGGGAAAATGGGCATCGATTCGCCTATGCTCCCGCCTTGAGAAGTCCGAAATGCTCTAACTTCCGGTATAGAGTCCGACGATCGAAACCTAGAATTTCCGCGGCTGCGGTCTTGTTTCCTCCGGTTTTTTCCAGGACGCGAATGATGTGACCTCGTTCAACCTCGGCCATGCTGGGCAAGTCTGCCGCGTCGTCTTCCGTGCCCAGAGAAATCGCCCGGTGATGGCGGATGCGTTCGGGAAGGGCCTCTTCACCGATTTGGTCCGTCCGTGTCACTGCGACGGCCCGTTCGATACAATTCTGCAATTCACGCACATTTCCCGGCCACGTGTAGGTGAGGAGCCTTTCTGCGACAGCTGGGCTCAAACCCGTAACGGGTTTTCCAGTCTGGAGCGCTTGACGGTTGATGAAATGTTGAGCGATCAGCAGAACATCGTTCCCCCGTGCGCGTAAAGGAGGCATGCTCAAGCGGAGCACATTTAGTCTGTAGAACAGGTCCACACGAAAACCACCCTCTTCTACCATAGTCTCGAGGTCGCGATTGGTTGCCGCGATGATACGCGCATCAAAAGGTATCTCGGCAGTGCCACCCACAGGACGCACAGAGCGGGTCTCCAAAGAACGTAGAAGCTTAGCCTGCATCGCTGGTGTCATTTCACCAATCTCGTCAAGAAATAGCGTGCCCCCGTTTGACTGAGTGAACAGACCGGCGTGTGCAGTCTTGGCATCGGTGAAAGCACCCTTCGTGTGGCCAAAAAGTTCACTCTCAAGCAGGGTTTCTGTCAGCGCGGCACAGTTGACGGCCACGAAAGGCCCAGCCTTTCTCTTGCCACGATCGTGCAGCGCGCGTGCGACCAGCTCCTTCCCCGTCCCACTTTCGCCCGTGACCATGACGGTCGCGTCCGAGTCAGCGACTTGGTCAATCAGCGTGAAGACCCGGCGCAACGCGGGGCTGTTGCCAAGGAAATCTTCGAAGCCTTGCGCCCGGGCGACAGCCCGACGCAGCAGCTTGACCTCATCACGCAAAAGGCGGTGCTGGATGCCGCGTTCGATCGA
>JAYUUT010000428.1:0-5903 GCA_043754455.1 Myxococcales bacterium
CGTGTGTGCCGATGGGATCTGTTGCAACGAAGCCTGTACGGGCGCCTGCCGATCTTGTGCCCTTGCGGCCAGCCGGGGGATCTGCAAACCCGTGACAGCCGGCACTAAAGACCCCCGAAACAAATGTGCGGCCGAATCGGCCACGACCTGTGGAACCGACGGCACCTGCGAAGCCGGGGGTATCTGCGCCAAACATCCAGCCGGTACCGTCTGCAAACCCGAAACGTGTGCAAGCGGCACCCACCGCGAGCCGTCCCGTTGTGATGGGCGCGGGCTGTGTATGGCGGGCGCATCGCAGTCCTGTGAACCCTACGTTTGCAGTGGCGCCAAATGTGCGGCCACCTGTGCGGGCGCCCCCGCTTCCTGCGACGAGGGGTATTTGTGTGAGGGGGGATCGTGCGGCAAGAAAACCGATGGTGCGGTTTGTTCCCTGGGCAGTGAATGCGGCTCGGGGCTGTGTTCCCAGGGTGTTTGTTGTGTCGAGGCTTGTACGGGGGCCTGTCGGGCGTGCAATCAGCCCAATTCATTGGGCACCTGCACGGTGGTGACGGCGGGGGCCAATGATCCGTCGGGGCTTTGCATCGATGGTCTTGCAACCACGTGCGGCAACGATGGCAAATGTGACGGCAAGGGCGCCTGCCGAAAATATGCTGCCGGTACGATGTGCAAACCTTCATCGTGTCCCGTTGGCGCCGAATCGTTTACCGCGGCCGCAACCTGTGATGGCAAGGGCAGTTGCCTGTCGGGGGGAAGCCAGTCGTGCGCGCCTTCACGTTGCGACGGAACCGCGTGCCGTTCCAAATGCACAGGCGACGCTGACTGTATTGCCCCGAACAAATGTGCGAATGGCGTGTGCGGGAAGAAATCTTTAGGGGCCGGATGTGCGGGCAGCGACGAATGTTCTAGTGGCAATTGCGTTGACGGCGCGTGTTGCGACAGCAGCGCCTGCGGCACGTGCCGGTCCTGCAATGTCAGCGGCCAGGCCGGTAAATGTGTCGCGGTGGCATCCGGCCAGGCCGATCCGGGGAACCGGTGTCCGACCGCGGTGACGTTGCCTTGCGGAAACACGGGCCTATGTGATGGGGCTGGGATGTGTCAGCTAGCCGGCACCAATGTGCAGTGCGCACCCGCCCGCTGCGAAATCAACCAGCGCACAAACCCGTCGACATGTGACGGATCAGGGATCTGCGTCGCGGGGGCCACGTCCGGTTGCGGCCTTTTCAAATGTGCCCTTGACGCCACGTGCCCGAAGATCTGTGAGCAGAATTCGGACTGCGTTGCCGGCGCAAAATGCAAGGGCAAGGGCGCCAACCGGAACACCTGCCAGAACTGACAGAGCGCCCGTCGTCTGTTAAGAAACCCGGGTGATCCGCAATGACTGGACTCTGGGTGAAATTCGCGCCATTTATGACCTGCCCCTGCCGGAGCTGACGTTCCGCGCCCAGGGGGTTCACCGCGAGTTTCATCGCGCGGACGAGGTGCAGCTTTGTTCCCTTCTCAGCGTTAAGACGGGCGGTTGCCAGGAGGACTGTTCGTATTGCCCACAGTCGTCGCACCACGATTCACCGTCGGGCGTGGAAAAAATGCTGGATGCGGGCGAGGTCCTGGACGCGGCCGGGCGTGCCAAGGCCGCCGGGGCGACCCGGTTTTGCATGGGCGCTGCGTGGCGCGAGGTCAAAGACGGCCCTGCGTTCGATTCGGTTTTGCAGATGGTGCGGGGCGTGCGCGAACTGGGCATGGAGGCCTGCTGCACCCTGGGCATGCTGAATGAGGATCAGGCGCGGCGGTTGGCCGAAGCCGGGCTGTCCGCCTACAACCACAACCTGGACACGTCGCGGGCCCATTATCGGTCGATCATCAGCACCAGGACCTACGATGATCGCCTGCGTACCTTGGGCGTGGTTCGCAAGGCCGGCATCACTGTGTGTTCGGGGGGCATCATCGGCCTTGGCGAATCCATCGAAGATCGCTGTGCGATGTTGCAGACCCTGGCCACCTTGGATCCACATCCAGAAAGCGTCCCGGTCAACGCTCTGGTTCCTGTGCAGGGCACCCCCCTTGCGGGATCGCCGCCCGTTGATCCATTGGACCTTGTGCGCATGATCGCCACCGCGCGCATCCTGATGCCGCGTTCCCGGGTGCGGCTGTCGGCGGGTCGCATGGAACTTTCGCGCGAAGCACAGATTTTGTGCCTGATGGCGGGCGCCAATTCGATCTTCTACGGCGAAAAGTTGCTGACCACCGGAAACCCCGACGTCAGCGCCGATCGCGAACTGCTGGCTGCCGCCGGTCTGCGTGCGGCGCCCGCAGCAACCTTCGAATGATTTCGCGGCTCCCATGTGAACCGCTGACCGTCCTTCTGCTGGCTGCTGTGTGTGTCGCAATATCCTGCGACAACAGCCCGACGGCGGTTCGTCCTGACGCCGCCCCCATTTCAGCCACTGCCTTCAGGCCCGATGGTGCCGCCGATGCGCCAAACGCTGTCGGTGATTTTGAACGGTTCCAGTCCCTGTGGGGCAATCTGGAAACCCTGGCGGGCAGCGGGCTTGTCGGGCACGACAGCAACAATTGGCTTGCAACCTTCGAGGGAGGGCTGGCCAAGAATGCCGAACTTTCAACTCCCCATTTCGCGATGGGGGATCGTGCTGACAATGTTTATATCGTGGACAAGGAAGCCCACGCGGTTCGCAAGGTGACACCCGACGGCCATATCTTCACTGTCGCGGGCACCAATGAGGCGGGCGACGACGGGGATGCGCCAGGGCCTGCCACAAAACGGCGACTAAACCGTCCCAATGGTCTGTGGGTGAAGGCTGACGGCACGTTTTTCATCCTGGATACCGACAACAAAAAGGTTCGTCGCGTGTCCCCCGCAGGCGAGCTGACCACAGTGATTTCAATTCCCGATCTGACCCTGGGCCGCGGCTTGTGGGTTGCCGATGACGAGAAGACCGCCTTCATCGCGTCGGAACGCCTGCTTCTGCGCTGGACGGCGGCGGCTGGCCTTGAGACTTACGCTGATGGATTTGTGAAAGTGGCGAATCTTGTGGTCGACGACGCCTTTGATCCCATCGTGACGGATCACGACGCCAATAGGGTGTTTCGCGTCGGCAAAGATCGGCGGGCGGTCCCCATGGCGGGCAACGGTGCGGACAAAGGGGGGGGTGATGGTGCGGCTGGTATAGATACGGGACTTTCGGGGGTGCGGGCGGTCTGGCCGGTACAATCCGGAGGATTCCTGCTGGGGACCCAGTCGGGAAATCAAATCTGGTACCTTGATCGGGCTGGCGTCATTCACCTGTTTGTCGACGGCGGTAAAAATGCGCACGGGGGCGATGGCGAATTGCTGAGCACGCCAGGGAAGAAGGTGACCCAGATTCGCAGCGTGACGACGATGCCAAACGGTGCCTTGTTGATCGTTGAAAGCGATCAGGGATTCGTTCGCATTGTCCGTCCGCGCCTGAAAAATCCATCCAAGATCTGACCTTCAGGCCTTCAGTTCTTTGCCCCGGAAAAGGCGGGTCAGATTTTCACGATGGCGCGCGATGACCAGGGCGCCGACCAGCAGCGCGAAGGCAAGCCCGTGGGCGCCGGGCCGTCCGTATAGGGCGATGGCGATGGGAAATGCGACCACGGCTCCCAGCGATCCGACCGATGAAATTCGAAACGCAGCGAACAAGATCGCGTAAACACCAAACGAAAACACAGCGCAGAGCGGTTCTAGGCCCAGGGCCGCACCTAGGGCCGTGGCGACGCCCTTGCCACCCCGGCCTTTGAGGAAGATCGAAAATACATGACCTGCGACGGCCATGAAGCCCGCTGCGGCGGGCACCCACGAAGGGACAAATTCAGAAAAATGTCGCGCCAGCCACGCGGGGGCGAAGCCTTTGGCGACGTCGAGCACCAACACCATAGTGGCCCACCGCCGCCCCAGGGCGCGTGCCACATTGGTGGCCCCGACGTTGCCACTGCCCACCGCCCGCAGATCCACACCGTGCCGCCGGGCCACCATCACCCCGGTGGGGATTGACCCAAGGACAAACGCCACCATCAGCAAAATGGCCGTGTTGATGGTCAGACCTTTCCTGTGTTTGGCAGCAGCATCAGCGAAGACTACCTGTATTCTGTGGCCCCCGTGGCTACTTTCCTGTCTGCCCCCGACACGTTTATCGTTGAAGAAATCCCCGCCTACCTGCCGTCCGGCACCGGCACGCATACGTATGTTTTTGTCGAAAAACACGATCTGACCACCCCTGAAATGGTGCGGCGGTTGGCTCAGGCGTTGGGCGTGCGGGATCGGGACATGGGGTATGCGGGATTGAAAGATCGGCACGCGACCACACGCCAGTGGGTCAGCATTCCGGACGTTCCCCTGGAAACGGCACGAGCGGCGGTTGTCGAGGGGGCCCGGGTCCTTCGGGCTGAATTGCACGGCAATAAGCTGCGGACGGGGCACCTACGCGGCAACCGGTTTGAAGTGGTGCTGGCCGATGTGGCGCCGGGTGAAGAGGTGGTTTTAGCTGAATCGTTTGCCGCCCTGTTGCTGTCCGGGCTGCCCAATCGGTATGGGGCCCAGCGTTTCGGCGCAGCGGGGGACAACGTGCAACGAGGCGTTGCGATCCTGCGGGGCACCCTGCGCGAAAGAAACGACAAATTGCGGCGATTGATGTTGTCGGCGGTGCAATCCGCGGTGTTCAACCGGGCCTTGGAGCTACGGGCGGAACGGGGGGGCCTGCGTAAGGTGCTGCAAGGCGACGTGATGCAAAAGGTGGGGTCGGGGGGGCTGTTTGTGACGACGGATCCCGCGCTGGATCAGCTGCGTGTGGACGCGGGGGAAATCATCCCCACGGCACCGATG
This sequence comes from Myxococcales bacterium, assembly GCA_043754455.1. Lineage (GTDB taxonomy): Bacteria > Myxococcota_A > Polyangia > Fen-1088 > Fen-1088 > JAYUUT01. The sequence goes on from JAYUUT010000428.1 coordinate 4,859, forward strand.
CCGGGGGGCCGCGAAACCTCGCCCCCGCCGGGAACCGAGGCCCATAGGCTTGAAGAAGAGGCAGCGGCGGCCATCGGGTTGACCCTGGGCGAATTTGCGCAGGTCGGACGCGATCTGCCGGGGGCGCGGCGGCCTGTGGTCGTGGCCTTGTCCGACAGCACGGCCCCCCAAACCGAGCCGACTGACAAGCTGCGGTTGCGGTTTGGCCTTCCCCCGGGAAGTTACGCCACGGTATTGCTGGACGCGCTGGCCGATGCCGCTTCACGGCGCTGTGGCGGCGCCGCTGTGCTAACGTTTCCGTCCCCTCCGCGCCCTTCATCTTCCAATCCTTTACCTTCCACACATGCGCCTCGCTGATCGACTTCTTGCCTTCACGCTGATTGGATCTGAATGGGTCCTGTGGCTGCTGATTGGGCTGTCCATTCTGTCGGTTGCGGTCATGGTGGAACGGGCGCTGGCGTTGCGGGCCCGTATGGCGGATTTCGATGGCATCGCCGCGCGCCTGTCTCCGCTTTTGGCAAAGGGGGACGTCGACGGGGCCCGTGCCGCCCTTGGGGGGCCGGGGTCACCGGAATCGCGCGTCGGTTTGGTAGGCCTTGCCGAACTGCCACGGGGGCGGACGGCCACGCTTGAATCCATGGCCAGCGCGAAAAGCCGCGAACGTTTGGCGCTGGAACGAAATTTGGGGATTTTAGGAACGTTAGGTAGCAACGCCCCCTTCGTGGGCCTATTCGGCACTGTGTTGGGCATCATCAAGGCCTTCGCGGATCTGGCGCGTAACCCTGGGGCTACCGGGGCAGGGGGCGCGGGGGTTGTGATGGCCGGCATTTCCGAAGCCCTGGTAGCGACCGCGGTCGGACTGCTGGTGGCGATTCCAGCGGTGGTGGCGTTCAATACCTTTCAGGGGCGCGTGCGGCGATCCTTGGGCCGTGTCGATGCGATGGCGCACCTGATCTTGTCGGCGATTCCTGATTCTGGCGAATCCGCGCCCGTGTCGAAACCGAAGGGCTAAACTAGTGGCGGGGTCCTCGGGCGCATTCGAAGA
>JAYUUT010000429.1:0-15413 GCA_043754455.1 Myxococcales bacterium
GGCCATTTTACACCCACGTCTTTCCAGGTTTCTTTGCGATTCTTGCTGGGAAGGCCACCCAAATAGGTTGTAACCAGGGGTTCCAATTTGGCCAGATCGACGTTGCCAACGAAGACAAAGGTGAAATCCCCCGCATCTGCGAATCGATCCTTGTAAACCACGAGGGCCCGATCTAGGTCCACGCCTTGCAGCACCTCGGGCGTGATGGGTTGGCGGCGCCGGTGGTTGTTTGACAAGAAGACCTGCAGATCCTCATGGAAGGATCCCTCGGGGCTAAGGCGGCGGTTGCGCACCCGTTCGATCTCGCGCGCTTTCCAGGCCTGGAACGCGGCTTCATCACGGCGAGGGGCCGTGAAGGCAAGATAGGTAAGCTCGAACAGTGGTTCGAGATCCTCAGGTGAGGCCGTGCCGCTTACATATTCCTCCAATTCTCCCACGCCGCTGTTGATATTGACGATCCGCCCCGCCAAAGCCTTACGAATAGCCACTGAATCTAGCTGGCCGAGCCCCCCATTGTGCGCGATCGCGCCTGCGAAACGGGCAGCGTCGAAGTCCGCGTCCTTGACCCGGGAATGTCCGCCGGGCGAGAAGGCCGAAAACCGCAGCTCATCGTTTTTGAAGGTGGTTGGCTTTACAACCACACGCACACCGTTGGACAGCTTCCATTCAGTCACCCCCACTGATTCGATGTTTTTTCGGCTGACAATCTTGCCCGGCGTCGGTTTATGCGCCAGCAGGGGATCTGTGGCGACCTTGTCCTCATAGGGGGCGATGTCGCGTTTTTCTGCTACCGCGATGATTTGCAACAGATCTCCGGGCTTGGGCTTGACCATCGACGCGGGCCCCACCAAGGCGACCACCCTGCTTGAATCGGCGGCGATCGCCCGGGCTAAACCGGTCAAATCGTCGGTGGTCAGGGTTGGTACAATTCTCTCAATCAGCTCCCGCTCGCCATCGGCCCCCGGCATGGACTCGCCCTCAAGAAAATTCCGAACGATCTCGCCCGCGAGGCCCGACCCATCCTGTTTGTCGCGCTCGTCCGCACCCTGACGAGCCTGCCGCAACAGTTGTTTTTTGGCACGTTGCAGTTCTGTGGGACTGAACCCATACCTGTCCACGCGCGCCACCTCCTCGATAAGGAGTGCCAAAGTCTTTTCGGCCTGCCCCTGTTTCGCCATGGCCTGTAGCACCGATACATCTGCCCCGCGCACCCAGGTTTGTGCCCCGGAAAAGGCCATAGAAAACGGCGAATCGGGACGCCGCCGGATTTCATCAAACCGCGCGTTGATCATTGCGTGATAGAGCCCTTCGGCCACGCCCCGGCGATAGTCGGTTTCGGTGCGTTCGGGGCGGTGAGGCATCTTCCGCAGAACAGCGACACTGGTGCCGGGCATTTCCGCGTCGGTTTCGATCGAAACCAACGTTTCGCGGTGGGCAGGCATCGGTGCCTGCAGGCGTGCTCTGGGGGACGCGGGGCGGGGCAGTGAAGCGAACGCCGCCGTGATCTTCTTCTCCATCTCATCCTTCTGAAAATCGCCCACGGCTATGACTGCCATGAGGTCAGGCCGGTACCAATCTTTATAGAACCGCATGAGCCTGTCCGTCGGCGCTCCCTTGATAATCTCGGGCTTACCGATAGGGAGGCGTCGCGCATAGGTCGAGCCGTGAAAGAACACGGGGCCCTGCTTTTCGAAAATGCGCGCGCCCGCCCCACGGCCTAGACGCCATTCCTCCAAAACAACACCCCTTTCTTTGTCGACCTCGGCGGGGTCGAAACTGAAATCACCCGCCCAATCCCGCAACACCGCCAGCCCCTTGTCAACCAGAGCGCCGTCATCGGTGGGCACTTGCAGCATGTAAACCGTCTCGTCGAAAGACGTATAAGCGTTCAGATGCGGCCCAAACTTCACCCCCATTTTTTCCAACAAATCAATCATCGCCTGTTTGGGAAAATGTTTGGTCCCGTTGAACCCCATGTGTTCGACAAAATGGGCCAGCCCCTGCTGATCGTCATCTTCCAGAACCGATCCTGCGTTGACGGCGAGCCATAGATAGGCGCGTTTTTCCGGTTTTTTATGGGGCAGAACGTAGTACGTCAGGCCATTGGCCAAAGTGCCCCGTTTGATGCGCGCATCAAGCGCAATCGGAAGCTCCGGTGCGGGCACGGGCGGAGGGCTGGCAACAGCAGAAGCCGCCACACGCGGTGCAGAAGGTGGCACAAGCGGCGCCCCAGCAGCGCAGGCGTAAAGGAAAATTAGGTACCAATTGAGAGAAAAAGGCACGCGTTTCATGGTCGCAGGCTCCTGATCAGCTAATCGAGGGAAGGAATCACAGCGTTTCAAGCCAAGCTTTACACGCATTTGTATTCCTACCGCGCCCCGGTTGACGTAGTTTCATCATCATGAACGCATCATGTCACATGTTCTCCAGCAGGCGAAACCTGAGCGTCGTTTTTGCGATTGCGGTTGGCGCGGCTGGCTGTGCCACGGCCAGCGCTCCGCCTGGGACCAGCGGGGCTGCAAAAGCGTCTGGCGGGCCGTCGTATACCAATCTTCTGGATCCGTCCTTGTCCGGGTGGCAGGGTCTGGCGGCGGATCCCAAGCAGCGCGTCACCATGACGCCGGAGGATCTGGCGACGGCGAAGGCCACGGTTGACGCCGAACTTCCGCTGCACTGGAAGATGGAAGGAGATGTGCTTGCCCACGACGGCAAGGGCACGAACCTTGTGACCCGGGCAGAATACGGCGACGTCGAATTGGTGATGGAATGGAAGATAGACAAGTTAGGAGACAGCGGTGTCTACATGCGTGGCACGCCCCAGATCCAAATCTGGGATCCTGACCAGCCCGGTGGTGAGGCAAAACGGGCGCCCAAAGGATCGGGCGGGCTTTGGAACAACGCAAAACACGCCAACGATCCCCTGATCCGTGCTGACCGCCCTTTGGGACAGTGGAATACGTTTCGCATTCGCATGGTAGGCGAACGGATCTGGGTATGGCTGAACGATCAATTGGTGGTGGATAGAACCCCACTTGAAGGCTATTGGGATAAGACGCGGCCGGTTCCCGCCCGTGGTCCCATCGAACTGCAAACCCACCAACACCCGATCTGGTTTCGCAACATTGCCGTACGCGCGATCGAACCTGAAGAGGCGGTGCGACTCCTGACTGTCGACAACGAAGCCAGTTTTGCGTCGATCTGGAATGGACGCGATCTGTCCCAGTGGAAAGGGGACGTCGCCAACTACGAGATTGTGGACGAGGCGATTCGGTGCAAGGACAAGAAGGGAGGCACCCTATACAGCGAAGCGGAGTTCGGAGATTTCGTGGCCCGCGTGGAATTCAAACTACCCCCGGGAGGAAACAACGGCCTGGCCATCCGATATCCGGGTCAGGGAAACGCGGCTTACGTCGGCATGTGCGAATTACAGGTTCTAGATTCCGAAGATCCAAAATACAGCAAGCTGGATAAACGCCAGTACCATGGTTCTGCCTATGGCATGGTGGCAGCGCACCGGGGTTATCTACGCCCAACCGGATTGTGGAATTTTGAGGAAGTCACGGTGAAGGGATCAACCATAAAGGTCGAGCTCAATGGCACGACGATCCTCGAAACCGACCTTTCGACCGCTCGGGACTTCATGGACGGCCATCCGCACCCCGATCGAGGGATGACCCGAGGCCACTTCGGATTCGCAGGCCACAACGACCCGGTGGCGTTTCGGAAAATTCGCCTAAAACGCCTGGATTGAAGCATCGACCGGGATCGGCAGAAAACAGGAGGCCAGCCGGATCGGCCCCCATAGGACATCAACGGAGCCGGGAAATACGGAAGGTCCGTTTCTTCACTCGCAATTTGTCGATTTTTTCGACCGAGGCGGCGTGAGCGCGCCGGATCGAGACGTAGGAACGTTTTGGTAGCACGTCGATCTTTCCGACAGCGTCACCAGGTAACCCCTGGTCGCTGGTCAGAGCCCCCAATAAATCACCGGGGCGCAGTTTGTCCTGGCGGCCCCCGTCGATCACAAAGGTCACGACCGGTGCTGGCTCCGGCCTTTCACCCTCCCGAATGCGAGGAATCGTACCCCATTGCACAGGCGCCCCTTGTTGCGCCTCAATCGCAACAACGCGGTCGCGTTCGCGAGGGGCGCAGAGGCTGAGCGCAAGCCCCGAACGTCCGGCCCGGCCCGTGCGCCCGATGCGGTGGACATGTACGTCGGACCTGACGGGAAGCTCGAACGCGATCACCAGAGGCAGCCCCTTGATGTCCAGCCCGCGAGCCGCCACATCCGTGGCCACCAGGACCCGACAGGCACCGTGTGTAAAACGCAGCAGCACTTCGTCGCGTTCGCGTTGCTCAAGCTCCCCGTGCAGCGCTAGCGCGTCGTACCCGCGTCGCCCCAGTTCATCGCTAACCTCGCGTGTGTCGTTTCGCGTATGGCAGAAGACCAACGCGGTTTCGGGGCGGTGCTCTTGCAGCAGCGCAACCAACGCATCGATCTTGGCCCGCGGTTCGACCTCGAAAAAGGTCTGGATGATCTCGGCCTGCGGCGCTGACGTGTCGACTGTGATCTCGACGGGTGCACGCTGCAACGTTCGGCTCATGGCCCGAATTGCCGTGGGGAAGGTTGCCGAAAACAACAGGGTCTGGCGCGTGGCAGGCGTTTGAACAACGACCCCAGAAATGGCATCGAGAAAACCCATGTCCAACATGCGATCCGCTTCGTCCAGCACGAGCACCAGAAGGTGTCCCAGATCGATCGTGCCGCGTTCCAGATGATCAAGCAGACGCCCAGGGGTGCCCACGATGACCTGCGGCGCCTGTTCGAGCGAGGGCTTTTGCTCGCGCACCGGGACCCCACCGCAAAGCGTGACGATCCGCAGGTTCGGAATGAAACGGCCTAGCCGACGAAGTTCAGCGCTTACTTGATCGGCGAGTTCACGGGTGGGACACAGCACCAGCGCCTGAACATGCCTAAGTTCATCATTCATCCGCGACAGCAAGCCGAGGCCGAAAGCCACGGTTTTGCCGCTGCCCGTACGGGCTTGCGCGATAACATCTTGCCCAAGCAGCAGCGGCGGTAACGTGTGGGCCTGCACGGGGGTCATCTCCGCGAAGCCGAGGACCTCAAGTGCACGTGTGAGAGGAGGAACGAGGCCAAGCGAGTCAAAAGTCGGCATAAGGGCGCAGTCGTAGCACTTCACAAAGACCGGAGTCGCGACTAACCCCGCGAAAGAACAACGACGCGGGGTCAATGCCTTGAAGCGTCAAGGATACCCCGTCACACCTTTTCTGCAAGCGCCCTTACCTCTGGCCCTGATTGTGCTATCTCTGCCGACCTTCATGAGTGCCCCAGCCGACGATTCGCCCAAAACTTTGCGTTCCGACGTTCGGAACATCGCCATTATCGCCCACGTCGATCACGGCAAAACCACCCTCGTGGATGCGTTCCTTCACCAGGCCGGAAGTTTCCGGTCGGGTGAAGTCGTGGCCGAATGCGCCCTCGATTCGAACCCCCTGGAACGGGAACGTGGCATCACGATCTTGTCCAAGTTCACGGCGATCACCTGGAAAGGTACGCGTATTAACATCGTCGATACGCCAGGGCACGCCGATTTCGGCGGCGAGGTCGAACGGGTTCTGAAGATGGTCGATTCCGTGCTGCTGCTGGTCGACGCGGTCGAAGGCCCGATGCCGCAAACGCGTTTCGTGACCCGAAAGGCGCTGGCGTTGGGGTTGAACCCCATCTTGGTCGTCAACAAGATCGACCGGGAAGGCAGCGACATCGAGGCCGCCGTCAACGATACCTTTGACCTATTTTGCGCCCTTGGCGCCACCGACAAGCAGCTTGATTTCCCCGTCGTCTATGCCTCGGGTCGCGCGGGTTACGCCATCACGAAACTGGGCGACGAGAAAAAAGATCTGGGACCGCTCCTGGATCTCATCGTCGAAAAGGTTTCGCCCCCGGCGGCCGATACCGAAGGCCCGTTGGCCATGCACGTCACGACCTTGGATTACGACGACTACCTAGGGTACGTCGCCATTGGTCGGGTGCAATCAGGACGAATCAAACAGGGCGATAGGGCTTTGTGTATTCACCGGGACGGCAAGCGTGAGGACTTCCGTGTTGCAAAGATCCTCGGATATCAGGCGCTGAAGCGTTTCGAACTAGGCGAGGCCATGGCGGGTGACATTTGCGCCATCAGCGGCATGGCGGATCTGACGGTCGGCGAGACCATCACAGAACATGCACGTCCCGTGGTGCTGCCGCTTCTGGAGATCGAAGAGCCGACCGTGAAGATGTATTTCATGGCCAACAACGGACCGTTTGCAGGCACGGACGGCAAATTCGTCACGTCCCGCAATCTACGCGATCGTTTGTTCAAAGAGATCAAGGCCAACGTCGCCCTGCGGGTCAACGAAACCGCAGCACCCGATACCTTCGAGGTGTTGGGGCGTGGCGAACTGCATCTTTCGGTTTTGATCGAGACGATGCGCCGTGAAGGCTACGAGTTGATGGTGTCGCAGCCGCAGGTCATCTACAAAGACAACGCGCAGGGTGAAAAACAAGAGCCCTACGAAGAAGTGACCATCGACGTTGACGAGTCCTTTGCGGGCGTCGTCATCGAAGAGCTGGGACGTCGCGCCGGTCGCATGAAGGACATGGGACCTGCGGGCCCGGGACGGACTCGCATCGACTTCACCTGTCCCGCACGAGGGTTGATCGGGTACCGGTCGCAATTCCTGACCGACACCCGGGGCACGGGGATCTTGAACCATTCGTTTATGGAATACGGCCCTTTCGCGGGCGCTATCAAGACGCGACCCAACGGCGTCCTGATCTCGCAAGATCCGGGCGAAACCAACGCCTACGCCCTGTTCTCGCTGCAAGAACGTGGGATTCTGTTCTACGGCGCGGGGACCAAGGTGTACGGCGGCATGATCGTCGGCATCCATTCACGCGACGACGATTTGGTGGTCAACCCTTCGAAGGCGAAGAAGCTGACCAACATTCGCACCACCGCCGCGGACGAGAAGTTGACCCTGTCCACGCCACGCGCCATGACCTTGGAATCGGCGCTTGAGTTCATCAACGAAGATGAACTGGTTGAGGTCACGCCCAAGTCCATTCGACTGCGCAAGCGCGTGCTGGACCACAGCGAGCGCAAACGAACCGAGAAGAGCCGCGGCACGGACAGCAGCGCATCGACGTAGGCCGCCCGAAGGAAGTGATGGGGACATGGCCCGCGTTCTGATTCTGGGGGCCACGTCCGCCATCGCCGCAGAGGTCGCACGGGCCTATGCCCAGCGCGGCGACAGTGTATTGCTGATCGGACGGAACCCAGAGAAACTGGGCGCCGTGCAGGCGTTGATCGCCCATGAAATAGGTTCCCCCGTACAGGCTGTCGCTGCCGATTTCAATGATTTGGCGGCCAACGAAAAGTTGATCGCCCAGGCGATAGCTGAACTGGGTGGGTTGGATGTGGCCCTGGTAGCGCATGGCGAATTGGGCGACCAAGAAAAATCTGAAAACGACTTTGCAGAGGCCGAACGGATCCTGCGCACCAATTTTGTCAGCGTCATCGCGCTGTTGATTCCCATCGCTAACCACATGCAGGCCGCACGCCAAGGGCGCATCGGGGTCATCACCTCCGTGGCCGGGGAGCGGGGGCGGCCTCGAAATTTTACCTATGGTGCCGCCAAGGGCGCGTTGAACGTGTATTTGCAGGGCCTGCGATCGCGTCTGTATGGCGCGGGGGTGACCGTCACGACCCTGAAACTGGGGCCTGTCGAAACGCCTATGACGGTGGACCACCCGAAAAACGCGTTGTTCGCCAGGCCAGGTCCCGTCGCAGCCAGCATCATTGCCGCCCTAGATCAGGGCGCAACCGAAGCCTTCGTCCCCTGGTACTGGCGCCCGATCATGTCGATTGTGCGTAAAACCCCCGAATCCCTGTTCCAGAAGATCCCGTTCCTATCTGGCCGCTAGGCGGTTTGAGCTAGACTTGGACCTGCCATGAGCAGTACCAAGACAGCAAAGTGCATTATCTGTGTGATCTGGGCCTGCGGCGCCTGCGCCAAGAAAGCCGAGGTCGCGTCCGACCCTGAAGTGGAAGTGGACGCCGCAAGTGCTGGAGCCGAGCCCCAGCGGCCGATGCCGGAGAAAAAACCGGTCGTACCCCCCATCACGGAAATGCCAACCGGAAGTGTCCCACCGATGGAAAAACCAGCGGCGTTGGATGCGGCAAAAATGCCAGGAATCGACGCGTCAGTGGCCGTGACCGATACCGCCGCCCGCGTTCCGTCCCCGGCACGCGACGCGCAGGCAATTGATCAGCTGCCCCTACCGGTCGTCACCTGCGCGGCAGGCACCGCTGCGGTGTGCCTGGATTTCGAAACTGGAAAACTGCCCGCAGCATGGCGCAGGTCCAGCGGGGCGCCCGTGGTGGAAACCGGTCAGGCCGCTCGTGGACAATACGCGCTGCACCTGCCCGCGCTGGTCCCCAAAAAATCACACAGCATCATCACGTCCCAACTGGGTACGATTACCAACGTGATGTACGGCCGGTTTCGGCTGTTCATGATGCCCGGCGCGCCCAACGGTCACGGGGCCATGGTCAGGGGCGTCGATCAGGCAAACAACTGGTACGAGGTGGGTTTTCAGTTCAGCAGCTTTCATGGCAACTGGCACCCGCCCGAGGGCGTGCCCGAACGGTGGATGGACAGCAAGACAAAGATTCCCGGCGGGAAATGGACCTGTGTCGAGTTCCTCTTCGACGGCGCCACCCCAGCGGTCACCAAAATCTGGTCCGACGGCACCGAGGTCACTTATTATCAGTCAGCAAAAACGCCGGGTCCGTTGGTCGTGGAAAAATTCAAACAAGTCGAAATTGGATTCATCCCCTACCACGGCACATCGTTAAAGGACTACGAAGGCGACCTGGCCCCGGCCATAAGCGATATGTGGATTGATGACGTGGTCTTGGACGGCAAACGAATCGGCTGCGAATAAACCACACCCGATGTTGCTGGTGGTGCTGCGAATCCCGCCCGGTCCCGACGCCGCGGCAACGGCCGCCACCGCCACGGGACTTGCGCTGGCGGATGTTGGACGACGGCTGGTAGGCCCCCTGCCCCGGATCATCATGGTGGATCCGGATCGCGCCGTGATTGAGTCGGCGCAGGAACGCCTGCAGACCGGTGGGTTCATGGTGGCTGCCTGCGATCCTGATGCGGTCCCCGAGGACGATGATCGCATTGTTTCCCGCAAACTTGGTTTCGTGGACGGCGGCCTGGTCGCCCACGACGGACAGGGCACGCCCCATGTCTGCCCCAAAAACGCGATTTTCTTATTCCAGCGCGGCGTGCGCATCGCCATGTCCACAAAAACCACCAAGGAAACCACTAGAAAACTGGATGTCGGCCGCGCGATCTTGTCGGGAGGGCTGCTTCTGAGCAAGAAAACCACGACCAGCACCACACAATTCGCCGAATCCCGCGAATCATTCCTGGTCATCCACCGCAACGACGGCGAACCGGACATCATCGTATACGAACGCGGCACGGACTACCGGGTGCTGGGATCGGCCATGCAGGCGTCTAGTTTCGCAAATTTAGAAGCCCTGACAAAACAGATCGCTGCCCTGGCGCCAAAAGCCCCCGTTGATGCCCGGATCGGACGACCCGGGTTCGTCAACGGGCTGACGTTGACGTCCGCAAATCCTGTGGACCTGGCTATCTACCTGGTCGCGCTTGCCCACAGGAGCGGGGCCTCGTAAGCGGGTTATTCCTTCGGCTTGACCGCGGACAGGTCCAGTTTGCCGAAGAAACCCGCCATCGCCTCAACCGCGGCGGGATCTTGCTGCTGAACAACTTCTTCCTCTTCGGGGGCCTGGAAGATCTTGTCACAGACGGTGCGGAACTTTGCCCACAAGGCATCCGCCTCCTCACGAGGCACATGACCTATCATCTTCCAGCGGCGTTGCAGTTCGCGGCCCTTATTTCGGGCCTCCTCGCGATCTTCTAGGGCGCCGATTTCTTCGGCTTCCGCCACAAGGGCGAGTTTGGTAACAAGGTTCTCCTGCCGTTCGGCATCTTGGGCGTCATACGCGGACTTGCGCGCTTCGAAGAAACGATCACAGGCGACGCGGAACCGTTCCCACAGATCTTCGTTCTTTTCGCGCGGCGCGGGACCAATCTGTTTCCATTCTTCTTGCAACGCCTTGAGCTGGTCGGCGGTTTCACGCCAATCCCGGGACGTTGCACACCGTTCGGCGGCAATGCACAGCCCTTCTTTCTTCTGGGCGTTCACTTCACGGTCGCCATCGCGAACCTTGTCGTGTTCAGCACGTTTCCCGTAGAAATGATCCAGCGCCGTACGAAACCGCGTCCAGATCAGATCCCGCTGCTCCTCGGGAACCGGACCCATGGCTTTCCATTCGTCCTGCAGGGCCCGGAAGGCGTCGCTGGTTTCCTTCCATTCTTCCGAATCTTTCAGCCCCTCGGCCTTTTCGCACAGGGCTTCTTTCTTCTTCAGGTTCTCGACCCGTTCGGCATCCAGCGCCGCGAACGTGTCCTTGCACTTTTCAAACGCGCCATCGCAGGCCTTACGGAATTTATCCCATAGTTCCTGCGATTTTTCCTGAGGCAGCGCCCCCGCGGCCTTCCACCGCGCCTGCATTTCGCGCAGCAAGGCCGGAACATGGCGTTTGTCTTCCACCGTATCGAGGATTTCAACCAAGGCCTCAGATTCCTTGATCAACTGTTCGAACGCGGGCAGGTTCGCCCAGCGCCGCCATTTGTCCTCGTCCATCAGGCCTGACAGGGTCACATTTACCCGATCGACCAGGCCGCGCAGCTTGTCGATGGATTCGTCCTGAATCCCTGCCTGCGACGAAAGCCGCAACGCCGACCGCCCGGCCTTCACGGCGCCGTCCAACAACTTCCGTTCGGGTTTGATTTCGGTCACGACATCAAGCGGCGTCAGGCGAACAATAGCTGCCGCCACGGACTTATGCGCCACATCTTCCGCCGCCTGGCGTTCGGCCAGCGCCTTCTTCACATGAATGACAGACGTGAAGAACCGGCGCCGTACCATGGTCAAGGCATCTTCACCCGGCGCTTCGACTGCGGCCTGCCCCTCGGGCGCATCGGGGTCCAGTTCACGGAAACGGGCCTCAACCTCGTTTAGCCGGCCGGCGTCCACCCCGCGGCCCGCTTTGATCTTGTCGAGGCGCCCGCATTGGAAGGTCAACTCGGCAATCAAGGCATCCCCTTGGGGCTTTGCGCGCGGGGCCGCAGGTGCAGGTGCCGCCATGTCAGCGGCCGTATCAACCACCTTCACAGGCGCTTCTTTAGCGGCCTTGTCCTGACGCCGCTGCTCGTCACGGACCGCAGCCGCTGCCTTGGACGCGGCCCGAGCTGCGCTTTCCTGTTCGGCAGCCGCTGCCGCCTGCTGGCGAACGGCGCGTTCTGCGGTTACAGCCGCAAACCGTTCTTGCAATGAATCGTCCCCAGGAACCCGACCTATGTCCTCCCATTTCACGGACGCCGCAGCAATCTTTGCGTCGATGACACCCGCATCCTCGCGGCTGTGGGCCACCCGTTCGATGGCGACGCACAGCTCGGTCAAACGCTGCCGCAGCCGCTTGGCTTCCTTGGGTGGAATTCCGGGGGAACTTGCGCCCTGATCCTCATCAGGGAGTTTTTCCTTGGCGGCCACCCGAATCGCCTTGGATTTGGCGTCTTTGACCAACATCCGCAACAATTTTTCGGCCGTGATTCCCTCGAACGCCTTGCGCGCGACGTCCTTATGGTCAGATTCGCGGGCCACCTGCGCCCACGCGGATTCGTCCTTCAAACGGTTGACGGCCCCTATGCGGGTTGGCACCGATACGGCCTTCAGCGCCACCTGAACCAGGTGTTTGGGTTCCTTCAGTTTCTCGACGGCTGTGGCCTGGGCGCCTTCGGTTTCCGCCTTGCATGCCACCTGGACCAAAGCCTGGGCCTCGGTTAGTTTGCGCGCCGCTGTGCCTGGCGAAATGCCATGGGCGCCCTGCGCCGACAACGCGGCTACAAGAAACATTTCCTGGGCCCGGCTGGCGGCCAGTTGCTTGCAGTCGGCGTCTTCGTCTTTGGCCGCCACATCGAAGAGGATTTCCGGGTCGTGCAGCTTTTTTATCGCCGCACGGCGCACCCGGCTGTCGGGGTCGCGCTGGACGACCTCCTTGAGTGGATTGAGGTCTTGCTCGTCGAGGCCGCGAACGGCTTGCAGACGAACGTCAGGGTTGCTGTGCCGCCACGAAGGGCGGAAAAAGTCGAGGAGTCCCATGTTGAGGGGCAGACCCTACCCCAGCTGGGCCCCGGGGCAAACGGTCAAGACACGGTTTCCTCGACTTATGGGCTACGGTTTTAGCCATTCACTGTGGACGAAGCCCATTTCGGGCCGATCCAGACGTTCATAGGTGTGGGCGCCAAACGCATCCCGCTGGGCCTGGGTGACGTTTTGGGGCAGGCGGGCCGTCCGGTAGCTGTCGAAATAGGCCAAAGAGCTGGCCATCGCAGGGACGGGAATTCCTAGCCCCACGGCCGTGCTGATGGCGCGGCGCCACCCCGACTGGGCCTCGTGCATGCGGGTTTCGAACTCGCTGTCGACCAGCAGGTTCGGTAGATCCGCGCGGCGTTCATAGGCACGCATGATGCTGTCCAGCAGGCGCGCGCGGATAATGCACCCACCTTTCCAGATGCGCGCCATTTCTTGGAGCGAGATTCCCCAAGAAAACTTCGCACTGCCTTCGCGGATCAAATGCATCCCCTGGGCGTACGAACAAATCTTGGACGCCAACAGGGCATCGTGGACAGCCTGGACAAGGGCGGCCTTGTCGCCTCCTGCCACACCCGGGGTGGGGATCCCCCTGATGATCTTGGAGGCTGCCACACGTTCCGTCTTCAGGCTAGACAACCCGCGGCCATCCAAGGACGCGCCAATCGTCGGAATGGGAACGCCTAGATCCAGTGCCAGTTCGGCGGTCCATTTGCCCGTGCCTTTTTGGCCCGCCTTGTCCAGCACCAGGTCCACCAGCGGTTTTCCGGTTTCTTTGTCTTTCACCATCAGCACCTTGCCGGTCAATTCCACGAGGAAACTGGCCAGAGGCCCTTCGTTCCAGCGGGTGAACACATCGCCGATTTCCGGTGACGACATGCCCGCACCACGCGCCAGCAGGTCGTACGATTCGGCGATAAGCTGCATGTCCCCATATTCGATGCCGTTGTGAACCATCTTCACGAAATGGCCCGCGCCGTCGGGGCCCACGTGGGTCACGCAGGGACCGGAATCGGTTTTCGCGGCTATCGCTTCGAATACGGGGCGAACGGCTGCCCACGCTTCTTTTGATCCACCCGGCATCAAGGCGGGGCCCCGTCGGGCGCCTTCTTCGCCTCCTGAGACGCCCATGCCAACGAAATTGAGCCCTGCCGCGCGCATATCTTCTTCGCGCCGTCTGGTTTCAGCAAAGTGCGTATTGCCGCCGTCGATGACGATGTCACCTTTTTCTAGCAGTGGTTTTAGCTGTGTCAGCACGTCATCGACGGGCTTGCCCGCCTTGATCATCACCCAGATGCGGCGGGGGCGTTCCAGTGACTGGACCAATTCGGCCAGGGATTTGGTCCCGACAAAACGATCGCCACCCTGTTTCACAAAGGCGTCGGTGACATCTCCTTCCAGATTCCACACGGCCACGCGGAAACCGTGATCCGCGATGTTAAGGGCCAAATTGCGGCCCATGACCGCCAACCCCACCATGCCAAAATTTGCGCGCGCTTGCGTCGTCATCGTCGGATCTCCTCTTTCACTTCCAGGACGGGGTTTTGGGCAGCAGTTTGTCGAAATCAGCGATGAGCCCTGCCTCATAGGCCCCGGCAAAGGTCTTGGCGAAAAATCGATCGATCCCTTCGGCCAGGAATCTTTCCCAGGATTCTTCCTCGAATCCCGGGTTTATGGGGAAAAACAGCGCGTCGACATCACGCGCGGCCTTCAGATCGCCCGGCGCATCGCCGACCATCAAGATATGACCAGGGGCGTATTTTCCAAGGGCCGCCATCGTCAGATGTTCTGTCTTGGACCCGACTTCTTGTCCGGCAATCAGGGCGACGTGTTTGTCGATGCCGTGTTCGGCCCATTCCCGGTCCAGGGCTTCTTGCGGCGTCGCTGAAACCACCATCACATCCGCCCGTGCGGCCAGCTTCGTCAGACAATCCCTCACCAGGGGAAACGGCGGCAGGTCGTGAACAATGTCTTCGATGGTCTTATTGACGTCCTTGCTCCAGACAAAAACCTTTTCCAGCTCGGTCTTTTCCTCCCCTGTCGCCGCAGCAATTTTTTCCTTCAATTTTGGATTTCCAAGTGCAGTTTCCGCCTTGGTCCAGGCCAGCAGGTGTGGCAGGGCCGGAATCCTCACCCCCGCCTTTTTCACGCGCGGCATATCCCGAAGCAGATCACAAACCCACAGGAGCGCCTTGAACCGGTTGCACCCGCGGGTCTGCGAATACAGATTCACAAAATCCCAGGCCTGGTGCACCTGCCGTGAAATCACCTGGAACCCAAAATGTTTGATGACATTCACGCTGAAGCTGTCGTTGTGCTTCACCTCCATGCTGTTGAACACACATCCGTCAGAATCTAGGCCGACGAAAAATGGGTTGCGGGGCGACCACTGTTTCAGTTTTTCCTGGGCGTCGTTGCTCATCGGGTTCGCTAGGTTGGGGCGCCAAGCGGATCTGGTCAAGAGCCAGGGACTTTTTCCAGCGCGCGGTATCGTTTTGCAGCCAGTTTTAGGCGAACACCGGGTAAAATATGGGGCCCCATGGGTTTACCGCGCGCGCCCGCATGACCTTCCCTTCCCGAATCGTGGTTTCGAATCGGCCGGGCCACCTCGCGGATGCCCTGGCCGACGATGTCCAGGCCGAACGCGCGCGGCTGACCCCGATCCACGCGGCGTTTGCGAAAATTAGGATCATTGTCCCCGGCCGTCCCGTCGGGGATTTTCTGCGGCGCCACTTGGCGACCCGCCTAGGCATCGCGGCCAACCTGGAGATTTCGTTTCTGAATGCCTACCTGGCCGCCGCTGCAAGGATCGGAGTGCCTGACGCACGGGTCGTGGACCGCCGGACCCTGCAGGCGTGGTTACTGGATCTGCTTCACGATGAAAAAATTCTAGCCGATCCGTCTTTGCAGCCCGTACATCTGTACCTGCACGGGGCAGGATCGGATCCTGATGCGGTTGACCGTCGGCGGTTGCAACTGTCAGGACGGCTGGCCCATATATTCGATAGCCGGGCGTTGGGGCCAACAGGGTTGCAGCCTGATCCGCCGCCCGCGAACACCTGGCAAGGTCACCTGTGGACGTTGATCTTCG
>JAYUUT010000430.1:0-5623 GCA_043754455.1 Myxococcales bacterium
CCCGCGACGCGTGCGGCGCCGTTCACGGTCCGCCCGGCGCCGTGATGGGCCAGTCAGCGACGACGGCGACCCTGATTCGACGCGACGCCGACTAAGGCCCCACCCCCAAAAACGGACCAATTTTGGCGGAGGCGGCCTTTGAAACGCCCCCGTCGAGCGACGGCGGCGATTGTGTCGCCTGCTGATCCGCTGCCCATTGACGTGGCCGCCCCGGAGGGTTGCGGCAAGGGGGCGTCGGATGAATACCCCCAGCCTCGGCCGCGTCCAACCATTCCCGGGGCGTCGGCTGCAGCTTCCGTCCCCCAATTTGGGGGAATTCGGCCAGCTTGGGTCGAGAAATTGTCCAATGAAGAAGCAGCGGAAGCTCAGCGAAACCTCGTAGGATTTTTCGAGATCTTAATGGGCTGGCAGAGTTCAGTGCCGGAGAAGAAGGAAAAAAATGAATCGTGAGACTCGGATTTTAGGAATGCGAAAAGCGAGTCGCTCGACGCCTCAGCCGGGCCCGATCCTCGGAATCATTTACGTGAGGGTTTCGTCCCGCGAACAGGCCGAGGGGTTTTCCCTCGACGCACAGCTCGATCTACTTCGCGAATATGCCCGAAAAAACGCCATCAAGGTGGTGCGGGAATTTCGGGAGGCTGAGTCCGCCCGAAAGGCAGGTCGCACGGCTTTTCACGAGATGTTGGATTTCCTCATCGCCAATCCGAACGTCCGATCGATCCTTGTTGAGAAAACAGATAGGCTTTACCGAAATTTTCACGACTTCGCGAAGCTCGACATCGAATCGATGAACCTCCACGTTCATTTGGTAAAGGAAAATGAAATCCTTTCGAAGGATTCACGTTCCCACCAGAAGTTCATCCATTCAGTCAAGCTTGCGATGGCAAAAAATTATTGTGACAACCTTTCGGAGGAAGTCGTCAAAGGCCTGGATCAGAAGGCGCTCAAGGGGCTGTGGCCAACGTACGCACCAATCGGTTACCGAAACACACCTGAACACGGAATCGATCCCGATGTGGTGGAGGCCCCGCTGGTGCGGCTGGCATTTGGATGGGCGGCATCGGGCACGTACACGTTGAACAAATTGCGGCGGGCCCTCTTCGATGCGGGACTACGGTCCCGCCGGGCGAAGAAGATGCTGGGCAAAGAGGCGATCAGGCGGGTGATCGCCAATCCGATGTACATGGGGCAGTTCGTTTGGAAGGGTCGTGTTCACGAAGGCGTGTACAAACCGCTCGTGACCCCGGACCTTTTCGACCGCGCCCAGATCGCGATGGGCCTCCGCGCGCGGCCCCGGGAGACAAAACACAAGTTCGCGTTTACTGGCCTGATCCTATGCAGCCATTGCGGCGCATCCATCACTGCCGAAATAAAGAAGCGGAAGTACGTCTACTATAGGTGCGCGCGTCAGTGCGAAGCGGTGACGTACGTTCGCGAGCAGGACATCGTCATTCAGCTCGGTGATGCGCTTCGGCGTATTCAGGTTACCCAGGACGTCGTTGACTGGACGCGCGAAGCCCTGCTTAGCAGCCACCAGGACCAAACTGACTTTCATCGGGAGTCCGTGGTCCGCCTCGTCTCCCGCCGGGAGAAGGTCACGGGCTATCTGGACCAAGCGTACACCGATCGCGTTGAGGGGCGAATTGCAGATGACCTGTGGTTGCGCCGGTCAGATCAATGGAAATGCGAGCGCGACGAAATCAACCAGCAGATCGCGTCGCACGAGGCTGCCAAGACCAATTATCTTGAGTCAGGCGTGAAACTGCTCGAACTCGCCCAAGTAGCGCATTCTCTTTATGTTTCTCGAAATCCCGAGGAACAACGGCAACTCATCAATTTCGTCTTATCGAACTGCCGCATGCACGGTGCAAGTGTCGAATATGACTGGAGAAAACCGTTCGACCTGCTAGCGGATTCGGGCGAAATTGCGATGTGGCGGGGTGGACGGGACTTGAACCCGCGGCCTCCGGCGTGACAGGCCGGCGTTATAACCAACTTAACTACCACCCCCCGTAAACAAATTTTCAGAAGAAGCCCCGTTTTATCGTGGTGAAAGCCACGGCGCGACGGGAGGCGTGGTTTACCTCTACAGCGCCAGGGTGTCAACAGCCGCTGCACACCCTTTTGACAGGTTATTGATCCAGCGGCGTGGGGCGCTCGCGGGTGCCGAACAGGGTGTCGGCAAACGGGATGGTGACGTTGAAGTTCACATGGGACATGCGATCCAGGCGGTGGTGATGTCGGTGGTGGGCCTGCAGCGCCGTAAACGCCCGCCCGCCCAGGAACAGGCGGGACAGCCAGGCGGGGGGCAGATGGTAAAGGGCGTGCAGGGTTTCGTAGGCCAAAAAATAGATGACGGCGCCGATATAAAACACGCCGGCAGCGGGAACCCCACGCCAGGCGGCGGCGGCTAGGGCGACGGGGCTGGCCAGCACAAACAGCAGCAACATCGTGTACCAGGGCATCATGATGAGCCCCAATTCGCGGGTGTTGTGAATGGGCATGGTGGTGTGGATAAAGGCGCGGTGATGGACCAGGGTGTGGTTGTGGTACAGCAGCCGGGGGCCTACGGGGCGGTGCATGGGGCCCTTGTGGAAGGCCCATTCCAGGACGTTTGCTGCGGCGAAAAACACGGGCAACAACAGCCAGTCACGGGGCGCTGCGTCGCGAGCGAACCAGAATGCCGACCCGGCGATCAGGCTGGTCAGTATGGCGGTACGGACAATGTGGCGAAAAGCAGAGTATCCTTGATCAAGCAGCGCAGTCCGTGCCTCAGGGGTCGATGACGATTCGTGGTTTGCCTGGGGACGCATATTCTTCATTCTTAATATGGCGTGATTTGAAGCACTTCGCAGGCATAGGTTTGTATGGTTACTCCCGGGGGCATCGGCTTCTGGAAATCATTGCAATTACTGTGTTTTTTGCCACAGAGGGCATTTTGGGGATTCGTCTGGCCCAGGGCGTTGATCGTCCGGACGCCGCCTTGGGGCTGGCGCTGGCAGCTCTGGCGGGCTTCATTTTGTCGGATTTCATATCGGGGGTGGTGCACTGGGCGGGGGACACGCTGGGCGACGAAGGCACGCCGTTCCTGGGGCCACATTTTGTCAAACCCTTCCGATTGCATCACGTGGATCCTCAGGCGATCTGCCGCCACGATTTTATCGAAACCAACGGCAACAACTGCATTGTCGCAGCGCCGGTTCTTGTGGTGGTGGCGTGTTTCGTACCTCCGCATACGGGTGGGGCCTACTACACGGCCGCGGTGATTGCGTTCTTGTCGTTCTTCGTGCTGTGTACGAACCAGTTTCATAAATGGGCACACGCCAACAACCCGCCGCCGGTTTACAAGGTGCTTCAGGCCCTGCGACTGGCGCTGGGGACACGGCATCATGCGAAACACCACGCGCCCCCCCACGATAAATATTATTGCATCACGGTGGGCTGGCTGAACCCGGTCCTGACGAAGATTAGGTTCTTTCGGGGGCTGGAATGGCTGGTCGCGCGCGCCCGGCCCGATCTTTTGCATATCGAAGAACGTTCGCGGCCTGTTCCGGCAACGACCCCAGGGGGTAAGCTGTAGCGAAATGCCCTCTTTCGATGTGGTTTCAAAAATCGATTTAATGGAACTGGACAACGCGATTCAAACCGCCACGAAGGAAATCGCCCAGCGCTACGATTTCCGTGGCACGAACACGTCGTTCGAACGAACACCCGATGGCATTCTGGTTCGCACCAGCGACGACCAACGGTTGACGGCCGCTATCACCGTGTTGCGTGAACGAATGGCAAAACGAAACGTGTCGCAGCGATGCCTAGATCCGCAGACTGTCGAAGCTGCTGCGGCGCAAAGCCTTCGGCAGTTGGTCAAACTAAAACAGGGCATTGAATCCGACGTTGCAAAAAAAATGGTCAAGGCCATCAAGGATGCCAAGGTGAAGGTGCAGGCCTCTATTCAGGGCGATGAATTGCGGGTCTCGGGAAAAAACCGAGACGATCTGCAAGAAGCGATGGCCCTTTTGCGGCGTGGGGACTACGGCCTGGATCTGCAGTTCACGAATTTTCGCGACTGATGAAGATCCGGAAACGATGGCTGGCCTGGGTGCTGTGCACAGGTTTGGCAGGGTGCAAGGCGACGGCGCCGCCGAAGGCTCCGGGTGGAAAACCGCTGGACGCACGTTCCGCATTGCAGAAAATCCTGGCACCATGGGAAACCGCACGGGCGCCGGGGCCGGGGGAAACCCTGGCGATTGACGGGCAGGGCGCACGTGTCATGACGATTTCGGACGCACGGGCGGCGGGGCTATTGGATGTGGATCTGTCGGACGTGTGGGTGCCTTTCATTTTCTCTGAAGATGACGGCCCTGGCACCACGCACACGCCCAATACCTATCGGCAAAGTTTCCTAGATCTGGCCAACGATGAACGGGATGAAGACGACCTGTATCTGGCGGGTGGGGCGACCCGCCCCATCGATTTGTCGCCAGAGGCGATCGAAAAACGCCGCAAGGAAGCCGAGGCGGCGCGCCGGGGGAAGACAGTGGTCGCGCCCGTATCCCGCCGAAAACGCCCTGAACCCGTGCGCAATTTTCTGGAAGTGTTCGGGATTCCGCCGACGCCGACGGTGTTGCTGCGGCGGATAGATGAAGATACAACGCGGACCTGTTATGCGGCGGTGGACCGAACGGCGCTGCAATCGTTTACGGGGACGGTATTGTTTTTGTCGCACCAGCAGGCGCGCAAAGATTTTGAACAGGCGCAGGCGGATGACGTGTGGATGCGGGCGCGAATAGCGTCGGGGGGGCCGGATGCGGGGACTGATCCGAAGCTGGCGGTCCGGGCGCAAAGGTGGCGCAGGGGACAAGATCAGTTGCGGGCGGTGCGGGCCACGCAGGACAGGCTGCTGTGCGAAGGGCTTCTGTCGGCGCGCGTGCGATACACGCCGGGCGCATTTGATTTGCCGACCCACCAGGCCCTGTCGCAATGGGAACGCAAGAATGACATTTTTGGGTGGGGATTTCTGGGGGACGAAACCCAGTCGGCCCTGTTGCGGCCACCGACGGATCTGCACGTGGATACGTTTCGCCGGATGGTGACTGAACGCATGGCGGACGCGGCGGCGATCATAGAAGACGGCAGTGTGTCGTCGGGCCGCAAACCCGCGATGTACAAAACGCGCGACGGCCAAACGGTTCCGGTGCCGAACGTGCTGGGGGACCATGTGGACACGCTGCTGCGTGTGCTGCGGGTGACATCGGTGGACGATTTGGGGCGATTCCTGCGCAAATTCGCGCCTGATGGTTTGCGCAATTTGCATGTGGCATTTGTGCCGCCGCCCCGGCCTGCGTATTACGGAACAGGGCCGACCGCTGAACTGGAACTAGAAGCTGAAATCGATCGGGGGGACGTTTGGTATGAATTTCCCTTCGATGCCCAGGGTGATCCGGTCGTGCAGCGGCGTGAAAAATTTCCCGCGTTGACATTGTATGTGCGCTGGGAGAACCAGCGAATTCCCCTGGCCCGGTGGCGCACAACGATTGGATCGTGGCGCAGTGAAATGCACACCGACGGCAAGGTGTATTTCAAATACAAACAAAGCGATGTCGGCCCGCGCATCTGGCGGGAT
>JAYUUT010000431.1:0-4344 GCA_043754455.1 Myxococcales bacterium
CCACCGCCCAACGGGGTTGATGTCTATAACCCGCGGATCGGACAGAAACTGCCGCAAATACCGCCGGACCGACGACGGGTTGGTGTCATCGGGAGTTCCTAGGTTGCACAGCAAAAGGCCAGTTGGTGCCACAGGCGAAATATGCCATGCCCGCAGGCCGAGGCGCCAGGGATCGGATACGCGACCCGCGATCAGCCGCGCGGTAAGACGTCAGCGCCTGTAAGGCCAAGGTGGTGATCGGTCGACCAGACCTTCCGGATTTTGTGGCCTTCCATGAAGCACAGACTGGAGGCATCAACGTAGGTCAGTTTGCTGCCGCGCAGACGGTCCAGCATCCGCCCGACCTTTCGGTAATGGGCCACGTTGGCGTCAAAGATCGTCAGACCGTCCAGGTTGTCGATGAACCTGAAAAGCGTGCGAGCCGCCTCTTCGCCGTATCGATGCAGAAACCACGAGTAGGCTTCAGAAACGACAAGGTAGGAAGTTCTCCACCGTGGCCGGGTGAAGCCGAACAAAACTTTCGCCTGTTCATGCCATTGATCGCGCACGTTCAGTAAAGCGATGAAAATGCCCGAGTCGAGGAAAACAGCCTCGCTCACGGCGCTGCCCGACCGTACACCACTTCATCCACCGTGCTGCTGTCATCAGGACGACCCTCGATCGTGCCGGCATAGGCCATCCAGGGCTTTTCGCTTGGCTGACGCGCCACAACCTCCTCTAGGCTTCGACGACACAGCTCGGCCAGGGAAATGCCCATGCGGCGCGCGACTTGCTTCGCCTTCGCGTAAAGGTCCGAGTCAACCGAGATCTGAGTGCGAATCATGTTGTTATCACGGTATCACATCGTGATAACAGCCACAATCCGCCGGTCGAGCAGGGCCAGGACCACGAACCATCGATCGGCGGTTTTTGGCGGAAACGACGTGGCGTGAGGAATCGATTGGAGATTGGGGTTTGATGGGCAGCTAAGCACCAAAAGTGCCCCGTCCGGCTTTCGTAACATTCCCGTTCGGATTCCTTGGCCCGTTCATTGCATTACCGCGCAGCCATGGGTGTACCTAGCCTGATGGCCCTTAGACAAGCGCTTTTCCTGAGCCTCATTTTGGCGGCCGGATGCGCTCATGAAGGCGCGCCCGTGGGGGTATGGGTTCACAGTCTGACAATTAAGGGCAATAAAACCCTTTCGAGCAGGACGGTTCGGAAACGCCTGGCCACCGAGTCATCGGGATGGTGGCCTTTGGCGAGCCATAAGCCATTCGACGTCGCGGCTTTTGATTTGGACCTCAAACGCATTCCCGCGCTGTACGCCGACAATGGATTTTTTGACGCAAGGATCATGAATCACCAGGTTCTAGAACGGAACGACAAATCGGTTGACGTGATCATCTGGGTGGATGAAGGCAAGCCTACGACGATACGTGAGGTTCTAATGGGAGGGTTCCCTAGCCCGGAACACGCCAAGCGCGTCGAGCAGCTGGCCCGACAGCGAGATGTCGTTGTAGGGCAGGTGATCAATTACGAGGACTACAGGGATTTAAAGACGCGCGCGGAAAACAGCTTAAAGGAGGCGGGGTACGCTTATGGAAAGATTATTAGCGAGATAACCGTCGACCGCGATCTGCACGCAGCGAACGTTTCTTTGCAAGCCGTCCCGGGCCCTCTTGTGCACATGGGACAAGCCACCATCGAGGGCAATGGAAACATACCGAAGCTGAAGCTACTTAGACGCGTGACATGGATTCCCGGCGATCTGTACGATCCCGGGGACATCAGCGCGACCCAAGGACGGCTCTACAATCTAGGGGTTTTCTCGTCGGTGCAACTTGAGTTGCCCCCCACCCCCACAGAAACCGTGCCGGTGGTCATTCGCGTTTCGCCCGGGAAACTGAGGGAGCTGAAGCTGGGGGGTGGCTTCGGCGTGGAACGTCAGCGCGAGGAAATTCGTTTGCGCGCTTCGTGGACCCGGAGCAATTTCCTTGGCGGCCTTCGCAAGCTTCGGCTGCGCGCCAAGACAGCCTATGTTGTCATACCCAACTTCGCCGATATAGAAAGACACGGGCCGGCCGCCAATGCCGACGCTGAGCTGGTCCAGCCCGACATTTTCCGAACCAACGCGAACCTCAGGGGCGTCCTCGGCTATGACCTTCTAATTACCGAAGGGTATCAAGCCCAAGGCCCTCGCACATCAATAGGAGTGGACAGGCCATTTTTGCATGACCGCTTGCAAGCCGGGGCGGCGTGGAATCTGCAATTTTTTGACTTTTTTAATCTGAACACTTCCGTCTTCAATTCGACTTCGACGTCCTTGGGTTTTGGTTTTAAGGATCCCTACCGTTTGGCCTTCGCAGAAGAGTTCGTGCAGTTAGATCTTCGCGATCGTCCATTGGATCCAACGTTTGGCGGCTATGCGTCCATTCGCTTTGAACAAGGATCCCCCTATTTAGGAGGCGATTTTCGCTATTTGAAATTCACCCCCGAGCTTCGGCTCTACTTTCCGCTTGGTCGCCGGATTGTCATCGCAACCCGGGGCCTGGTCGGCTGGTTGAACCCACTAGGCGGGGGAATTCAAAGCGATAGTCCCATTACCAGGCGCTACCAACAAGGGGGACCGTCAGGGCACCGGGGCTTTACATTCGGACGCCTTTCGCCGCAGATAGCCGACGATAAAGGCCGATTGATCCCTGTGGGCGGCGACGGCGAAGTGTTGGTGTCTGCAGAGGTTCGTGTGGACATCGTCCAGTTAGCGGACCAGTGGCTGGGCGTTGCCGTATTCTGCGACGCGGGCGACGTAACAGTTCATTTTAGCGACCTTGATTTGATGCGGTTGCATTACGCGGTGGGAGCGAGTCTTGAGTACGATACGCCCATTGGAACCGTGCGATTCGGGCTCGGCGTTCGGGTGAATCGTTTGGAGGGCGTTCGAGTGGCCGGCGAGGCGCCTCAAAACCCGGACCCGGGCCAACGGTTTGCATTTCATCTGACGCTTGGGGAGGCTTTTTAGTGCGTACCAACATTCGATTTTTGAAACACCGCCCTTGGATGCGCATCGTATTGGCTATCTCCCTGATTACGCCTCTGCTCGGTGTTTTGAGTTTCGTCGGCATTCTACTTTACGCTCGGACTGAGGGAGGGCGCGAACGCATTAGAGACTATATCTTGCACGAAGGTCGTAAGAACCTCCCAGGGCTAGAGATCGGGCGCGTCGGGGGTGATTATGTCCACGATTTGGTGCTTGAAAGACTACAAGTGCGCGATGCGGAAGGCCGCGTGGCAATTGGGGTCAAAGAGATCAGGGCTCGGTTTTCACTGCGAGCGCTACTCAGAAAACGGCTTTTGGTGAACGAACTTCTTGTCGATTCTCCCCAGATACTCGGTCGGGTGGACCGAAACGGTTCACTTAACTTAAACAATCTTGTTTCCCCTTCGGAGTCGGCCCCTGAGCCAAACGGCAAACAGGACGGTTTCGGTATCGCCGTGGTTGTCGAGAGGTTCCGTTTTTTAACGGGAATGGCTGACATAGAGGTGCCAGGCCGAGGGTCGTTACTGCTTTCAGAGATCAACATCAATGGCGCGGCACACCTAAAGGGGCCCGAGTTTGCTCTGGATCTGCAGGATCTTAAACTAGGCGCTGCGGTAGACGGACGCCGATATGGTGTGGACGTCAAAGGACGGGCTTGGCTGAACGACGGTGACCTGCATGGGGTCTTAGACCGTTTAATCGTCAAAGGACTTGCCAGGGGAGGAGATATTCTTCTGGTCGGCAACGTCTCGGGCTCAGTTGATTCTCTTGGATTTTCCTTAAAATCAACACTTCCGGCTCAGGGCGCGGTCGAAGCGCAAGGCCGCGTTGGTTTTGTCCACGGCGGCCTAGGTGACTTCGCATTGAACGCGCAGTTTGAACGGATTGTTCCGCACCTTTTGGAAGACAGACTTCCCCCTGGCGAACTTAATTTTTCCGTAGTGGCCAGCGGGAATCGCGTGCCCTTGGCCATTGGCAGTCAAGCCCGCCTCATGTTTGAAATGAGACCGTCTCGCATCGGATCCCTGGACATCCGGACCGTGCACGTCAGTGCCAGTTCGGAAGGCAGAATGTGGAATGTCCACAAGGGTTTCGCCGACGGGGCGGGCCTGCAGATTGACATTGAAGGACACGGACAAAATAATGGGGATGCACAGCGGATTGAAGGCTTGCTGAAGGCGAGCGTGGGGTCGCCACGACAAGGAAAGTTACCTGCTCAGTTCAGTGCCTTTTCGGGCCGCGGCTCCCTATCGGCATCCGTTTCCGGTTTCATTCCAGGCGCTCTTGATTTCAAGGCTGACGTAAACGGGCGAAAGCTGGGATTC
>JAYUUT010000432.1:0-2417 GCA_043754455.1 Myxococcales bacterium
TAGGCGTGCTTCGAGGCAACGGTGAAAAAGGAAGCCCCGCACCCATCAATCCCGATTTTCCTAAACCCTTCGACTCTCTGGCGGCCGCCAAGACACGCCTGTTGTTGGAGAACACATTTTCCGCACTGTCTCGCCACGGCGTCCGGCACGTGGGCGTTTTGGCAACGTCCACCCAAGATAAGATTTTTCTGGTCACAGAGCTGCGTCGATCCGCCCCGGATCTCCGAATTCATTTGTACGAAAGCAGCATTGACCTTGCCGACCGCGATCTGCGTGAGGCCCTCGAAGGCACAGTCGTAGCATCGTCCTACCCTTTATTCCCCTCAACACAATTGTGGACCGACGATTCCGACGGCGCCCTTCAACAGTTCCCCACCGATGGTGCCGAGGGCGTGTTCAACGCCGCATTCGTGTTGATTGCAAGGTTCGACACGACCTTGGCCCCAACCCTCGCGACACGGATGCTCGACTATGTGTCGCCCTTTTGCCCCGTGCCCATTTTGGGACCATCGGCCTGGATCAGTGTCGTCATCGCGGGGCGGCTTTGGCCCCTGGCTGTCTATCCCTCCAGTCTTAGCCCGCAGCTGCAAAACCCTCCTTGCGCAACCACAAAACCCGATTCCTACGTTTTTGCAGAGCTCTCCGACTCCGGCAGCATCCGCGTGCCCCGCCCGCGTACCCAGTCGGGCTTCCTCGCCTTGCTGGGGTTGCTAGCGGTTTTTCTGTTGTCCCTAGGCAACCTGGCAGCTCTGATTGCCCGATTCTCCTGGGTGCGCGGTGCTTTATTTTTTGTCGCCTACCGCATGCAGCCCTCGCTGCAAAAAGGCCACCCGATGTCGTATTTCGCCCTCGACGCGAAGGAACCGCAGCACCGCGTGGCCTTGCTGGGACTGTGGTCACTGGCAATCACGGCGGTGGTCATGGCGAAGATTTTTGGCCTGTCTCGTCAGCTTGTGGGAACCGAGGTATTGGACCCAGGTCTTCTGCAGCAAGCGGCGGATATTCTGAACTGCCTGGTTCTTGTCGGGGCCGTTGCAATGGTTGTCGCGGGCCTGCTGGCCACTGCGGCAGGTTTGTGGGGACGATCCCCGTGGCAATCCAGCACAGGGGCCCTTTGGCGCAGCGGATCGGTGTGGACTCAGCTGATCCTTTGTCTGTTCATGATCGCCGCGATCCTTTTCCTGCCCACCACACGCATTGTCGAGCAGCCGGATGGCCACGGATACTTTTTCTATTTGCGGTCCATGGATCCGGGGGTCGGACTGACGCCGACACTCCCCCTTTTCATGGTGGGGGCAGCGACCTACATGGCATGCCTTTTACGCCTGCTGGTGATCCGACGCGCCACCGCGTTGAAAGAACAGGCGCAGCACTGGTTGGCTGATTCCTTCACCCACTGTCGCAAGGCCATGGAGAACTTCGCGAAGGATGCTTCAGGTTCTTTGCTGCGGGTTTGTCTGATAGGCGGGTTCTTAGGCCTTGCTGTCCTGTTTTTCAGTCCGCTTCAGTTGGGCAGTCTCGAGGGCCGTGGATTTGATGCTGGGACCAGTGCATGTTTTGGCCTGGCCTTCGCTTTGACATTGGCCGCAGCCTGGCGGGCGTTCTCGCTGTGGCAAAAACTCAGGGACTTCACCCGTGCGCTGGCTCTGCATCCCGCGCAGGCGGCGCTTAAGCGGCTGCCCATGTCTGTCGCTCAAACGTTTCGTTCGCCGGTGCCGGGTCAAATTGGCCGCCGTCACATCGATGTTGCCTTACATATGAAGCAGCGACAACTGGGCTTGTCGGCTTTGCCCGCCTTGGCTGACCTTCTCCCGCGTTTGGACCGGCGCTGGTTTCCGTCCGCTGAAGAGACATCTCCACATAACCCATCCTCAGCACCCTTCGGCCCGCCAGCGCCCCAGCCGGCTACGGTGATGCGGCCTCTTAACGACATTGAGATTCTGGAGGAAGACTTCCTGGCCCTGCGCATGGCCGAGGCACTGGGGTTAATGTGCGATTCAACGCGCACGATGGTCTTGATCGCAACGGTATCGGGCTTGGCAACGTTGCTGGCAACGGCGCTCTATCCCTTTCAGCCGGCCGCAACCTTGACCGCGGCAGCCTTGGTATCTGTGGGCTTGGTCGTGGCGGTTGCCTTGCGCGTTCTCCTGGGCATTGAACGCGACGAAGTTCTAAGCTCCATCGCCAAGACGGAGGCAGGTAAGATTACCCCCACCTTGGGCTTAACCACCCGCCTTGCAGGCTACGTCCTTTTGCCTTTGGCGGGGCTGATTGGAACGCGGCTACAACGGGCTGGCGCGCTGATCGACTTCATCAAGGAGCTGACCAAGACGTTAGAGCGATAGACGCGCCAGGAAAGCTGCCCCGCCCTGGACCTTGGCACACTGCTTCGTGAAAACCGGCCATTGACAGAAAAC
>JAYUUT010000433.1:0-9047 GCA_043754455.1 Myxococcales bacterium
CGACACCAACCGTCCCGTGCGCATCGAGATCGGAAGTTCGAAATACAAAACCACCACGGGCCGAATCCCACGCCTGGGATGGGAAGTCATGGCCACGCCCGCAGGCACCACCGTGACCCTAGACAAACAAATGTTGAGCGTCGCCCCCGGGTTCATGGCTGACGGCAGCGTCCTCACCGATCTGTTGACCGCCGTGACGCAGTTATATGTCCATGCCCAGCCGACCACCCGCGATCCGAAGACCGGCCTCATGCCTGTCGGCACGTCAGAAAAGGGCTGGCTGCAAATCGACAACGTCGATATTCAATAGGTAAGCAAAACCCGCATCAACGATTTCAGCAAGTTCGTTCAAGAGCCCCGATTGTAACTACGAATCGCCTGTATTAGTGTCGCCCCGATTCCAAAAACCGGGGGATACGCGTGCGAAACATTCAAAGTGGACGTTGGGGTTGTCGAGGCTTTTCGGTACGCCATTTGGGGCGACACCTATCGAGATTCGCGTTAGCAACCGCCACGCTTTCGTGCGCTGTTCAGGGTGATGCCCCCCCAGAGCCAGCCTCACCGGACATCGACACGCCCAGCGCCGCACTGGTCGGACGCCGCGAACAATCCTTCAGGGTCATCACCGAAGCCGAGACGGCCGCCGTTATCCCCAAGTTGTCGCAGGGCTGGGATCGCTACGCTGAAGGCACGGCGCCGCCCGTTGACACTTCGTCGCTGCCGTGGACAGCCGAGACCTATGCCCTCCCCACCGGCTGGGTGCTGAACAAAACTGGCAAGATGGGTTACGACACAAGCGTTCCCGTCAAGAACCCGGACATCAAAGATGTCCTTCCCGACACGGTGGGCGGCGCACGCCTGAACGCCGCCTATGCCCGCCGAACATTCAACGTAGCCAGCAGACCCTACGCCCGTATGAACTTCGAGGTCTGGTACGACGACGGCTATGTCCTGTATCTGAACGGCGCACGAATCGCTTCGGCCAATATGCCCACCAGCGCTGGGACCGACGCGGGAGGCGCCGACATGGGGCTGCCGTATGCAACGTTTGCCACAGCGACCATCGCACTGACCGGTGTCGACGCCGCGACCCACAAGGTCTCGATCCCATCGAGCGCACTGAAAATCGGCACCAACGTCCTAGCGGTTGAATTCCACCAGGTGAACGCCACCAGTTCGGATCTGATTTTTGATCTTGAGGCACGCTGGGCCGTCGACCTGGTCCGCGGGCCTTATTTGCAATCGGGAAGCCCGACCACTGCTGTGGTTCGCTGGCGAGGCGACGTGGCGGCCGATTCCCAGGTCCGGTACGGCCTTGCGCCCGAGAAGCTGGAGTCATCGGCCGAGGTCCCGGGCACACGGACCGAACACACCGTGTTGCTGTCGGGTTTGACCCCAAACACCAAGTACTACTATGCGATTGGACGAACCGATCCTGCGCTGGGCACGTTCGTGCAGGTGGCGGGCGACGCCGACCATTTCTTCGTCACCTTGCCCACCACGCCGCGCGCGACCCGCATTTGGGCCTTAGGTGACGCCGGTACGGCCACGGCTTCACAGATCAAGGTTCGCGATGCCTACTACAAACTGGCGGCGTCCGATCAACGCTACACCGACGTTATGTTGATGTTGGGTGACAACGCGTACAACACCGGCACCGACGCCGAATATCAGGCAGCCGTTTTCGATATGTATCCGAAAATTCTCAGGCAGTCGTTTTTGTGGTCGGCGGTCGGCAATCACGAAACCGCCCAGGCTTCGACCTTTGAAATCAGTGGCCCAACCGCGCCGCCCTATTTCAACATCTTTGATTTTCCGACAATCGGGCAGTCCGGCGGCGTCGCCTCTGGTGACGAACGTTATTATTCGTTTGATTACGGGTCCATCCATTTTGTCTGTCTGGACTCGATGACGGCCACCTTGCGGAAGGCCAACAGT
Organism: Myxococcales bacterium; assembly: GCA_043754455.1. Lineage (GTDB taxonomy): Bacteria > Myxococcota_A > Polyangia > Fen-1088 > Fen-1088 > JAYUUT01. Next base: position 1,939 of record JAYUUT010000433.1, read on the forward strand.
GCCCAGCTTGTCTGGCTGGAAAACGACCTGCAGATGAACATGAAACCCTGGACCATCGCGTTCTTCCACCACCCCCCCTACACCAAGGGCAGCCACAACTCGGACACTGAAGGCGAACTGATTGAAGTCCGCCAATTCATGTTGCCCGTCCTCGAGGCGCATGGCGTGGACGTCGTCCTGTCGGGGCACAGCCATTCGTATGAACGTTCCTATTTTATCAACGGTCACTATCAAACCCCATCCGCATTCACGAAGCCTGCGGTCGGCGAACAGACGGGGCACGCGTACACGATCAGCCCCACCACGATGACGAACGAGTCCTACACAAAACCCGCGATGGGGCCGATGGCCAACCAGGGCGCCGTTTATGTGGTCGCGGGCAGCTCAGGGCAGGCCAGCGGCGGGACGCTGAACCACCCCGTCATGCACACCAGCCTTAACCAACTGGGGTCGCTGGTCATTGATGTGAACGGCGAACGCCTCGACGCCCGGTTCTTGCGCGAAAATGGGTTTGTCGATGACGATTTCAGCCTGGTCAAGGGCACACCCACCAACGCGGCCCCGACCGTCACGGTTTCGGCCCCTCTAGGGGTTCCGACGACGGGGACCGATGCTGCTGGCAACCCCGTCCTTTCAGCCCCTGTGACCCTAAACGCGACCGCCAGCGATGCCCCGCCTGGCACCGTAGCCAGTGTGGCCTTTTATATCAATTCCGAAATGGTCAGCGCGGACGTCACCGAGCCTTACACGTACGACCGCGTTTTTTCCGCCCCGGGCACCTACCAAACCTACGCGATTGCTACGGACAACCAGGGGGCCACGGCCATGTCGCAGCCGGTTCTATTTACCATCCCGACACCTCCCCTCCTGCCCCCAACAGGACTCACTGTTGTACCGAACACGTCGGGGGGACTGCTGGTGTCCTGGACCCCCGTCACCTATGCCACCGGCTACCGCATCGAACGTCAAAACGGGGCGACATGGGACTTGGTTGGCGAAGTCCGCACCACCCCGACACCGACCAGCATTGTCGAAACCGGATTGCTGCCTGCGACCGCTTACGCCTTCCGCGTACGTGCTTTCAACGCCACAGACGTAACAGCATACACAGGCCCCATATCGGGAACGACGGCGGCCACCTCGGGTGACACCATCGTCCGCCTCGGATCGGCCTTCCGGTACCTAGACAACAACAGCAATTTAGGGACCACATGGCGTGCAACGTCCTTCGATGACAGCGCTTGGGCCGTGGGCTCGGCACCCTTGGGGTATGCGGGCAGCAACGCTGCTTTCAACACCGTTGTCAGCTTCGGCGGCAACAGCACGGCTAAATTCACGACGACCTACTTCCGGCGGACGTTCAGCGTGAACACACCCGCCGACTATGCAACCCTGGTCCTGACGTTAAAGCGAGACGACGGTGCGGCGGTTTTCATCAACGGCACGGAAGTTCATAGGGCCATCTTGCCTGCGGACGCGGGATCCACGGTTTTTGCGGGCTCCGTAGCGGTCAGCGCGACGGATACCGACATTGTCGCCATCAGCCCTTCGGTCCTGGTCGCGGGTACCAATTCTATTGCGGTTGAAATTCACCAGGTCAACGCGAGCAGCAGCGATATCTATCTGGACCTGTCGCTGGCGCGCGGTTCCGCCAGCCCCAAGGCCCCCAGTGCGTTGGTCGTCACCCCCGTCAGCACGACCCAAAATTCACTGACCTGGACGGACAATTCGACCAATGAAGAAGGGTTTCAGATCGAACGCTGGGACGGCAACACACTGGTTATCACCAACGTCGCCGCCAACGTCGTCACGTTTGCTAGTACCTCGACTGCCGGCAAGTCGTACGCCTATAAGGTACGCGCCCGATCGTTGCCCGTCGGCACGGGGACAGGGGATGCCACCTACAGCGGCGGCACCTCGTTTGTCATAGGTGCTACCTGTATCCAGCGGGTGTGTGGCGATGGCGCGTGCCGACGGACGCAAGATCTGTGCGCGGCAGCCTGCGTCCCGGGCACCCCTTCCATAGAAACCTGCGACGGCCTGGACAACGATTGCAACGGTGCCGCCGATGACAATCTGGGCACCCAAACCTGCGGCGTCGGGCTGTGCCAAAACACCGTAAATACGTGCGCCATGGGGGCGCCGCTGACCTGCACCCCAAAACCTGTCGCCCCTGAACTTTGCGATGGGAAGGACAACAACTGCGATGGCATGACCGACGAAAATCTAGGAACAATTTCCTGTGGCGTTGGTGCTTGCATGAATACCGTCGACTCTTGCTCGGCCGGCGCGGTTCAGGCTTGTTTGCCTAAGGCTTCGGGGATCGAAGTCTGTGATGGTATCGACAACGACTGCGACGACTTGGTCGATGAAGCCCTTGGATCCCTGACCTGCGGCGTCGGCGAATGCCGCACGACCATCAGCGCCTGCGTCCTAGGAATGGTCCAGCCACCGCAGGCCTGTATGCCGGGCACACCAAAGCCCGAGTTGTGCGACGGCAAGGACAACGACTGCGACGGTGTCGCTGACGAAGAATTGGGCACAACGACCTGTGGCGTCGGCGAATGCACGAACAGCATTGATACATGTGTCAGCGGGTCGGTATCGACCTGCACGCCCAAGACCGCCGGCATCGAAGTGTGTGACGGCAAGGACAACGACTGCGACGGTGTCGTCGATCAGGGACTGGGCACGACGACCTGCGGTGTCGGCGAATGCGCAAACACGGCGAACAACTGTGTCAGCGGGTCGGTATCGACCTGCACGCCCAAGACCGCCGGCATCGAAGTGTGTGACGGCAAGGACAACGACTGCGACGGTGTCGTCGACAATGGAATTTCGGTCGCAACCTGTGGCGTTGGCGCCTGCAAGAAGTCAGGGGCAACCTGCGCTGGGGAAACCTGTCAGCCCGGCCTCCCCACCACCGAAATCTGCAATGGCGTCGATGATGATTGCGACGGCGTGGTCGACAATGGCCTCGGCGGGACACTGACCTGCGGCGTCGGGGCCTGTAACCGAGTCGTGACAACCTGTGTGGGCGGCACCGTGCAAGCCTGCGTCCCAGGCGCGCCGACAGCAGAAGTCTGCAACGGCGTTGATGACGACTGCGACGGCGTGGCCGATAACGGCTTCGTCGCCCTGACCTGCGGTGTTGGTGAATGCGCAAACACCGTGGCGGCGTGTACCGGTGGCACGGCGGGGACCTGCACACCCAAGGCTGAAAGCACCGAAATTTGTGATGGGAAGGACAACAACTGTGACGGCCAGACGGACGAAAACCTGCCACCGATCAGCTGTGGGCTGGGCGTTTGCAAACGCAGCGTCGAGGCCTGCACAAATGGTGCTACCGCCATCTGCACGCCGGGCACCCCTTCGGCGGAAGTGTGTGACGGGCTCGACAATGACTGTGACGGCATGGTCGATGAAGGAATACCCGCGGTCAACTGTGGGGTCGGCGCCTGTGGCCGTTCAGTTCCCGCCTGCACCAATGGCCAGGCGAACACCTGCCAGCCGGGCACGCCCGCTGCCGAAACTTGCAACGGAATCGACGACGATTGCGATGGCAAGACCGACGAAAACTTCATCACTCTGGGTTGGTCGTGTCAGGCCGGGGTGGGTTCGTGCAACCGCAAGGGCGTCATGATCTGTTCAACAAGTGGCCTGGGCACCATATGCGGGGCCAAGGCGGGGACGCCGTCTCCAGAAATCTGCGACGGCAAGGACAACGACTGCGATGGCCGGGTCGACAACCACCGGGTCTGCCGGCGGTAGGTTTCCGTCGCTTGCGCGAAACCTGCCCCACGGCGCCAACCACCGGCGTCCGTGGGGGATCCGAATAGGTTTGACGGCCCTTCCTCGGCCGTGGCATGAATGCCGCACTGTGACCTGCAAGGAATACGATTTGTGCGGCGGGCGCAGGGGACAATCCCTGCTGCGGGTCGGCGCCGTGCTGGCGATGTGCGCCTATGGCACGCCCGGTCGCGCGGCCGACAATGATCTGGCCCGTCGGATCTCTGAGGTGTCGGTGGCCGTGGCCAAAGATCCCACGAACGCCGAGCTGTACATCACCCGCGCCGACATGCACCGGCGTCGATTGGACATGGAGGCCGCGTTAGGCGACCTTGATTATGCGGCCGGAATTCCCACAGCCCGGATCCGCGCCACCTTGCTGGCCGCCGAACTGTTGCTTGAACTTCGCCGTTATCCGCAGGTCGTTTCGAAAACCGATGCCGTCCTGGCTACGGATCCCCAAAACGCGCAACTGCACATCCTGCGGGCGCGGGCGTTGGTCGCCTTGGCTCGCTTGCCCGAAGCGGCCGCCGCGTACAAAAGGGCTTTGGCCACGTCGGCGTCTTCCGAACCGGACGTTTTTTTGGAATGTGCACGGGCCTTGGCATCACAGGGCGCAGCACATTTGGACGCAGCCCTTTTGGTGCTTGACGATGGCATTGCCAAACTGGGGCCCATCGTTAGCCTGCAGATTCCCGCTATTGCGTTTGAACTTCAGGCAAAACATTGGGACGCGGCCCTACGCCGGGTGGATTCGATTGCGGCGAAATCGCCACGAAAAGATCTGTGGCTAAAAAGGCGCGGTGAAATCCTGCGGCAGGCGGGGCGAAAACGGCAGGCACGCGATGCGTTCAAGGCGGCCTTGGCAGCCCTGCGCGCCTGGCCGCCCGATCTTCGATCCCAACCTGCCAACAAGGCCCTAGCTGCCGAACTTGAAGGGGCGGTTCGGCAGCTAGAAAAATGACTCTGGTGAAGTTATCTATCTTCCTTATCGCGGGCCTCTGGATGGCCTGCCGGGAACAAAAATCCCCTTTACATTCCGACGCCGGATCGGACCTACGGGTCGTAAAACAGCAGGTCCTGTCGCAATATGCTTCTTTAGCGTTGGCGCGATACGACGACGCCGTGAACGGGGTCTTGAGACTGGAAACAGCAGTTGGGGTCTTCATCCGCAAGCCCTCCGAAGCGGCTCTTAAGGACGCTCAGAAGTCCTGGTTGGACGCCCGTAGTTCGTATCTTCAAACCGAAGCCTTTCGTTTTTATGGGGGGCCTATCGATGCCCTGGAGCCCTTCATCAACGCGTGGCCCATCGACGAAAATTTTATCGACACGGGCGTAAACGGTTCAGGCGGTGGCATCGTCGGAGATCCGACTCGCCATCCGGATCTATCTTCGGAGAAAATCGCGGCCCTCAACGAAAGTGAAGGAGAAACCAGCATTTCCACTGGGTTTCACGCCATAGAATTTCTTTTGTGGGGACAAGACGTCAGCGCCACCGGGCCAGGTCAGCGTTCGTTTCGTGATTTCCTGCCACGTGCGCGGAACGCCATCCGCCGATCCACCTACCTGAAGGCCGTCACGACCTTGTTGGCCGGACATCTGCAAACGGTTCGGAACCAATGGCGCCCGTCTTCCCCCTCCAAAAACTACGTCACACATTTTCTGGGCCTGCCCCCCGATGAAGCCTTGTCATTGGCTTTTAAAGGTCTTGGTGTTCTCGTCGGGCCTGAACTCGGCGGAGAACGCCTGACCGTCAGTTATGAAACGAAGGATCAAGAAGACGAACACTCGTGTTTTAGCGACAACACACACAACGACATCCTGGGCGATCTTTTGGGCGTCGATGGGGTCTTGCACGGGGGAACGGCATCGGGTCTTGCCTACCTTGTGGCACTCAAAGATCCGACGATCGGACGGGCGTTGGATCAGGGTATCCGGGATGCGCTTGCGGCGGCCCGTAGCATTCCGATCCCCTTTGATCAATCGATTCGCGGAGGGGATGCTGCCCCCGGTCGGCAGGCCGTTGCGCTGACCATTAAACGCGTGCGCGCCCTTGCCGACGTCATCGGCCGATCAGCAGCGGTCCTGGGACTTGTGGCTTCGGCTTGGGAATTGCCCCGATGATGGCCAATCCAGGGCAAATAATAGCCTTTTCCTCTTTCGCCCTGTTTTTGATAGTCGGGCGCATCCAGGCGGCACCTGATTCGACAATTCTGGCCGGGGGTGCAACGACCGTTTTCGACCTGACCGGCAACGCCTTCGGGCTTCCGGCGCAAAACCTGGCAGAAAACCATCGTTCGGCGTTTTTTCTAGGCAATTCGTTCTTTAACAAAAACTGGGTGGAGGCGCCCGCCTCCGTGACAGATCGCGATGGTCTGGGTCCTCTGTTCAATGCACGGTCTTGTTCTTCCTGTCATCTGCACGACGGACGAGGCCGCCCCCCTTTGCCCGGCGACCTGGCCGTCAGCATGCTGGTCCGGATCAGCATTCCGGGAGGATCCGGCGATAGGGCCCCACGCCCTGATCCCGTTTATGGCGATCAGCTTCAGCCCTTGGCCCTCCCAGGACTTGCTGGCGAGGCCGAAATTCGAGTCATCGAAGATCCGGTACCCGGAGCCTACGGCGATGGGGAGCCATTTACACTTTTGCACCCCAGAACAATCCTGTCGAAACCGGGCTATGGCCCGTGGTCCCGATCCCTGCTGACCTCGTCGCGCGTGGCACCCGCAATGGTGGGGCTTGGATTGCTGGAAATGATTCCCGAATCGAAAATCTTGGCACCCGCCGATCCGGACGACCGCAACGGTGATGGAATCTCGGGCCGACCCAATCAAGTTCCTGATCGGGCCCTTGGAAAATCGGTTCTGGGACGATTTGGCTGGAAGGCTGAACAGCCTTCGGTGCGCCAGCAAGCAGCGGGGGCTTTTCTGGGCGACATGGGGCTGACATCGACCCTGCTGCCGGGCGAAAATCACAGCAGCCAACAACGCGCCTGCGCCCACAAACCCAGCGGTGGCACGCCCGAGGTCAGCGACGCCATTCTTAGAAATGTCAGCACCTACGTTCGCCTTCTTGGTGTGCCTGCCCGCAGGCCAGGGGATCGGGCCACTATTGCCCTGGGGCAATCCCTGTTCACCCGTGTGGGGTGCCCGCAATGCCACACGGCCACGTGGCAGACCGGGGACAGCCCCGACCTTCCCGAGCTAGGCCACCAGACGATCCATCCGTTCACGGATCTATTGCTGCACGATATGGGTGATGGCCTTGCCGATGGCCGTCCGGCCTTCGATGCCAGCGCAAAAGAATGGCGGACGCCACCG
>JAYUUT010000434.1:0-4108 GCA_043754455.1 Myxococcales bacterium
GGGGCGATTGTGGGCGCCGATTGCAATGTCTGTGATCATGCGTTCATTGAGAGTGGTGCTTGCCTCGGCGATAGGGTGACCGTAAAGAACTGCGTCCTCATCTGGGACAAGGTCACGGTGCAGGACGAGGTCTTTTTAGGCCCGAACATGGTTTTCACGAACGACATGAATCCCCGGGTCGCGTTCAAGAAATCTGGGGACAAGTTCTTGCCGACCCTGGTGCGCAAGGGGGCATCGATTGGCGCCAACGCCACCATCGTTTGTGGCGTTACGGTGGGCGAGGCTGCCTTCGTGGGCGCGGGCAGCGTTGTCATCAGGGACGTCCCGGCTCACGCTCTGGTGGTGGGAAACCCGGCGCGCGCCATCGGCTGGGTGTGCGCCTGTGGCGAACGCCTCAGCGGGGAACTTGCCTGTGTTTGTGGGCGCCGGTATCGTGACTTGGGTAAAGGGCAGGGGCTTGCGCCGCTTTAGGGGCGTCTGGTTCCCCATCGTCGTTGGGACTTGACCATGTATCGTGGACTTTCCATCCTGGCCATGGCGCCGGTTCTGAACGAAGAGCGCAAGATCAGCGAGGTCGTGCGGCGAACCCCACGAAACGTGGTCGACGAGGTCTTGGTGATCGACGACGGCTGCACTGACCGTTCGCCCGAGGTGGCGCGCTCGCTAGGTGCCTCGATTCTTACCATGGGTAAGACTGTGGGGGTGGGGGCGGCCCTTCGTGCGGGGTATCGGTACGGTGTCGAAAAGGGTTATGACGTCATCGTGGTGATGGCGGGAAACAACAAGGATTCGCCGGAGGAGATTCCCCTCCTCGTTGATCCGATAGCCGATGGCCGGGCCGATCTGGTTCAGGGCTCTCGGTATCTCAAGGCCAACGCCTCGTTTGGACCGATGCCGGTTTACCGAAAAGTGGCCACACGCATGCACCCCCTGCTGTTCTCCGTGATCGCCAGGCACCGTGTGACTGATTCCACCAATGGCTTTCGGGCCGTTCGCGCCAGCATCCTCAAGGACCCTCGTTTGAATCTCGATCAAGCCTGGCTTGATGAGTACGAGCTTGAGCCGTACTTGTTGTTCAAGGCCATCCGACTGGGCTTTGGTTTTGCCGAAGTGCCGGTCACCAAGGTGTACCCCGCCAAGAACTTAGGTCAGACCAAGATGAAGCCTTTCACGGGCTGGTGGTCTATCCTGCGCCCGCTGGTCTATCTGGGACTTGGAATAAAGGAGTGAGCATGATTCGCGTCGCCATCGTCGGTGTCGGTCATTGGGGCCCCAACCTCATCAGAAATTTCGACAATCGCATGACCAGTGAAGTGGCGTGGGTGATCGACCGGGATGCCAAACGGCTTGCCCAGGTCAAAACGCGATTTCCAGGTCTGGCGGTGTCCGATGATGTCGCATCGGCGCTGAATGATCCTAGCGTGGACGCCATCGTCGTGGCGACGCCGACGACAACCCATCACGCTTTGGTGAAGAAGGCCCTTGAGCATGGCAAACACGTGATGGTTGAGAAGCCAATCACGTCCGATGCAAAGGATGGGCTTGAGCTGTGCGACCTTGCCGAAAAAGTCGGCAAAATCCTCATGGTTGGACATCTGTTCCTGTACAACGAGGGGGTCCGCCGCGTTAAGAAATACCTTGAGGCGGGCGAGCTTGGCCGTGTCTATCACGTCTCGATGGTGCGGACCAACCTGGGGCCGATTCGTCTGGACGTCAACGCCGCCTGGGATCTGGGATCCCATGACATCTCGATTGCGAATTACTGGCTGGGGGGCGATCCCCTCACGGTGTCGGCGGTTGGCGGATCGTGGATCAACCCGGGCATTCAGGACGCTGTTTTCGCGACGCTGCGGTATCCGAATCAGGTGCTCGTGAATCTGCATGTCTCGTGGCTGAACCCGCGCAAGTGCCGCGACATCACGATCGTGGGCGAGCGCAAGATGGTGACCCTGGACGACATGAATCTGAATGAACCCCTACGCATCTATGACAAGTTTGTGACCGATGATCGGACGGCCGCCCCACTTATCGATTCCTTTGGATCCTTTCGGGCCAGCGTTCGAGACGGCGACGTCTTCATACCCAAGGTAACGTTGGGCGAACCGTTGCGCATCGAGTGCGAACACTTCATCGAGTGCGTGCGGGATCGGAAGCCGCCGCTGACGGGTGGCCGAGACGCCGTCGGCGTCGTACGAGCGCTCGAAGCCCTCGGGCGGTCCATGGCCAATGGCGGACGTGAGGAGACCGTATAGGGGCATCTGCCGTCGTGATCGTTTATGATCGACCGATGATCCAGTCCGTGTCCTTGTCCGAACCTCCGTCGACACGCAGTGGGCATCTTGGGCTGCCTTCCCGGATTGCTCGGAACGGCTGGATTGTGTTGGCGCTCCTTGCCCTGTTCGCGTTCCAGCTTTACGGAGCAGACAGCGACCTGTCACCCGTGAAACGTATCGGAGACTATACGGATGAGGGGTATTATCTGCACAACGCAAAATCAAAGATCCTGTTTGGTGAGTTTCTCAAAGACGAACTCATGACCTCGTTCATCGGGGCACCTCTTCATGGCCTGCTGGTTTATGCGTCATACAAGACGTTCGGTGTCTCCCTGCTCTCGGCGCGGCTGGTCTCAGTGGTGGCGCTGTGGGGTGTGCTCCTGATGATATTTTTCATCATGAAGCGAGAAGTTTCTCTCTCGATCGCTTTCCTGTCGGTATTTGCCCTAGGATTCATGCATGAGTTGTTGATGTACGCACGCTGGGCGACCCCAGTCATTGTTGAAGTGATGAATATGGTGGCCGTGATCTTCTTCTGGGAAATGGGGAAGCGGCGCCATGTGATTTTTTTTCTTCTGGCCGGCGCGGCGTTGCCGTTGGCTATCTTCAGCAAACTGACAGCGATTTATTTCTGCTTACCAGTCGGAATCTTCGCGGCCACTGAAGTGTTCGTTACGAAACGAGTGCCTCTGAAACACGCTCTGTTCGCCCTCGTGGCTGCGATAACGGTGGGGGGTGTGGCCGCGGCGACGTTCGTCCGCCTCCAGTGGTCGAACTATGTGTTCTTTATGGATTCGGTAGGTAAGTTCAGTAACCATGCGTCGATCAGGAACATGAAAGAAACCCTGTTCGCACTGGTCCACTTCACAACAGCGAAAAACCCGAGTGTGGTGTGGCTGTTTTTCGTCGGGATCCTAGGGCTGACCGTGGCTGTGTCCCGAATCGTCAAGGACAGAAAGCTGTCGCTGGTGAAGGAAATTCCCTCGCCAGCCTGGTTCTTCATCTGTTGGATCGTCGTGTATCCATTTCCGATGATCATGAATGGCGAATATGGATACGACCGACGAATGGTCCATTTTTTGGTGCCGTTGACGGTTCTCGCCGTCTACCTGTTTCACCACGTTTTTCGCCCTCCCGAGATGCGAGTCCCTGAGGCGCGCACGGTCGCTCCAGGCGTCTTTGTACGCATCATCCTTCCGACCCTATTGGCGGGCTTCTTCGTCTACTATGCCCGTGCTGCCCTCGGGTCGTTTTTTCTATGGATGGCGCAGGTCCATCCTGAAGACCTTGGGATCATTAAAGTTGGCGCCCTGATTCCTTGGTGCGCCGCCGCGGGGGCCCTTCCGTTTCTATTCTTTAGTTTTGGCCGACGGCGGCTTGTGATTGGGACGCTGTTCGTCACGTTCTTCGCAACGTCCCTCGCCTTGAACGCCACATGGTACCTCGGCGCCACCTACACGTTGCGCGACACCTCGCGCGCGATCGAAAAAATTGCAAGCAAGGCAGAGGTCTTTGCTGGCACAGATGCTCATTCGCTATCATGTGAGAACCGAACTTTTCCGATGCTCTACATGCGCCCAGACTACGGGAAACAGATTAACGCAGGCTTCATCAATTCCTTTGCCAAAGATAAGCTCCTGTTGACGCAGCTTGAGATGTCGGAGGGCGTGCCTTTCATCCCCAACGGGGAGGGCTTCATCGACACATCCTTCATGAAACCAAACCAGCCTAAGCGGAAGATCATGGACCTCCAACTCTTCCCGTTCCCGTTCTCAACCAGCTACCGGACCAAACTGACCCTTTACGAAATCAACTGATTTCAATTCAGCGCGCAA